>CAYRDY010000041.1:3616-19080 GCA_964423195.1 uncultured Catenibacillus sp. | reverse complement strand
TGTACGCCTCTATATATTCGATATTCTGAAAAATGGCATTGGTCGTACCCGTGTACCAGTCGGAATTTTCTTTCTTCTCATATGGCGGCAGCAACGTCACACCGCCATAATTTTTATCGAGATCCCACGGAATACCGATGCCGATATGGGTATTCAGCCGCAAATGGCGATACTGTGTCAGCACGCCCACCGTATCGATGCCCGAATTGATGCAGTTGCTCAACGGGAAGTCAATGATACGGTATTTACCGCCGAACGATACCGCAGGCTTTGCCATATTCGCCGTCAAAACGCCGAGTCTGCTGCCCTGGCCGCCTGCCAAAAGCATAGCTATCATTTCCTTCTTAATCACGTTACCACCTCTTGTTGTAATTTGTCATAGTTTGTTCATATATTATATCACTGTTTTTTAAAAAAGTGAACACTAAATGTTAAACTTTTTGTGAACATTTTGCGAATTCTTTCCGGACTGCATTCTCAACACAAATATTTATTCTCATAATTTCTACATATTTTAATGCCAATATCTTAATTTTTTGAAAAATCTGTTGCCCGAAAAGGGCTTATCCGCCGCTTAGCCGGCCGCGGCGCGCGAAAAACCGGCATGGATTTTCGCTGATTTCGCTGGGCCGCATAAAGTATTTGATTTTTCCCGACGGTGTGTTTATAATGGATGTGAGCATCCATCTTGCGCCGCCCGCGCGGCGCGTCAATCATGGATCAAAGACGGTTGTCAGGACTTTACAGCAATCTACCTTGATGACGCGCGAAGGCGTGTCGGGAAAGAGGAACATATGTATCAGATTCATTCTAATCAGCCGTATCATGTCTATTTCATGGGCATCGGCGGTATCAGCATGAGCGGACTCGCGGAGATTCTGCTGGACCGTGGATTTTGCATTTCCGGCTCGGACGTGAAGCCAAGCGCGATCACCAGAAAGCTTGAGGCGCAGGGCATCAGCATCCATTATGGCCAAAAGGCGGAAAATATCACCGACGATATCGACCTGATCGTCTATACGGCTGCCATCCATCCGGATAATCCTGAGTTCGCGGAGGCCGTGCGCCGAAATATTCCCATGATGGATCGCGCCGAACTCCTCGGCCAGATGATGAAAAATTACAAAAACTGCGTGG
Organism: uncultured Catenibacillus sp.; assembly: GCA_964423195.1. GTDB lineage: Bacteria > Bacillota > Clostridia > Lachnospirales > Lachnospiraceae > CAKRHR01. The sequence goes on along the minus strand of CAYRDY010000041.1, from coordinate 17,943 downwards.
CGGTCGCCGGCACCCACGGCAAGACCACAACCACTTCCATGCTGACGCATATTTTTCTGGACGCCGGAGCGGATCCCACGATCTCCGTGGGCGGCATCCTCAGGATTCTGAACGGCAATTACCGCATCGGCCGCTCGGAGAATTTTATCGCCGAGGCCTGTGAATATACGAACAGTTTTCTGAAATTCAATCCGAGAATCGAGATCATCCTGAATATCGAAGAGGACCATATGGATTTCTTTAAGGACATCGACGACATCCGCGGCTCCTTCCGCCGGTTCGCGCACAAATTGCCACAGGACGGCCTGCTGGTGATCAACGGCCGGATCGACCGGCTGGATGAAATCTGCGGGGATCTGAACTGTCCGGTCGTCACCTACGGGCTGGACGGCGACTTTGATTACACGGCAAAAAATATCGAGCTGGACACTGTCGCCGACGCCTCATTCGATGTTTACTGCCGCGGTGAGCAGATCGGCCGCTTTCACCTGAATGTCCCCGGCATTCACAATGTCTCAAATGCCCTCGCCGCGATCGCCGTGTCGCGCTTCCTGAATATTTCACTTGAGCACATTCGGAGCGGTCTGCTCAAATTTGACGGCACGGACCGGCGCTTTCAGTATAAGGGCGAGTTTAACGGCGTGACAGTCATCGACGATTACGCCCATCATCCGACGGAGATCAAGGCGACGCTGACGGCGGCGAAGAATTACCCGCACCACACGACCTGGTGCGTCTTTCAGCCGCACACCTACTCGCGGACCAAGGCGTTCCTGCATGAGTTCGCCGACGCGCTCTCATTGGCCGACAAGATCATCCTGGCGGACATTTTTCCGGCCCGCGAGGAGGATCCCGGCGACATCAGTTCCGGCGATATCCGCGATCTGCTGGTCGCCGCCGGCAAAGATGCCTACTACTTCCAAAGTTTTTCAGAAATCGAAAAATTTTTATTAAAAAATTGTATCCACGGCGATTTGTTGATAACTATGGGGGCCGGAGACGTCGTATTAATCGGGGAAAACCTGCTCAAGAACTAGTTTATCCACATTGTCCACAGAGTTATGAACCATTTTGATCAATCGCTCTGTGGATATTTTTTGCCCGTTTTGTGGATAATTTTGACCGGCAAAAATCACTCGACACGTTTCGACAAAATTCGCCATTTTTCAAGGAAATTTGCGGTCTTCCAAGGGTGAAGGCCCCACTGTGAGTGCGTTATGGCGGCCGATTGTCCACATTGTCCACACTTTCCACAAAATGGCGTCGCGGTCGGGTGTGGAAAACCGTGCCTATTCTCTTTTTTGAAGATATGTGATATACTATGAACACCAATTTTTCAAGGTGATCGAGCGATGAGCAATTTACATTTTAATTCTTCCCATATACAGCCGGTGACTGCGATTCCGAGCCTTTTTTTCGACACATATATGCCCGAAGCCAGCGGCGAATTTTTAAAGGTATATCTCTATCTGTACCGCTGGCAGTCCGACTGCACCAAGTCCATCTCTCTGGCGGATATTGCGGATAATACTTATATGACCGACCGCGATGTGATGCGGGCGCTCAGATACTGGCAGTCCAAGGGATTGCTGAAGCTTTCGCTTGACGCTGATCAGAATCTGACCGGTATCACGATGCTGCCGATCAAAGCGCCGCAAAACGGGTCGTCACTGGGCACGGCCATGCCGGCCGACGGCCGACTCAATCCGACGGGTGATCCTGTCATCCCGACGGCGGGATCCGATGTGGCCCCCGCCGACGGGCGGGGCGCGGCGTCTGAGGGCATTACTCCGGCCAAGGGCACTGTTTTGTCAGCCGAGGACCGCCACAGCGCGGCATCCGACGGCGCGTTCGCCGCCTCCGGCGGCACTTCTCCCGCGACCGGCTTCGTCAAGCCGCAGTACACGATGGATCAGATTGCCGAGTTCTCGAAAGAAAATCAGGGAGACCAGCTCTTCTTTGTCATACAGCACTATGTCGGTCACCCGCTCAGCCACACCGAGATCAACACGATCGTTTTCTTCCATGAGGTGCTGGGATTTTCGACAGACCTGATCGAATATCTCTTTGAATATTGTGTGAGCAACAACCATCGCAGCATCTATTATATCGAAAAAGTGGCCATTTCCTGGGCCGAGGACGGCGTGGACACCGTGTCCAAGGCGAAGCTGCGCAGCTCTTATTTCAGCAAGACACACTTTGCCGTCCTGCGCGCCTTCGGCATCTCCGGGCGCAACCCGTCCAGCGTCGAGGCCGATTATATCAACCGCTGGACCGACGAATACGGCTTCTCGTCATCGCTGATCGTCGAGGCCTGCAACCGCACCATGGCCTCCACGCACAGCCCGAATTTCAAGTATGCCGACGGGATCCTCAAAAGCTGGAGGGATCACAAGGCATTCACGCTGAATGAGGTGCGGGCGCTCGACGCCGCCCATGAAAAAGGCAAAAAAACGGCTGCCGGGAGCAAGCCGCCCGCCGCTGAGGGCAGGACGGCCGGCAAGCCGAAAAAGGTGAACAGTTTCAACAGCTTCAATCAGCGCACCTACGACTACGAGGATCTGGAACAGAAGCTCGCCCGCAAGATCCAGACGGCCACGGAATCCGGTTGATCCAAAAGTGCGGCGAAATACGAATTTGAAGCCGCCCTTTGGCGGCGGAACGGAGATTTTATGTCATTAAACAATTCACAGTACAACGCCGTCATGCGCCAGTATGACCTGCGCCGCGCGAAGACGAGGAGCGACCTTCTGGAACGCCAGCGGCAGATCAGCCAGCGCATCCCGGCCGTGGCCGAGTTGGATCAGCGGATCGCGTCCGTGGCGGCGGAACGCGCGAGGGCACTGATCCGGGGCGCCGGCGCACAAGATATTCATGAAGTCATCGAGGCGCTGGAAAGTCAAAAGAGGGAACTCCTGCGCCAGAACGGTTATCCCGACGACTATCTGGAGCCGGTGTATGCATGCCCGGACTGCAGGGACACCGGCTACATCGGCGATCAAAAATGTCACTGCTTCAGGCAGGCCGTCGTCGATCTATTGTACGCTCAGTCCAATATCCGTGAGCGCCTGCAGAGCGAAAATTTTGATCACTTTGACATCAATCTCTACTCAGAGACAAAGGACCGGCGCCTGGGCTTAAGCCCGCGCGAAAACATCGAGTATATTTTGAATACCTGCAGAAATTTCATCAGCCATTTTGACGACCGTGCGGACAATCTGCTCTTTTACGGGAATACCGGCGTCGGCAAGACATTCCTGACAAACTGTATCGCCAAAGAATTGCTCGACAGCGCGCACACCGTGATCTACCAGTCCGCGCTCTCGCTGATTGAGATTCTGGAAAGCCATGCCTTCCACCGGATGGAAGATGAAGATTCCGAGGATATGTGCGCCTGCATCCTCGACTGTGATTTGCTGATCATCGACGATCTGGGCACGGAGCTGAGCAACGCCTTCACGGCCTCACAGCTCTTCGCCTGCCTGAACAACCGCCTGCTGAACAATAAATCAACCATTATCTCCACGAACCTGTCCCTGGACGAGCTGCAAAACATTTACAGTGAGCGCATTTTTTCTCGGCTGATCAGCTATTATCAGGTGATTTTGGTCATTGGCGACGACATCCGCATCAAAAAGGCCATCTCCTCGTAGATGTCGGGATAAATAGGATCCGTTAAAAAGACTTGTGTATTTTCCGAATTTTGATTACAATAAAAATGTATTCTTCCTGCGCCGCCGCGGCGGCGCAGCACATGGATAAATCCGATTGCCCCGCGCCTGCGGAGCACCTGCAAATGGAGGTTGAATATGAATCAAAGCGAAAAAATGACCGACTCTATCCCAGTCGGCGAACTCGGCATTATTGCCCTGGAGAGCTGCAAGGCGCTTGGCGAGCGCGTGGACCACTACATCGTCAAATGGCGCCGGGAGCGCGAACACGAACTCGATGCGAGCCAGGCGCTGCACTTTAGCGGCTATGCCAGCGACACTTTCCTGCTCAAGGCCAAATGCTCCCGTTTTGGCAGCGGCGAGGGCAAGGGAACCATCGATGAATCCGTCCGCGGCAAAGATCTGTATCTGCTGGTCGACGTGACCAACAGCAGCATCAAATATTCGCTGTGCGGCCATGAAAACCGCATGTCGCCGGACGACCATTTCAGCGATCTGAAGCGCGTGATCGCGGCCGCTGCAGGCAAAGCGCGCCGCATCAATGTCATTATGCCGTTCCTCTATGAGAGCCGCCAGCACCGCCGCTCCTCCAGAGAATCCTTAGATTGCGCCATCGCGCTGCAGGAGCTCAGCTCGATGGGTGTGGACAATATTATCACATTTGACGCCCACGACCCGCGCGTCCAGAATGCCGTCCCGCTGCGGGGATTTGACAATGTCCAGCCGACCTACCAGTTTATCAAGGCGCTCTGCAAAAATGTGCCGGATGTGATTTTGGACAACGACCACCTCATGATCATCAGTCCGGATGAGGGCGCGATGGGCCGCGCCGTCTACTACGCCAACGTGCTGGGCGTCGACGTGGGCATGTTCTACAAGCGCCGCGACTACACGAGGATCGTCAACGGTCGCAACCCGATTGTCGCCCACGAGTTTCTGGGCACCTCCGTGGAGGGCAAGGACGTATTTATCATCGACGATATGATCTCCTCAGGCGAGAGCATGCTCGACGTCGCCAGGGCGCTGAAGGACCGCAAGGCCAAGCGCGTCTTCGTCGCCGCGACCTTCGGCCTGTTCACCAACGGCATGGACGCCTTCGACCGGTATTACGAGGAGGGGATCATCAACAAAGTCCTCACCACCAATCTGACCTACCAGCGGCCGAAGCTCCTCGAGCGCCCGTACTATGTCAATGTCGACCTCAGCAAATATGTCGCGCTCCTGATCGATACCCTCAACCATGACCGCTCCATCAGCAAGCTGCTCGACCCATATGAAAAGATCGGCGCGCTGATTGAAAAATATAAGGCTGGAAAATAGACCGTACAGTATATCAAATGCCCGCCGACATCCGGCGGGCAGATTTTTTATTCGGTGAGCATACGTTTGATATCTTTATATTTTCTCTTGAAAAATCACTTCACAATAAAATGTTGTTTTGCCACCCCTGCGGGGGGAACGCATTCAAAAACTTTATGATATACTGTGAGTATCTGGCAAGTATCGATCAAATCCATCACGGGTTAGCGGCCGCGTTGTCAAATATCGAACTGACAATCATCAGCAAAATACCCAGTGAAAATGCCAGCATCGCGTCAAGCAGAAGAATACCCAAATAGCGCAGCAACCGGTTTTTATTTTTACACAGAGGTATCAAATTCTGAATGTGGCAGTAATTAAACGAACCGAATACAAACGACAGTAAAATGAGCAGCGCAAAAAAGCGCTCAATCCAGAGGGCAGTGCCGTAGACACCTTCCACCTCCATTGTCATGCTGACCCAGATAATCATCAGATACACGATGGTCGCGATAAACATTTTCCACGGCGTGCGGGATCTGTATCCCGGAGGGATGAGTTTGTGCAGGGTACCCTTCTTTGAACCGGCAGGTTTGCCCTGTATTTCTAAAAGCGCTTGTTTCAAATCCATGGCGGAGGGATAGCGATCCGCCGGATCAATGCGCGTGCATTTTTCAATCAAGCGGTCAAACCTGTCTCTTTCCCGCGGGAGAGACGCGACAAGTTCCCGAAGCATGACGCCCATCGCGTAGATATCGGTCTGCGGCAGGGATGAGCCAAACCCGTACTGTTCCGGCGCGGCGTACCCTTGTGTCCCAAGGAGTACCGTGTCGGGCGCGTGAACATTTGTCAGATATTTGGCGGCATTAAAATCGATCAGCATCGCATGGCCACATGATGTAATGATGACATTTGACGGCTTGATATCTCTGTGAATGATCGGCGGATCTAAATGGTGCAATTGATCCAAAATGTCACACAGTTCACACATATACTGGATGACCGCTTTCGCGGACAGACTGCCGTTTGCGATCAATTCCCGCAGAGACGTACCGGATATATATTCTTCAATGACCGTCAGCTGTTGATTTTCCTCATACATGTCAACGATCCGGGGCACACCTGTGATTTTGTTTTGCCTCAAATAGGCATAAATTTGAGGATGATAGACATCCAATATCTTTTTGATATAGATTTTTCCGGTTTCCTGATGCTGGACGAGATAAACCTGATGCATTTCATTCATCACAGCAATTGTTCTGTATTGTGAAATGTCCCGCCGCTGTGCGTATTCCATCGCTGCCATCCTTTCAAAATATCCGATGATACGCCGCTAAACGGGTTCGTCGGTCGATAAATTTGTCTATCGTCTTCTATCCACGATCGCGCGCCGCGCATGACGGTTTTGATCACCGGGCGCCGCCGTGAACGGTCGCAGGTAATTGTACGCCGCACGGCGCATGATGCTTTAGATAACTAAAAATATTATAACACATTTCTCATGATTGGAGAATCTTTATGGACGAAAAAAATACAAACGACCTTGAAAATGTCCTTGGAAACACACACCTTCGAGACTTTGGCGATTTTTGCGAAAAAAACAAAGAGAGCATGCTGGACGGTGAAAATACTTTTTCCGCTTATATGAAACGTCTGTTTAAAGAAAAGAAACTGACGCAGCAGATTGTATTTTTGAGGGCGGATATTCCGGAACGCTACGGATATAAGCTCCTGAACGGCGAAAAACGGACCAGGCAGCGGGATGTGATATTAAGAATCTGTTACGTCGCCGGCTTTTCACTGGCGGAAACGCAGAAGGCATTGAAAAAATACGGAATGCCGGAATTATATGCCAAAAATCCGCGGGACGCTTTTCTGATGATTGTTTTCAATGAACGCCCTGGGAGCATTATCGATGTGAATGCCCATCTGAAAGAAAACGGCATGGAGCCGCTTCGCACAAGTGGCATTCAAGAATAAAAAACATTCAGCAGTTTTGCTGCTTTAAAAATATATTTATGCGGAATATTTTAGAGAAAGCGAGGAAGAGAAAATGAAAAAAAGCCTGGTGATGCTTTTGATATTGATGCTGGTGTTCCCGCTCACGGCATGCGGCGGGACATCCACAGAAGGAAATAACTCAGACGATCAAGGGCCCTCCGGTGCTTCGTCTCAACAAGATGAAGCGGCTGAAGAGGGAAAGGGCGAAAACCAAAATGAGGAAACTGAGGAGGCAAAGGACGAAAACCAAAATGAGGAAACCGAGGAGGCAAAAGGCGAAAACCAAGAGGCAAGTACAGAATTTCAGGAGGTTGTCGCCGTTGATAATGATCAGTGTACAATAAAGATCACGGAAATTGATCCGGACAACTTGTGGGGATATACTTTAAAAGCGATGCTAGAGAACAAATCTTCTGATAAGACATATATGTTTGCCGTGGAAACCGCATCGATCAACGGCGTGGAATGCGATCCGGCTTTTGCCACAGAAGTTACTGCAGGCAGCAAATCCAACAATGAGATCAATTTTACGACAGATACGCTTGAAGAAAATGACATAGGCGATTTTACGGATATTGAGCTGACATTCCGCGTCCATGACAGTGATGACTGGTTAGCTGATCCGGTTGCCAATGACACGATTCATATCTATCCTTATGGGGAGGATAAAGCCACTGTGTTCGTCAGAGAACCGCAGGATACTGACCAGGTTCTCGTTGATAACGATGCCTGCACAGCCATTGTCACAGGCTATGAGGAGGATGAACTGTGGGGATATACCGTCAATCTATTCCTGCTGAACAAGACTGACCAGACAGTGATGTTTTCTGTGGACGACGCGACAGTCAACGGGTATATGGCGGATCCGTTTTTTGCGCACTCTGTTGCCCCTGGAAAGTGTGCTTTTACTTCAATGGCATGGTCCGACAGTATTTTTGAGGAGAACAGTATCACAGAAGTGAATGAAATCTCCTTCCTTCTAAGAGCACATCGTGATGATTTAACCGGAGATGACTATGTGCATGAAAATATCACATTGAATCCTTAATCTTTTAGAGTGAGCCTCTTGATATATCATCTGCCCGCCGGCTGTCGCCGGCGGGCAGACTTTTTTATTTTTTATTTTATATGATTTAATTAAACTTATAGATTTTCCGAATGACCTTGTATAGCTGACTGGTCGCCACCTTGCCGAATCTCGTCTTCGGGTTGGACACCAGTCCGCGGATGCCAACGCGCACATGGCGGTAAGTCACCGGACGCTTCTCCTTGAACTCACGCCACAGCTTTCGGCGCTTCTCGTCGGCTTCGGGCGTCCGCGCCAGCACCAGCATCACCGAGGTGACACTGCAGATCATGGACAGATAGCTGAGCATATATTGGGCGAGCTTTCTGTTATGGACGCCTTTTGGCAGATCGTAGGCATCGATCATCAATTCATTGACCAGAATCTGCTGGTCGATGCGCCGGATCATGACCTGCTGATTGACGGACTGATCCTCACGTCCGATAAAATATCTGTAGAGATCTATATTCAGATAGTACAGCGTTTTGACATACGGCAGCGGCACATAGACAAACAGATTATCCACATAAAATGTGTGTTCCGGCAGTTTCAGTCCGCAGTCCCTCAGCACCTGTGTCCGATAGATCACCGAGTGCATGAGCAGATTCTGGTCGGGACGCAGTCTGTGCATCTCTCTCCATCCGAAAATCTCATTTTCCGGCAGAGCGTTATCATACTTTACGACATGCCTCTTTCTGTCCTGCACATGCTCGTACACATAATTACAGACATACATGTCCACCCGCTCGAAATTTTTAATCTCATCGCATATGGTATCCATCAGTGTCTTGAGGCTGCCCCTGTCCAGCCAGTCATCCGAATCCACCACTTTGAAATAGATGCCGGACGCATGCTCAAGTCCTGTATTGACCGCCCCTCCGTGGCCTTTATTTTCCTGATGAATCGCCCTCGCGATGGACGGATATCTTGCGGCGTATTCATCGGCTATGGCCGCGGTCCCATCCGTCGAGCCGTCGTCAACGATAAGGATCTCCGCGTCTTCGCCCGCCGGAAGCAGTGAATTGATACAATGGCGCATATATGACTCAGAGTTGTAACACGGCACGACAAATGTAATGATCTTCATATCCCTCAAATCCTTTCCCGCAGCGGCGCCGGATAGACACCCCGAATTTACCGGCTTGTCCCTGCCTGTATCTATCAGTCAGTTTACCACCTTCGAAAAAAAAATTCAAATCAAATCTGCTCTCGCACGAGAAATTTATCTTTTGATTCGCCGGATCAGCGTGACGACCACCAGCACCGCCAGGTTGACCAGCACGATGCTGGCGCCGGTCGGGAGATTGACCATAAAGGACAGCGTGATGCCGACCAGAAAACAGGCCACTGACAAGACCACCGAGGTACACACGACCCCCTTGAAACTCCCCGCCAGCTTTCTCGCTGTGACCGCAGGAAAAATGATCAGGCTGGAGATCAGGAGGCTGCCCATCATCCGCATGCCCAGCACCACCGTCAGCGCGGTCAGAAGGGCGATCAAGAACTGAAAAAAGCCCACCCGAATGCCGCAGGATCGCGCGAAGACCTCGTCACAGGTAATCAAAAACAGACGGTTATAAAATAAGACATAGATCATGATGATCACTATAGACAGCACCAGGCTGAAAATCACATCGAGATTGCTCATCGCCAGGATGCTGCCGAACATATAATTGCTCACATCCACATTAAACCCGCCAGACACCGCCGTGATGATCACGCCCACCGACAGCGCGCCGGTTGCCACCATACCGATGGCCACATCGCCGCCGGCTTTCATTTTCTGACTGTAAAACATGATCAGGCATGCCGCGACCACAACGATCGGTATGGACACCGGCATGATCGGCAGTCCCAGCGCCACTGCCAGGGATGTGGACGCGAAACCGACATCGCCTAGGCCGTGGCCGATCAGCGCGTAGCGCTTGAGGACCAGAATCACGCCCAGAAGCGCCGCGCACAGCGAGATCAGGACGCCGACGATCAGCGCGCGCTGGATGAACGGATAGGAAAACATTTTCAAAAAATCCTGCATCACTCTGCCCCCTTCCACTTTTCGATACTGCCGTCAAATTCTATGGTGCGGTTCATGACGATCACCCGCGTGGCACAGGACGCCACCTGCTCAAGATCATGCGATGCCATCAATATCGTCATGTGCCGCTCGCGGTTGAGCCTGCCAAGCAGCCCGTAAAATTCCTCCGTGATCGCCGGATCAAGCCCCGCGCACGGCTCGTCCAGAATCAAAAGTTTCGGGTCGCGGCAAAATGCCCTCGCCAGCAAAACGCGCCGCTGCTGTCCGCCCGACAGATTCCCGATGCGCTTCGCGCCCAGATCAGATACCTCAAAAATTTCCAGGGCCTCCTGGGCCTTCTGTCGATCCCTCTTTGTGTAAAACGGAAACACCCGATCGCGCTTCTGCGTGCCTGAGAGCACGACCTCCCACGCGGTCGCCGGAAAATCTTTTTCGATCAGATTGTCCTGTCCCATGTAGGCGCACTGCTCCAAAGAGATGTGTCTGTCGACCTCGCCCTTTGAGAGCGGCACCAGTCCCACCAGTCCCTTCAGGAGGGTACTCTTGCCCGAACCGTTGCTGCCGATCAGGCAGACGTATTCGCCGTCATCAATGGCAAAACTGACATGCTCGATGGCGTATTCCCGCTCATAGTCGTAGGCGACCGAGACGTCCCTGATTTCAAGTAAACTCATTCCAGCGCCTCCCTCAGCACTTCCAGATTGTTGCTGATAATATCGTAAAATGTGATCCCCGCGTCAAACGCTTCCTTGGAGACATTGTGCGCCGTGGATAACATCCGTATCTGCACGCCGGTATCGGCGGCAATCGTTTTTGCCACCACCGCGCTCGACAATTCCTCGTAAAAAATGACCTTGGTCTGATGTTCGCCGATGTAATCGATCACCCGCGCCATATCATAGACACTCGGATCCTCCTCGGCGGCACAGGTATGGTAAACCGTCTCGTAGTCCAAGCCATACCTGTTCACCAGATAGCCGTAGGCAAACCGCCCCGCGAACACGATGTCTCTGTGCGCCGCCTCCGCCACGGCTTCAAAATAGGCCTCATCCAGCGCCGCGAGCCGCTCCGAATAATCCTGCACCCGCGCCGCGACGGTCTCCCCGTCGAGACCCATCTCCACAGCCAGATCTCCGATGGCCTCAAGCATGGACCGGGCATTGTCGAGGTCGAGCCAGAAATGCGGGTCGTAGCTGTGCTCGTGATCATGATGCCGCTCCCAGAGATGATCCGCCTCGGCGGCCGCAGCTTCCGACCCCTCGCCGGACTCAGCCTCGGCGGCCGCATGATCATGATCCTCTTGCTCAAGCCTCACCACCCGCGAGAGATCAAGGATCCGCACCTGCGAGAGACTCTCCACGATCTCGGCAGCCCACGGCTCCATCTCATCCCCCGTGTAAATCAACGCGTCCGCCTCTGAGATCGTCACCATGTCCCGCGGCGTCGGGTCAAACATATGGCTTTCCATGCCGGGTTTCAGAATCATCACCACATCGGCCGCGTCCCCAAAGACCGTCCGCGCGAAATCGTACTGCGGGAACAGCGTGCACACGACCACGGGCTTCTTCCCCGCCGCGCCTGCGCCGCCGCTGTCCGGTTCAGCCGTCCGACCGCAGCCGACGAGCGACACACAGATTAAAAACACACAAAAAAGACTTCCTATTTTTTTCACTGATGATCACCTTATTGAAACTGAGTTTCATTAACCTATCATACGATGAAATAAATAAGAAGTCAATCACTATTTCACAATTCAAAGCGCTGGTATTCACTTCCGGTATTTCACAATTCAAAGCGCCGGTATTTCACTGGTATTTCACAATTCAAAACGCCGGACACCCGTCTCAGGTCTGTGTCCGGCGCTCTCCCGCATCTCCATTTACATAAAATATACCAGCTCCTCCGCCGGTTTCGGCACACCCACGGCTCGTTTCAGATAGAGCACCGGCCCCTCACCGCCATAAGCCTCGGAGTATTCGACCTTCACCATGGCCGTGATCTTCAGCCACATATTGGTCTTGAATTTCTTCAGGTGCTTTGTCTTGCAGATAAATCCGATAAACTGAATGTCCTGCGCACAGCAGGTCATGGCATGGCGCCCCGGCACAAAACAGCCCTCCGGCAGATCTTTGTTCAGATACGCCCGCCCCGTGAAGGAGACGATCTTATCGATGTACACATCGGGATGGTCCAGCATATCCACATAGAAAATGCCGAAATCGTCGTCCGCGATCTCGATGACATCCGCGTTGACATCATACGGCAGCTCCTCCCTGCCGATATCAATGGCATTGCCGTCCATATCCTCAAAGCCGATCTGCACGCGCCGATTGACCGCGCGGATATTGCGGCGATAAGTCGCCAGAGGCATGTCCGGCGTGCAGCGGTTGAAGAAAATCATTTCCGTCACCGCGAAAATATTAAAGAGTACGGATTTCATATTGGTCAGATAGCTGTCAAATGTCGTGCCGTCTACCATCGTCACCATCTGGTTGAGGATCCAGCCATCCGGCAGATCCATATCCAGAATGTCATCCATCGGCCACATGCCATTATACTCGATAAACACATATTTCGGCCGATAACGGGTCTGACACCGCTCAAGAAACGCCGTCGTAAATTCTTCTCTTGAATCCACCGAGGTCAGCTCGACATTGACCTTCGCCAGCTCCAGCTCGTCAAATTCCATCTCGCCCTCCTCGGTCAGGATCAGCAGTGTCTTCTCTCCCTCGGTAAACTCCTGCCCGACCAGCAGGTCGCGGATAAATGTTGACTTGCCCGAATCCAGAAAACCGGTGATCAAAAATACCAGTGTATCGGTTTTTTTCATCATATCACCTCACCATCACAGGTTTTTATTACTTCGCCCTTTCATACGCGCTGCCTGCAAGCGTATCGCATCACGTCAGGTTTTATCATTTCCCCCGCCGCGCGGCCGTTTGCCGCATTTACACATGGAACAATTCTCTCAGCGCGTCCTCTTTGAGTTCCGTGCCGATCACGCAGATCCTGCCGGTGTACTCAGGCGCACCGGAGCGCAGCTCATATTCCTCCGGCACAAGATCAAAATAGATCCACTCGCCGTCTGCTCCGGCGACCATGCCCTTGGCGCGCAGCACATCGCCGTACGCGTTTGTCTCGGAGAGCGCCTTCAACGCCGATTCCATCTCTTCCCTCGTAAACTTGCGCGGCGTCTCCACGCCCCAGCTTGTAAACACATCATCCGCATGATGATGACCCTCATGATCATGGTGATGATGGCCATGCGCGTCGTGATCGTGGTGATCATGGTCATGATCGTGATGGTCGTGATCATGGTCATGGTCATGATCGTGATGGTCGTGATCATGGTCGCCATGGTCGTGATCATGATCGCCATGGTCGTGATCATGGTGACCGCCATGGTCGTGGTCATGGTGATCGCCATGGTCATGGTCATGACTATCGTGGTCATGATGATGCTCATACTCATGCTCATGTTCATGTTCATGCTCGTGCGCGTACTCTTCCTCAAACATTTGATCCGCGAGAGAAATTTTCTGCTCCATCACACTCAAAATCTTCGCGCCGTCCAGGTCATCCCACGGGGTGGTGATAATGGCCGCCTCCGCGTTGTGCTCGCGCAGCAGTCCGACCGTCTCCTCAAGTTTGGCCTCCGTCATATTCTGGGTACGGCTGATCACAATCGTCTTTGCGTACGCCACCTGGTTGATGAAAAACTCGCCGAAATTTTTCATAAAGACTTTGCATCTCTGGCCGTTGACAATCGTCACCAGACTGTTCAGCTCGACCTCGCCGTCCACAGTCACTCTCTTCACCGCGGCCATGACATCCGACAGTTTGCCCACACCGGACGGCTCGATCAGAATCCTGTCCGGATGATACTCCTCGATCACTTTCGTCAGGGCGCGCCCGAAGTCGCCGACCAGCGAACAGCAGATACAGCCGGAATTCATCTCCGTGATCTCGATGCCTGCGTCCTTTAGAAATCCTCCGTCGATGCCGATCTCGCCAAATTCATTTTCAATCAGGACGACCTGCTCACCTCCGAGCGCCTCCTCAAGCAGCTTCTTGATCAGCGTCGTCTTTCCGGCGCCCAGAAACCCTGAAAATATGTCAATCTTTATCATGTCGTTTCACCCTTTCACATATATCACATTTATCCGGCAAATCCGCCGGTTAACTCTCTCATTAATCCCGCCGCCGGCAAGCTCACAACTTCCCGAAATCTCCGGCGTTTATTCAAAGATCCGCA
>CAYRDY010000041.1:0-3516 GCA_964423195.1 uncultured Catenibacillus sp. | reverse complement strand
CCGCCGGCAAGCTCACAACTTCCCGAAATCTCCGGCGTTTATTCAAAGATCCGCAGCATCACCGGACAGTGATCCGAACCGTAAATATCACTTAAAATGGCCGCCTCCCTCAATTCCCCCTTGAGGCTCTCGGAGACGATAAAATAATCGATGCGCCATCCGGCGTTATTCTTTCGCGCATTAAAGCGATAGGACCACCACGAATAGGCGCCCGTCAGATCCGGATAGAAATAGCGGAAAGTATCAATAAAGCCATCCGAGAGCAGCGCCTTGATCTTGCCGCGCTCCTGATCGGAGAAACCGGCGTTGCCGCGGTTGCTCTTCGGATTCTTCAGGTCGATCTCCTCATTGGCCACATTCAGATCCCCGCACAGAACCACCGGCTTTGTCTGCTCCAGTTTTTTCAGATAAGCCTTGAAATCGTCCTCCCAGCGCATCCGGTAATCAATGCGCGCCAGACCTTCCTTGGCATTCGGCGTATAGACATTGACCAGGAAGAATCTTTCAAATTCAAGCGTGATCACACGGCCCTCCTGATCGTGTTCCTCGATGCCGAGCCCGTAGGCAGCGGACAGCGGCTCCGCCTTCGTAAACACCGCCGTGCCAGAGTACCCCTTCCTCACCGCGTAATTCCAGTACTGGTGGTACCCCGGAAGCTCAAGCGCAATCTGACCGGCCTGCAGCTTCGTCTCCTGAAGGCAAAAGACATCGGCGTCCAGTTCATTAAAAATATCCATAAACCCCTTGCCGACGACCGCCCGCAGGCCATTGACATTCCATGAAATCAATTTCATCGCTTACCTCCGTTCCTGACGGCTCTTGTGGAAGCGGATCATCGCCTGCTGAAATGCCATCGCGCTTTTCAGATTGCTGAACAGATATAAATGCGGATAGCCGCCGTAGAAGAAGTCCTCATAAAATCCGGTGGACCATGACGCGCCGTCCGGCCTCTCAATCAGGAGATCCTCGCCCGCATTGTCCGATTCCGAGCAGCGCATCTCATGGCCTCTGATCACTGTCCCCGCGGGGCCCAGCGGCCCGTCATTTTTCACGGTGATACGGACATAACCTGAAGGCTCTGTCCTGTCCGCCAGCTTCACATGGCCGGGAATCATGCCGGCCATCTTATACACATGGCCGTCCCTGTCCTCCATCGTCTCATGCATATACACAAATCCGCCGCACTCCGCGATCATCGGCATCCGCATGGACAGACAATGGCGCAGCGAAAGTTTTGGCCAGAGCTGTCGCTCCAGCTCCGCCGCGTAATCCTCCGGATGGCCGTCGCCCAGATAAATGCCGTCGGCATCGTCGGGCACCGCGTCCCCCGCCAGCGGCGAGAACGGCACGATCGTCACGCCGATGCGCCGGAACAGATCCAGATTGTCCTCATAATAAAAACAGAACGCGCTGTCCATCGCCACTGCCAGCTTCACGGGCGTCTTTGCCGCGGCCGCCGCCAGAGATGTCTCAAACAATTTTCGCTCGATGACAAAACCTTTGCCCTCGTCGGCATCGTCCGCGATCGCGGCGATCGCCTCCAAATCGATCGTCTCCCGTGCGGCAGCTCCGAGCATGGCAATCTCTCGGTCTAAATCGCCGGCATTCCAAGCCGCCAGCGGCTCCAGATATCCGAGCATCGGCAGCCCCGTCTGTTTTTCGAGCGTCTCCTTGAGGAAAAGATAAGTCTCCCTGCTGACTCGATTGATGATCACGCCCTTGATCTGCTTTGTCAATGTAAAATTTTTGTAACCCCGGATCACAGCCGCCAACGAGAGCGCCATGCCGCGCCCGTCCACGACGAGAATGACTGGCGTCTTCGTGGCCAGTGCGATCTCGAAGGAACTGCCCTTTGTGCCTGTGCCAATGCCGTCATACAGGCCCCTGTCCCCCTCCACAACAGCGATGTCACAGTCTGTCAGATGGCTGTTGAACAGCCAGTTCAGCATCTCCTTATCCGTAAAGAAACTGTCGAGATTTACGGACGCGCGGCCTGTGACCTGTCTGTGAATCATCGGGGCAATATAATCCGGCCCGCACTTAAACGGCGCCACCCGCAGTCCCCGGTCCAAAAATGCCCTCATGACGGCACAGGTCACTGTCGTATTTCCGCAGCCACTGTTCGTGCCCGCGATCATTACCCTGCTTCGACGCATCTAAAATCACTCCCCCTCCTGCCGGCCGGCCATCCGCTCCTCACCGCGGAAAATATCATTCGCGATCTGATCCAACTGACGCTTCTCATTATTCCGGACAAAATTCGCGGTCAATTCCCTCTTGAGCACATCGCTGATATCACGCAGGCAGTCCAGCAATAGCGGATTGAACGCCCCGCACTGCCCGCCCGTGATCATCTCCAACGCTGTCTCATGAGAAAATGCCTTTTTGTAGCATCGCTCGCTTGTCAGGGCGTCATACACATCCGCCAGCGCCACGCACTGCGCGGAGATCGGAATGTCCTCCCCGACCAGCCCATCGGGATAACCGGAGCCGTCATAGCGCTCGTGATGCCAGCGGCAGATTTCATAAGCCGTCCGGATCAGCGGCTCGTCCTCGTAAAACGGCAGGTCAGACAGCATCATGGCTCCAGCCATCGCGTGGCCCTTCATGATCTCAAATTCCTCCGGCGTAAATCGTCCCGGCTTATTGATGATCTCATCCGGCACCGAAATCTTTCCGATGTCGTGCAGCGACGAGGCCGTCACGATATTGGTGATATCCGCCGCCGTCAGCTTGTATTTATCCGTCGTCTTCACCAGGCGGTCCAGCAAAAGCTCGGTGATCATGTTGACATGCATGACGTGCAGCCCGCTCTCACCGTTGCGGAACTCGACAATATGGCTCAGAATTGACACCATCAGCCGGCTGCTCTTTTCCTTTTCATAGATCTGATCGGCGACCATATCGACCAGTTGCCGCTGCTTCGCGTACAGCACAATGGTGTTGGCCACGCGGCGCCGGACGACAGCCATATCAAACGGCCGGTTAATATAATCGGCAGCGCCGAAATCATAGGCCCGCTCGATATAGGTCATCGAGCTCTCCGCCGAGATCATAATCACCGGCACGATATCGATCCAATGGTATCTGTTCATGCAGGCAAGCACCTCAAAGCCGTCCATTTTCGGCATTACCAAATCGAGCAGCACCAGCGAAAACGTCTGCGCTCGATCCTTTAAGATGGCGACGGCCTCCTCGCCGTTGGCGGCCTCCTCAATCTCATAATCATCTTCCAACATTTCCGCAAGCAGCAGACGGTTCATCTCAGAGTCATCCACAATAAGGATTTTATACTTTTCACCGCTGAAATTATTGCTCACAATGTCATCTCCCCAAATTCCCGTGCGTCCCTTCACGCTCATAACCGATCAGCGCACAGTGCCTTGTCCATACAATATCCGCGAAAGCCCCGCGGGCCGCGATCCGCCCGCATGGCTACTGTCTGTGACTTTCTCCATACAATATAGCACGATTAATCTCAACCGTCAATATGACTGCGCGCGGCCGCGCATTCAC
>CAYRDY010000040.1:14693-19623 GCA_964423195.1 uncultured Catenibacillus sp. | reverse complement strand
GGCATCAATCAAAGAACAAATCAAACAATCATAAAAAATTCACGGCCGCGCCCGCCGCCTCCGATGGCGTCAGCTAAGAATCCGCAGGAGATTCGCGCCCATGACCATGCGCCGCTCGCTCTCGCCAAGGCCCGCGTGCGCCTCGATATCCTCGATAAGCAGCCGCATATCCGCCGTCCGGCATTCGGACGGATACAATAGAAGCGGAAAATCACTGCCAAACAGCAGATGATCAGCGCCAGCCATCGTGATCACCGCTCGCAGACTGCTGATATGATAGAGCAGCGGATTGGCCGCCGTGTCATAATATACATGTGGCATCCGCCCGTGGGCGTGCCGTCCCAGCCCGTAAAACGGCAGGCCGCCGCCCAGATGGGCCAGTATAAACGTCACCTGAGGATAAGCGCGGATCACGCGCAACAGTGGCTCAAGCGGCGTGTGGTCGCGCCCCGGATAATCGTGCCCTACCGCCTCCCCGCAGTGAATGCACACCGGCAGCCGGTATTTATGGGCGCACTCGATCACCTCAATAAATTCGGGATCCTCAAAATCATAGCCGTTGCCACCCGGCCCCAGCTCGCCGATCCCACAAAATCCAAGCCGCACACAGCGCTCAATCTCCCCGATTGCCGCGCCGCCGAATTTCGGATTGACTGATATAAACGCCCTCATGCGCCGCGGGTACTTTCGGATGATCTCCGCCATATAGTCGTTGTGCATCCGCATCAGACCCACATCATTCCAGTACCAGCCCTGCATCACCATGCCCGTGACTCCGGCCGCGTCGGCGCAGGCAAGCGCCTCCTGTACGTCCGCCCATGCCTGTATTGTCCCCTTGCCACCGCACGGCTGTGCCAGCGCCGCAAAATAAGCATCCCTCGGCGCATACCTCTCAAAATTCCGATAGATCTCCGGCGGGAACAGGTGCACATGGCTGTCCCAAATCTGTATATCATCCGTCACGGCAGGACACCTTCCTCATCAATGCCAGAGCGTCTGATGTCCGACGGAAACACCAGACCGCCACGGCCGGTGCTCAGTCCCAGACAGTTCCAAGCAGACGCCGCATCTCTCCCAGCGACTGAAAGACCGCGCTCGGCCGCACATCGGATTTTTCTATATCCTCCGCCCGCGTCTCACCCGATAGCACCAGAAATCCCAGCGCGCCGTGATTGACGCCCGCGGCCACGTCCGTGTAAAGCCGGTCGCCCACAAAGGCCACTCTTTCTCTCGCCGCGCCCGTGCGAAGCAAAATCATATCCAGCGTCTCCTCAAAAGGTTTTCCGAAATACTTCGGACGCACCCCTGTGGAAAGGGTGATCGCCGCGCAGAAAGCGCCGCAGTCCGGTATAAAGCCGTCCTCCGTCGGGCAGTTGATATCCGGATGCGTCGCCAAAAACAGCGCGCCTTCCCGGATAAAGGTACATGCGCGCTCCAGCTTGTGATACGTCAGCGTCGTGTCAAAGCCGACCATCACGATATCCGGCCGCGTCCCATCGCCATCGGTCAGGCAGATACCCGCCTCCCTGAAACTCTCCACAAGCGCCGGCGTTCCCACCAGATAGACCCGCTGTCCCGGACAGTGCGATTTCAGCCATGCAATCGCCACATCGCCCGAAGTCATCATCTGCTCTCCCGTGATGGGGCATCCCATCGAAGCCAGCCGGTCGAGATAGACACGCGGGGAACGGGAGGAATTATTGGTGAAAAAGAGAATTTTCCGCCCTTTCTCCTGGACATAGCGGACAAATGCCAGCGCCCCGTCGATCAGCCGGTCTCCCAGATAAAATGTGCCGTCCAGATCGAGCACGAACAATTCCGCCGACGTCAATAATCCGATTCTGCCTTTATCATCCATTGATAATCACTCCCCCTTCGCCCTCATTTTCAGTTATGATGACTGGGATAAAAGTTGGGAGTTGGGATAAATAGCTGAAATATGATTAGAGTTACCTGAGAATTTTCAATCTTTATTTAGACATTACGGAAACATTATAAACCGATGCGGTCAATTAATCAAGAGATTTTTGCAAAAGGGACGAGGGGCCGGAACGAGTGGGGCGGAGATGAATAGCAAAGGCCGGCGCGGGCGATCATCGCCCGCGCCGGTCCCCGACACTTCAATCACTGTCAGAAAATCACGCGCCGCGAATGTCCATCTGGCGTCTCAGGAGATCAGGCACATCAGATGCTCTTCTTTCATATCATGGTAGACATAGCAGTCTTTCTGGCTGACATCATAGACGCCCATGACATTTTCCAGAGATTTGCCCTCAGGGTAAAACGCCGTCAGGCAATTTGGCAGGCACTGTATCTTTTCCGGGTGGAATGCCCGCGTCTTTTCATTGTCAAACACGGCGCCGTAGAGGATATTTGCCTCCACCAGATCCTGGAAGATATGGCTCCCGTAGGAGAGCTCCGGCATATAGCCGGCCCGCCGCTCCGAGACCTCACAGATGACATCAAATTCGCTGATATCCGCAAAACTCGTCGGCACGCCCAATTCCGGCGACGACGTGCAGATGCGCCCCGGCACCAGAAGCATCAGGTGTTTCCCCTTTCCCCTGAAATACCAGTTGATGGCGCCGATCGCCCGCGCCACGCCGTACTTGGCCTGATAATCCATCTGATAATAGGCCAGCGCGTCGACGATCACCACATAGTCCATCTTGATCGCCGCGGACAGTCCCATCGAGGCCTGACAGCACTCCAAAAATATCGTTTCCGCGTCGATATGCTCCGGCATCTGCACACGCTCCTTATCCTCCGCCACCTGCAGCGGCCGGCACTGCAGCAGGTTAATCACATATTCGCCGTCCTGTGAGATATTGATCGTATACTCAATATCCACCGGATACTGATAATTTTCCTGTATCAGCGCCATGATCTCCCGCATATCCCGCATCAGGGCGCTGTTTCTGACAAGACCGCCGCAGGACACAAACAGAATCTGGCGGCGCTGTCCGCGCTCCCTGAACATATACTCGGCATCTGAATCATGCTCCAGCAGGAGCTGCTTTAGATAGGCAGGGATCTTGTCCTCGATCTGGGACAGTTCCATGCTCTTGACGCACCGCTGCGCGGTATCGACCACATCGATCAGGCGCTGGGAATACTGATGGCGTTCCCCGCTGGACGTCGCCGCCGTCATCTCCGGCTTATCCAGACTGATCAGGCGCGGATAGGATCCCTGCGTCCTGTCCACCGCGCCGGTGCCAAGCCCCATGACCAGGCGCAGCATGCCCGCCTTCGGCTCCGTCGATTTCAGAATCCGGTAAGGGCTGTAGGAATAGCCGACGCCCGCCGCACACGGCATAAAATACTCGCCATAGCGCGAACCGGACACCCGCTGCACCAGCAGCGCCATCTGCTCGTCGCGCCCCTGCAGGCCGCGCCTCAGCCGGTAATCCAGCGCCGACGGACTCATCGAGCTGGCATAGACCGTGCGGATGGCCGCCTCAAATTCGCGCAGCCGCTCCTCCATCGTCCCATTGTTCGCACAGAAGACAGACTCATATTTGCCGGCGAACGCATTTCCAAAGCCGTCCTCCAGAATGCTGCTCGACCGCACGATGATCGGATCCTGCCCGTAATAATCCAGCATCCGCCTAAACTGCTCCCGCTGCGACTCCGAAAACTGTCCGGTGCGCAGACATTCGGCAAAGTCCGGCGCGAGACTGAAATATTCTTTCTCCGTCCGCTGTCGGATGCGGATATCCCAGAATTCATTCTGAACGATATAGGAATAAAAGACATCTGATCCGATATAATACGAATCGTGCGGCTCCAGTCTGGCATACAGATCAGGTCGCTGATTCTCGATCAGTTTCCTGGCCAGCAGCATCCCGCAGGCCTTGCCGCCGATCATGCCCGTGCCAATCATGCGGCTGCGGATCTGAAAATAGTCCTCCGGGGTGAAATTCTCCTTGATCAGCTCCCGCAGTTTCCGGTCGCGGGTCATCATGATGTCGCACATCTGATGACAGTTGGCCGTGACATCCATGCCCTGCCGGTACATCTGTATGGTCAGGGTAAAAAACCGGTCCCAGCTGTCCATATTCTGATCGGCGCTGGTCGCCTGCTGGTGATTCATCAGACGGTAAAAATGGCTGACCTGCACGCCCTCCACCAGCGGTTGAAAACTGCCGCTCTCCGGATCATAGATGTGCGGCAGAAACATTGTCTCCGAGTAGCGGTTCCAGACCTTGAGCGGGCGCACATAGACATCCCGCCCCTCGGAGTAGACGTCCATCAACAGCTGCGTCGTGTCTCTGATCTTGGCGATCGCCTCAAAGGAATGTTTGCCCCGGATCAGCGGGAAGAAGGCGACCGTGTCCAGGGAGAACAGATACGGGCAGGTCACCCGAAAAAAGTTTCCCATCATCAGGTCCGTGGACCAGGCCGTCTGAAGCTCGGAGAGGCAGTCAAAGACATAGAAGGCATCATACCCTTCCCTCTCGATCAGATTGTGAATCTCCACGGTAAATGTCTCGAAGCGGTGCGACAGCCTGACAGGCACGATCTTCACGCCCTCCTGCGCCTCCACCAGCGGCGGATGGGACGCAAATCTGATATAGATGAGATTTCGCTGATCCGCGATCGCCTGTTTCACATACGGATCCAAAAACAACCGGAACTCGTCGAGATCCGTCACCTGCCACACGACATTGTCGCCGAGGCGGATGTTGTCAAATGCCGCATCCATCTGCGGGATGCCGGATAAAACACGTTCGAATGCCGCCATCAAAATTCCCCCTTCTTTTTTGCACATGATCAGCCGCCGCTTTTCGCCGCCCTGCCACTCACACCGTCCCGCCCGTCCGGTGGCTGCGCTGTCCGGCAAGCGAACTCGCGCTTTGCATGGCCACAGCGTGTCAGTCAAATTTGCGGCCCGCTTGGCCGCGGCCCGTCAGCCAAATTTGCGATTCGC
>CAYRDY010000040.1:12090-14593 GCA_964423195.1 uncultured Catenibacillus sp. | reverse complement strand
CAGCGTGCCGGTTCACATGAATAAAAAAAGTGCCTGTCAGCCTCTCGACTGCAAGCACCTTCGCCCTGAATACCTATATATTTATCATACGCCATAAAAGCTGGCCTGTCAATCACAGAAAACAAAATGTGCGTCGACGGCGGCGACATCAACAAAGCGTCACGCCTATACGGCGGCGACATCAACGTCAAAATGTGCGTTTACGAGGCAGCGCCCTGGATCCGGCTGTTGATATACTGAACCATATCACTGCGCGGGATCCCCAGCGACAGGGACAGCTCCGAATAGAGGCTATCCTCCGCCTGTTTCATGTATCTGTCGTCCGTGGCCGTCGGCTTCTTGCCCATCGCGACGCGCCGTTTTTGCTGCCGATACAGCGTCTTGATCACCCTGACCAGATCCCGGCACTGACAGGTGCGCAGACATTCCTTGTAATGCTCCTCGCGCTGGCGCTCATTGGCCACCCACACATCCTCGATATTCGGTATATCCTCGATCAGCGCATCCGCCTCCTCTTTTGTGATAATCTTGCGCATGACAGTCTTCTGGCTGTCCACCGGCGCATAGATCATACCGCTTTTCTGAGCATACGGCTTCAATACGTAATATAGCTTATCCTTCGGTATTCCGTCAATATTCATCGTTTTGACATCCATGACTTCACAGACACCTTTCCCGCCATAAATCACGTAATTCCCTTTTTCGTACATCGGAACCAAACCCTTTCTAATCGTTCATGCCCTCACATGGGGCCGCAAAGCTACGGGAAATCTTTGCATTTCCTTATTTTTAGACAGCAAAAGGATTCCGCGTCACCGCGAAATCCTCCCTAGGGTATTTTAACATTGTATACCGCAATTTGCAACAACAAAAAGATGCCCTCGATGATTTTTGTAAAATTTGCACAAAAATTGTGTAAATTGATCGACAATGTGCCCTCACACGCCGATCTTCGGGCAAATGTCACCCAGGCAGCACCGATCACAGGACGGCTTCGTCCTGGCGGTACAGACCTCGCGGCCGTGCCAGACGAGCCGGTGGCAGAAATTATTGCCCTCCTTCGGCGGAATGATTTCCCACAGCGCCATCTCGACCTTCTTCGGATCCCTGATGCCGTCCACGAGTCCCATCCTGTTGGTCAGGCGGATACAATGAGTGTCCGTCACAATCGCCGGCTTCCCGAACACATCGCCCATGATCAGATTGGCACTCTTGCGCCCCACGCCCGGCAGCTTCAATAATTCGTCAAATGAATCCGGCACCTTGCCGTCATATTTGTCCCGCAGCACGCGCATACAGGCACTGATATCCCTGGCCTTGCTGTGTCCAAGCCCGCACGGCCGCACGATGGCCTCGATGTCCGCCGGATCCGCGGCCGCAAGCGCCGCCACATCCGGAAATTTTTGATACAGTTCCTCAACCACCACATTGACTCTCGCATCCGTGCACTGCGCCGCCAGCCGCACGCTCACCAGCAGCTTCCACGCCTGATCATAATCCAGTGTGCAGTCCGCGTCGGGATACGCCGCCTTCAGGCGCTCAATAATCTCCAGCGCCAATTCTCTCTTGTCCAAACTTCAAACCTCCGCATCCATTATTCATGCTATGCATTTTGTAAGATTTATGATACACTATCATTAAAACAGAAACAAGATATGGAAGTGTGTAGTTTGAAAAAAATACGTTTTGCCACCATCGGCACGAGCAAGATCACCGATAAATTTTTGAGCGCGGCCTCCGCCTGCCCGCAGTTTGAGCACGGCGCCGTCTTTTCCAGAAATGAGGACACGGCCAAAGTCTTCGCCGCCAGGCATCATGTCCGCAAATACTACACTGACCTCGACGCGCTCGCAGGCGATCCGGAGATCGACGCGGTCTATATCGCCGTGCCGAACGCCTTTCACTGCGCCCGAACGCTGCAAATGCTGAACGCCGGCAAGCATGTCCTATGCGAGAAACCTCTGGCCTCCAACTTTGCTGAGGCGGAAAAAATGGTCGAGGCCGCCCGCCGAAACCATCTGGTTTTGATGGAGGCCATGCGCTCGCTCACCGATCCCGGCATGGAGGTCATCAGGGCGGCACTGCCTGAGATCGCGCCAGTACGGCGGGCGGTCTTCTCGTTTTGCCAGTATTCTTCCCGCTACGACCATTTCAAGGCCGGCAACCCCAGCAATATCTTCTCGCGTGAGATGTCCGCCGGCGCCCTGATGGACATCGGCATCTACTGCATCGAACCGCTGCTCGATCTGTTCGGCGAGCCGGAGAAATTTTACACGGTTTCCGTGCCGCTGCGCGGCGACATCGACGGCGCCGGCACGATCCTGGCCCAGTACGCCGATATGACCGCCGAACTGATCTACTCAAAAATCTGCGACAGCGACAATCCGAGCGAGATACAGGGGGAGAGGGGCACCATCTATATTGACAAGATCGCCGCGCCGCACAGCATCCGCATCCGTTACACGGACGGCACGGAGAAGAAAACAGCGCTCGCCCTGCCCCA
>CAYRDY010000040.1:0-11990 GCA_964423195.1 uncultured Catenibacillus sp. | reverse complement strand
CGGCACATGCGACGCCGCACGGCTGCGGGACATCTCTGTCGCCCACGGCACATGCGACGCCGCGCGGCTGCTGGACATCTCTGTCGCCCACGGCTCATGCGACGCCGCGCGGCTGCTGGACATCTCCCTGAGATCCATGAAAATACTCGACGAGGCCAGAAGGCAGATCAGCTTGACTTTTCCGGCGGATGGTGAGGTCTGAAAAATATAAAAGAGGCTATCCTTAAGCCCCACGGCTTTAAAGGAATAGCCCCTTTTATTTTGTCTGAATTTTATCTTTTGTAGTTATTTTGGCTTTCGCCGTCGCTCATCAGACTACTATGTCCGTTTCGGTTTCCGCCATCGACCTTTTATCTTCTGTGTCCGTTTCGGGCTCTGCCATAATTCATCTTGAGCATGATCAGGCCACAGATCAGAACTGCCAGGCACACAAAGGCCACACTCACCGGAATGATCGGCGTCTCATCGCCGGTCGCCACGGAATCACCCTTCTGCTGACTGTTGCCCGTCCCGCCGGAAGTTGACGGATTCTGGGTGCCGCCAGAGTTGGTGTTGCCGCCAGGATTTGTATTGCCGCCAGGATTGATATCCTCGCCCGAATTCGAATTTCCGCCAGGGTTGGTGCTGCCGCCAGGATCCTGAATAGTACCATTGTCGACAAGGACGAGCGCGCCTCTGGCATTTTGAAGTTCCGTCAGGGCCGCTTCGAGTTCCTCGATGGTCGCGTCCGGATTCGCGAGCACTTCCCGCGCTCTCGCGAGCGCATCTGCCAACACACTGTAGCTCTCACTCGTATAATCAGAAGGATTCAGCGCCTCCAACTCGGAGACGAGCTTCAGCAATTCCTGCCGCACATCCTCATTCGCCTGCGGATTGTCCGCGATGGTATGACTCATCGCCTCTGTCAACCCGTCAATCGCGCTCTGAATGTCCGCCAGAGACGCACTGTCCGGATTCGCCAGGATCGCCTTTGCCTTTTCCAGCCACGACAGGATCGCCTGCAAAGCCTCCTGCGTATACTTGGTCGGGTCCAGATTTTCAGCCTTGGCGACCAGATTCTGAAGCAGTTCGAGCGCCGCCTGATGCTCGTCGATCACCGGCTCATCATCCGCGCTGTTCCTGAGATCCCTCATCGCCTGTCTCAGCGCCTCCACGGCCTCCTGCAGCTCCAGCGCGGTGGAAGTCTCATCCTCATACACCGCAACCGCCGAGTCGAGAACCTCCTTAAATCTGGCATAGCTCTCCGCCGTGTAATCCGACGGGTTGAGCGCCTTAGCCTCCCTGATGAGCTCATCAAGGAGTTTGCGGGAAACCTCCGCCTTCATGAGAAGTTTTCCCTTGGCTTCTTTTAAGGCATTCAGCACCTCGGTGAGCTCATGCTCAGAAATCGATTCGCCTTTATCAATTCTTTCGAGCAGCGCTTTGGCGGCATCCAGGGCATCCTGGACAACCTCAAAGTTTTCATAGTTCTCCGGGTGATCGATCTCCTCGACCAGTGCTCTCAGCTCCTCCGCGAGCGCAGCCGTCTTTAAAACCAAAATATGCTCCGTAGCATTCCTAAGTGCGTTCAGGGTAATCTCCGTCTCACTCAGTGTGGCCGTGTCACGATGTTCTAAGATATCCCTCGCCTTTCGAAGTATCTTTTCATACTCGGCATAGCTCTCCTCGGTATAGAGATCTCCGTCCTCCGGGGAGTTCACCAGTTCTTCAAGTTCTTCCAGTAAAACAGACAGCTGTGTCTGTAGGTTCTTGATCGCGCGGACCAGATTGTTGAAGTCTGTATCGGTTGCTCCCTCCTTCTCAGCTGCTTTAATCAAACTTTGCAATTGACTGTAAGATCCTTCCGTATACTCACTTTTTGTGAGGGCCTCCGCCTGAGCAATCGCGGCCTGCAATCTCTGATCTAATCCCAATTCGCTCTTAATTACAAGTCCCTTGATCGCCTCGTTCAGATCGGCCAGAGCCGACTCAAGCTCAGCCAGAGTCGCGTTGCCATTACTATAGGCTTCCTGGGCAGCAGCAATCGCCGACTGTAGGCCTTCAACATTCACATAATTATTTGAACTTGCTAACTTTCCCGCGGCCTCTATTGCCTTACTCAGTTTGTCGTGAATCGCGTTAACTCTTGTTCTTAAACCTTTTATAGCATCATTCAGAGCTTTGACCGCGTCCTCAATCGCCTGCTTTGTCGCGGCGGGATCAGTGATCACTTTCC
Organism: uncultured Catenibacillus sp.; assembly: GCA_964423195.1. Classification (GTDB taxonomy): domain Bacteria; phylum Bacillota; class Clostridia; order Lachnospirales; family Lachnospiraceae; genus CAKRHR01. The sequence continues at coordinate 9,775 of CAYRDY010000040.1, read as the reverse complement.
TGGCTTGTTCAATCGCCTCATCCAGCGCATTCAGGCTCTCCGTGGTATAGTCATCGCGATTGATCTCCTGCGTCTTTGTCAGAGCCTCTAGCAGTACGGATTTGTCATAGGCATTGATCATCAAACCGTCCGCAAGATATTGGCTGCCCAAAACAGTCCTCAGCTGCAGCCCCTCCGCAAAATGAATATTGTCGAGCTTTATCGTGGCTTGCATTTCCTCAGTGCCGCTCTTGACAGAGATTTTCCCGACCACGACATCATCCGTGTCCGCCTCTCCTTCCAGGATGCCCCGCTTAAATATCGGCGCATTGTTGGCCACATAGATAGACAGTTTGTCGCCGCTCACGCGGTAATCCGCGATCTTGACACTGTGTTGCAGCGTCTCATCAAAAACAAATGAAATTTCCGCAGGCTCTGTGCCCACTGGTGTCACCGTAAAATCCAGCTGAAATCCGGAGATGCTCTCCTGATTCGCCTGAACCGATTTTACACTGACCGTGCCGTCCATGCCGACAACCACACGCTCATCCTCATCAATGAATGTGGTGACATCAGAGGCATGCACCGAAAGCGGCAGCAACAGAGCGACAATCGCGAACACTGCCATAGCTATCTTTGAAATATATTTTCTCATGTTCTACTCCTTTATCGCCTTGCACGGAGCGGCGGCGGCTGCCGCCGCTCCAAAACGTCAATTGCTGCTGCTCACCTGGCCGTCGCCGCTAAATGAAATCGAAGGCAACTCCGATGGCACATCCACCAGGTATGAATCGCTGACAAGTCTCTGTCCCTCATTGGTATGCGCGTTGTTGACGCGGTAGAGCTCCGCGCGCACCTTCGTCGGATAAGTAAATCCTGTGAGATATTTAGGATCAATCCAGTAGATCCATGTCCCGTCATAGACATCCTGAATTTCTTCACCCTCCTTCACATTCGCGAGGATGATCTGCTCCGCGTTCAGGCTGTCATCCGAAGTGCCGCCGACAATATTTCCTTTTTCGTCGTAGAGAATCACGACATTGTATGCCGGATTGCCCTTGTAGGATCCGGTAAAGACCAGAGATCCTGCCGGTATCTTTTCATTTTTATCTCTGTCATATACGTAATCTGTTGACAATTTACCGATAACCGCTCCACCTTCATCGTCTCGCCTGAAGTCGACATTGTCACCGGTCACGCCAAGGACACCAATCTCGGCAAAGCGGATTGTCTGGCCATCTATCTTGGACACCAGGCGCACGGCATCGGCGTCATAGACGCTCACATACTTGCCGTCGTCATTGCCGAAATACAGGACCTGATTCGTACCTGCGGCGAATGTCTTGCCTTCGATCACTGTCCGCCAGCCGTCTTCCCCTGTGGCATCGCGAACCTGCACATCATATATGCCTGAGACCTCAGATGTCGAATATTTGATGCCCGTGACCGGATATGTACGGCCAAACTCAATGGTGATCTTGCCCTCAGTCCCGGCCGTGCCTGTATAAACGGTACTCGGATCATTGTCCGCCAAAGCCTGCGTATGGTTCAGCGGCGCAGGCGCACAAGGATCATCTTCTGTACCTTCTACTGTACCCTTGAGGTTGCTGGACTCACCGCTTACATTGACTGAGGAGACCGTCCACTCGGACTTGTCCAGATCGCCCTGATGCTCGATCTTCAAAGGTGCCATGGTCTTGACCGCGGAGCGGTTCAGGAATTTGTCGATCAGCGTCACCTCATAGGTGACGACGCGATTGTTCAGGGTGGAGAATACATCCGTAAATGTCGTCCCCGTCGCAAATCCCGCGAATTCCCTCTCGACGACACCGCCGGAGGTCGTGCACCTGACGATCTCATAGCCCAGCACATCCGCTTCCGGAATGCCTGTCGATGCTAAGGTAAATGTCACCTTATTTCCGTTCAGTTCTATCTTTGTCGCATCAGCGACTGCCACTACATCACCATTCGTGCCAAGTTTACTGCCTGTACCCGCGTTGAGCTTTCGGTAATCCCTGGCCTCATCGTTCACGTAATAGATCGCCCTGGTCTCCTCCGGAAACTGTGCCGCATACCTCTTCGTGTCATCATTCGGCACCTTGCCCCAGCGCACAAAGAAGTCAAGAATATTCTTCTGTGCCGCCGCGCAAGCCAGACGCATCAGATCCTGCTCTCTGTCATTTGTCAGAACCAGAGCGATGCCTGCGTCCCCCTCAGCCTTCGGGGCCTTGGAAGGTGTCCTGGCATAGGTATCGACACGCGCGAAGAACAGATTATTCAGCTGATCCTCATAACTATCATAAGTCTTATAATTATAGCCGTCATCATAGGCCAGATGCAGCTGCCAGTACATCCCAAGCTGGGTAAAGACGTTCGATGCTGGCCCGGTTGTATTTGAGGTGACCTTCTTATAGACATCCTCATACTTGAACCTGACGTCCTTATTTTGTTCTGTAGCCTGTGCCAGAACCGCGAAGTAGTTGTTGGTAATCTCAGCGATCGCGTAGGCGTTCTGGTTGATACAGTGCCCGATCTCATGGGCGATGCCCCAGCCGAAGTAGTTGCCGCTGGCGTATTTGCCCTCAGTCGCTTGGATCGGCGTTCCGCCCATCAGCGACGCCGTCTGAGGATATTCGATACCGATATGATTGCCGGAGGCGTACATAAACGCGCCGGTAAACATCCTCTGATAACGGATATTCAAATGCTGCTTCGAGATCTGGTCCAGCTCACTCTCCGCGTTCGCGCTCAATCCCTTGTGCTGATAGAACAGATGCATCATCTCTTCCATCGCATCCATGGAATTCACGAGCTGCTGCGCACTAGAACTTCCAGAATTTTTCTTTAAGCCTTCCAGTACCTGCTTCGCCGGCAGCGACAGCATCATCGTATCGAGCAGGATATCCGTGGCGCCCAGGATACAGTTATACTCTACGTACGCCTTGTCGACATTCGGATTGCCTGACCCCGCATGGACCTCGTTGTGCTTGCTCTCCATCCCATTCACATAGGTTTGAAGCGCCGTCAGATACGCCTGCGCTTTTGCCACGCGCTGTGTATTTCCCTCTACCTTATAGAGATCAAGCACCGGCACCTGTACCCCGCCGCTGACGCGGACGGCATACTTCTCATTCGGGTTGTTGCCCGTGTACTGGATATACAGCGCGCCGCCGGATTCAGGTTCGCTCATATCCCAGATCTTCGGGATAGTCACCTCATTCCCGCCGATCTTTAGCGTCCCAAGCGCCACTTGGGACATATTTGAGGACTCGGCATGATACTGAGTCGCTATCAGCTGAAGATTGGTATTTTCACCGGATCGCTTGCTGTTGTGGCCGACAAAAATCATCAACTTCTCGCCCGCGGCCGCGGTCACACCGAGCGGCTGCCACGCGTTCAGTCCGCCATAGCCCTTGCTCTTCTCATTGGTCGTAATGCCGGTATGCACCTCTACCGTCGGATACAAGCTCTTGTTCTTAAAGATCTCCTCAGCCGTATTGATCTCCCGCGTCAACAGATCTCTGTCCGGGTGATACTCATGGCTGACAGGGTCCACCGTATCGATCCGCTTCCTGAGCTTGTCAATATCCTCCTGCTTCACAGTATCTTTGATCACCGTGTGCAGGTCATCCTGATACAGTGCCAGAATGTCGTCAAGAATCGAGTCATACTCATAGAAATAGACTTCCGAGATCGTGATCTCTTCCGGCTGTACCCAGTAGCGGCCGACACCAATCTGAATCTTTTTGGCTGTAATCTTTTTGCTGAGGCGCAGGTAATCAAAAATCCTGCCCTCAGGGTCCGTCCGCTCGCTCACATTGATGGAGATATTTTGACTCTCATTTTCATAAGAGTGCCCACTCTCATCCCACCAGCGGATCCTCACGTAAAAGATGCCGCCGGAGTCATGCGGCAGGGCCGTATCCATAGCGATCGTATCGATATCATACGCCTTGTCAAACTCATAGGTGATGCCGTTATCGCCCAGCCCGTTATAGCCGCCCTCATCCCAGGTCGCCCTGCGGTAGTAGGACGTCGAACGTTTGTCGACTGTGCCCCACGCGCTACCGGCTGCGGTATCCAGAGGACTCTCGATCATCTCGCCGGAACCGCCGCTGCGGACGGTATAGGTCGCGTTTGTGATATGATTGCCTTTCTGTCCCGGTTCGCCGGTATTGATCAGGCGATACTTGTACACCTGGGCGACTTTGTCATCGGTTGTCTGAGCCTCCACATGCAGAGATGGTTTGCTCTCGCCTAATTGGTTGTGGCCCGTCACATAAATCTCATATTTTGTCAGGTCAGAGAGGCCCGTCAGCGTATAGCGGTTCTCGTAGATATTGTCAATCCTGGTAAAGCTGGACGTCGTATGGCTGCTCTTCCTGTAATAAAGCGAGTAATGCGTCGTGCTCTTCATTTTCTTCCACGAGACATTGATGCTTCTGAAAGACCCCTTGGCCGTGACATTATCCGGAGGTCCCGGCTTGTCCGCCGCCAGAGGCCTGGCCTCCACCGCATTGCAGTAGCCGCTGCGCCATGAACCGTTGACCGACTGGACTTTGATCTTATATACATGGTTGTTTTCAATCTTGTTGTCCGCGCCGGCGCTGTATGAAGTAATCTCCAGTCCGGTACCCGTCACCATGTAGACATCCTGGGCCTTGCCCTCTTCCCAGATCACGACCTCATAGCCCGTGACATTCGTGCACGGATTCCAAGCCACGTCGATCTCCGCGTCCCCGTCCTCGGTGCGCAGTCCCGTCGGAATGTCCATCGCCGGCTCAGGGATGCGATCCTCCATGCCATTGACAAACTCTACCTTGGAGATCTCCGCCAGGTTGTTATTGTTTTTCATCCCTTTGATCTTTAGAGTCACTTTTTTGACGGCGACCTGACCGCCAAGATCGACCTGAAGATTGCCGTGGGCATCTTTTTCCACCGTCACTGACAAACCGCCCTGGTCCGCGCCGATGGTGCTGATATTTCCCGCAGGATCCGACGCGTCACCCGCATTCAGCGTGTAATGAATCGTCGCCGGATTGGATATGGATGCCACCGGAACATTCTCCACAGGGACCTCGACAGTCTTGTCTTGGCCTGAATCGTCCGTATAGTTCACTGTGATCGTCGCCGAGGTAATCTCATCATCGCCGGTCTCAAGCAAAATGCCATCCGTGGTTGCCTCTTTGCCGGCGATGCTGAAATCAAACTCCAGGGATACAGGATTATCAGCGGAAATCGGCGAATTATTGGAAGGCCTTAATTCCACCACTTTATCGCTCTCGGTAAATAAGTCCTCGATATTTCCGGACATTTTCGTCGTCTCAGGCGCTTTCGTCTGAATAGCATTCGGCGACATGAACTCGCGCACGGTCCCGATTGTGTCTGTCGACGCGGAGAGATCGTATCCCTTTGAGAAGTAGACCAGGTCATTCAGGTTGATCAGGCCATCGCCGTTCAGATCATAGTCCGCGTCCTCCGGCTGAGCCGTCTGACGGCCCAAAGAAGACATTTTATGATTGACACAATCCACCAGAGCACTTCTGTCCTGCTCGTCGATGACACCGTCATGAACGATATCGCCGATCCTGAGTACCCCCGGATGAGGCGCGCCTTCCTCATAGGTAATCCCCGCCATAAATCCGGTCATCAGCTTCACTTCGTAGCCGCGCATCGCGACCTCAATATTCTGCGTATAGGTTGCAAATCCCGGTGCAGACACCTTCAGCGTATACGTGCCCGCGGCCAGCTTGTCAAAAATGACCTCCTGCTGCTGAGCGCCCGCGGCCTCGACCTCGCCGACATCGCTGTCCTCGGTCGTCGACCTGATGGCATCCGCCTGGAGTGTCAGTTCTTTCTTATTAAGATAACCATGTGCGTTGGAAAGCTCAACCGTGAATTTGATATCTTTCCCCATGATCAGGACATCATCGATAATGACATCGACTCGGCCGATATCACCGAACTCGGAAGAGATCTCAGTGACAGACTCTTCACTCTCCGAAGATTCATCGATAGGACTGACGTCATCCGGATCCTCGTCCGAACCGATTCCCTCATCTCCAATCGCACCCTCTCCGTTCTCCGTCCCCTGCGACTGAGCGTCGCCCAGACCAGGGGTGTCGCTGCTCGTCTCGACTGCTGACGGGCTGCCGTCCTGTCCGCCGGACAGTCCGCCCGTCTGACCGACCGAGCTGTCAGGGCCGGATGGCGTGGCGGTGTCCCCGCTCTCCATATCTCCCGACGGGCTGCCGGATGACTGGCTGCCGCTCGCACCCGATACGGTACCCGCGCCCTGTCCGGTCGTACCCGGATCACCGCTCAGATCACCGGAAGGACCGCTGCCGTCGGAGAATGACGGGTCGGTCACCGTCCCCGCCGGATCAGTCTGTCCAGCGTCGCCGTAGGCGCCGGTCAGGGTGCCGTCCCCGGATCCCGTCTGCGCCCCCGCACCGGACTGCGTCTGAGTCTCACCGCCGGGCTGGATGCTGTCGACCGGAATGCCACCCGTCGCGTAGGCCGGTGAGAACGTTCCCAGAACCAGGCAGATAGTCAGCAGACATGCTAGTAATCTTTTCATACCACACATTCACCTCTTTCTTTATGTATGTTCATGAGTCTTTTTAATGCGTCAAGATTTTGAATGGCAAGCCGCTCTACACCATGATTTTACTTGTCTTTTTAGGATTTCATGGTCCAGATCGGCCGCTTTTTTTGTGTCAAAACATTGGCACAAATATGGACTCTTACATTCTACATTATTTTTATGAAACTTTCAACCATTTTTTTATACTTTCCATCACTTTTTTTAATAATTTTGTAACAGTTCTGAAAAATATGAACTTCTGCGGGATTTTTAAAAAGAGATTTCCGAACCGATTGCAAAGCGGAGCATTTTAGAGTATGATGTTGGCAGGGAAAATCATTGGCCGGAACCATTTGCAGACGCAGAAAAATGTCATTGACCAGAATCATTTGCAGACGCGGGAAAATGTCATTGACCAGAATCATTTGCAGGCGCGGTGAAGTTTGGCTTTCCGGCCGACCCAAAATGAAAATCAGAGAACGGAGATGCGACATGAATACTCTTATTATTAATGGAAGTCCCAAGGGGGACAACAGCGTGACCCTGCAGACAGCGCTGTACTTGCAAAAATTAAATCCCAAACACCAGTTTACCATTCTCCCGGCCGCGCAGCGGATACGGTCATACGAGAAAGATTTTTCCGAGGCCAAAACGGCTCTGGAAAACGCCGACCTCCTCCTGTTTGTCTATCCGGTCTACACATTTGTCGTGCCGTATCAGCTGCACCGCTTTGTCGAGCTAATGAAGGAGAACGATGTCCGTCTGGCGGGCAAATACGCTTCACAGATCACGACCTCTAAACATTTCTACGATGTGACAGCGCACAAATTTATCGAGGAGAACTGCCTCGATATGGGCATGAAATTTGTCCGCGGCCTGTCCGCGGATATGGAAGATCTGCTGAGCGCAAAAGGACAAAAAGAGGCCCGCAGCTATTTCCGGCATCTGCTCTACTGCATTAAAAATGAGATATGCACCATGCCCGACAGCGCCTCCTCCGACAGCACCGCAGAATCCGTGGTTAAAAAGCGCTATTCTTTCGACGTGGTGATCGTCTCCTGCTGTCGGGATGAGGACACCCGTCTCCGAGAGATGATCGACCGGTTTCGCGCCGTCCTCCCGACGCCGAGCCGTGAGGTCAATCTCTATGATTTCCCGTTTGCCGGCGGCTGCCTCGGCTGCCTGAACTGCGCCGCCACAGGCCAATGTGTCTACAAGGATGGGTTTGAGAATTTCCTGCGCCATCACATCCAGAATGCCGACGCCATTATTTACGCGTTCCCGATCATGAATCACTTCGCGCCTTCCATATTAAAGGAATTCGACGACCGGCAATTCTGCAACGGCCACCGCACGGTCACGGAGGGCTCACCGGTCGGCTATCTGATCAGCGGGCCGCTCTCGCGGGAAAATAATCTGAAAACCATTCTGGAGGCCCGCAGTGAAGTCGGCAAAAATTTTCTGGCCGGCATCGTCAGCGACGAAAATGACACGAACGGCGATATCCTCAAGATGTCAAAGAACCTGATCTACGCCCTCAGACACCGCCTGGAACAGCCGCAGAATTTCTACGGTGTCGGCGGCGGCAAAATCTTCCGCGACCTGATCTATACGATGCGCGGCATGATGAAGGCCGACCACGAATACTATAAGGCGCACGGCGAATACGACGATTTTCCGCAGAGACAGCCGGGGAAGATCCTGATGATGAAGATGGTCGGGTTGATGCTCTCCATCCCGGCCGTTCAAAAAGAAATGAAGACTCAGATGAGCAAATACATGCTCATGCCATATCAGAAAGTCATTGAGGATTGTACAAAAAACAGGAATAAAGATAGTGAGCAATAAATATTTTTAGAACGTACTATATTTATTTTTATTGCATATCATAGTCAATATTCTATCTATTTTGATGTTGCATTCTACTTTTTGGAGATTTGTTCTGGTTCCGCGCTGCTAAAGCAGCGCAGAACCAGAACAAATCCTATAAGGTCCGATAACGATCCTGATAAATCCGGTATCAGTCGCTCGCTTTCGTTCTGTTTCCACTCAGAGCATTTCTCCGCTCATGCGGTCTATCTCTATTTCCACTCAGAACATTTCCCTGCTCATGCGGTCTATCTCGGCATCCACGGCCGCGCCGACATTAAATGACGTAAACGGCATGCCGGCTGTCAGGCAAGGAATAAAGCTGTGTATGCCGCATTTTCTGCAGGCGCGCTCCACCTCCGCCGCGACCATCTCCGGCGTCCAGTCCGGCACATCGAGCAGGCGTGTCTCTATCTCACCCATGAAGGTGATCTGACCGCCATATTTCTCGATCAGCTCCGGAATGTCGTTGGTCGGAATCACGCCCTGCCAGATATCAACGCCCATCTCGACCATAAACGGCACGAGATTCTTGCCGTAGCCGTCGTTGTGATGGACGATCAGTACGCCGTGATCCTTATAATATCCGTAAATTTTCTTATAAGCCGGAAGGATGAACTCCTCAAACATCGCTGGAGAGATAAATGAATTCTCCGTCGCGCCCCAGTCATCATGGTGAAGAACAGCCTCGATGTGGCACCGCTCGATCATTGTCCTCGCGAAATCGAGCTCGATCTCCGTCAGAAAATCGATCAGCGCGTGCATCTCCTCCGGCTCCTCGTAGAAATTCGCCATCGCGTCCTCCATGCCCATCAGCGCGTGCAGTCGCTCAAAAATGCCCTGCGTCTGGACGGCGCACACATACTGATTGTCGCGGTCTGCCTGCGCCGCGATACCGTTCAACATTCCCCAGTAGCCCGGATCCTCCGGGATATGAGGTTTTTTGACGATCTCCCGCCACTCTGTGATATCCTTCAATACGCGGTGCGCGTCATCGTGCAGCGGGAAGGCGCCCATCTGCCCCTCAGGCAACACCCAATAGACCCCGAACTGGTCATAGCCCTCGTTCCCCGGCTGGATCGGGTAATCGCCCATGTAATAGGTATCCGGAACCAACAGATGCAAAAACTCATACTGTTTCACAAAACGATCCGGATGGCCGTCCCTCTTCATGACCTCGCGCAAATTCTCTTTTCCTGTCAACATACAAAAACCTCCTCAAACTACATGATATTGTCCACCCCAAAGCCATTTGGGCTCATATTATTTAAAAAGCCCGCAAACACTGATGTTTACGGGCCTTTTCATGCTCCCCGAGCGGGGCTCGAACCTGCAACCCTT
>CAYRDY010000039.1:6070-19678 GCA_964423195.1 uncultured Catenibacillus sp. | reverse complement strand
GCAATTCCTGCGGTGTCATTTTGATAGATGCCATGATCAATTCCTCCTTTTAGATTAATGATTTATTATATGGTTGAAAACCCTTATAATACCTGCTCTCAAACGCAATCCATCCTCACATAAATTGTTATCACGATTCGCCCGGCGCCACCGCCGAACAACCGCCCAACAATCCCACGCCACCTTTACACGGATATGCCTTCGATGGCTTTCAGCTTGTCTGTCACGGAATCATATTCTGAGGCGGCCCGTTCCAGCTGGCCTGCCATTTCCTTGAGCACAGCGGCGTATTTTTCTACATTGGACGACCAGTTGTCTTCATAGATTTCCATAAACGCCCTGCCGGCATCCGAGCGCCAATCCGTATTTTTCAGATCCTCAATTTTATTTTTTAATTCTTTCCTGAGGCTTTCCAGCTTTTCGGACACTTCCCTGTAATTTTGGGCTGCCCGCATCAGGGCGTCCGTGTCATATCTTAAATCAAGCACTCATCTCACCCCGCAAACTCCCAGAAGCGCTTATTAAGCCCCAGCCTTTTGGCCTCCGCATATTCCTGATTGGAGGCATCCATGTCCTTCCCCTGTTCCTTCAGGATGCTACCCTTGATGAAATGCAGTTTGGCGTCATCAGGTTCCAGGAGAAGCATATAATCCAGGGATTCCAGCGCTTTTTCATAATCGTCGAGCTCCTTATAGCACATGGCACGGAACAGATACGCGTCGATCCGTGACGGTTCCTTCATCGAAATATCGCGGTAATATTTCACCGCATCCTGAAAATACGCGCGATAATCCTCCCCAAGCCCTTTGAGCGCGGCACCCTCAAAATAAACGCCGCACAAATTATATGGGTCATCTGTGTCTGACCTGTCCGTCTGCTCTGCGATCTCCCTCAGATGCCCATAATCCCCGGATGCCAGATATGATATCATCAACAGATAACGTATCTCAGAATTTAAATGCTCGCCCTCTGGGATCGCCAGGGCTTCCAGGAGCATCTGATTGGCTTCGTCCATCTTTTCCTGCTGGCCCTTGATCTGCGCTTGGTTGAGAAGGATCTCTTTCCTCTCCGCCGGCGTGAACTGGCTGTCCTTGGCATTTTCAAGCATCGCCTCCGCCGCCTCGAGATCCCCTTTCGTCACCAGCACCCGCATCCGGTCAAATAAAATATCTTTATCATCCGGAAACATTTCAAGCGCGCCTCGCAGCACCTCATCCGCCTCGTCATACCGCCCCGTCAGCGTATAGGCAGCGGCGGTCAGATGGTAGCCCTCAAAGCTCTCCGGGAAGAGGACGCGAACCTTCTCAAGCGTCTGCAGAGCCTCATCATATTTTTTGGTCACTATCTGGAGCGTCGCCTTTCGTATTACATAATCCGGCACCGTCTCATCCAGGCTGGCCGCCTTCGTATAGTATCGGATCGCCTCGTCGATCTCATTCCTCTCCTCATAGACAAGCGCGAGGTTAAAATACAGGCCCGCGCTCCGATAGCCCAGGGCTATGGCCTGGTTATAATTTTTCAACCCTTCCCGGAAATGGTCCTCAAGGAAATCAATGCTTCCCAGCTGGAAATAGGCTTCCGCAAAAGTCTTGTCAATCATGATGCAGCGTTTGAAACATTCCCTCGCCTGATCATACTGCTCCAGGCTGGCATGGCCGATGCCCTTGGAAATATAGGCCTCCAAATTTTTAGGGTCTTCCGCCAGTGCCCGGTCAAACATTTCCGTGGCCTCCTGGTACTTCTCTACGCCGAGCAGCACCTGCCCCATCTGGACATATTCGTGTGCGTCTGTAAACAACTCTTTTTCCGCCACACCTATCATCCTCCTTTTTTACCCGCCGCGTTTTCCTTTTTTGTCTCCGCAAAAACGCCGACTGTGGCCGCCCTGCCGCGTTCGCCGTGGAAAATAAATTAGCTGTTATAAATATTTCCCTTGATTTCCTTGATTAATTCTAAAAGTTGTTCTAATTTTTCTTTTATGGATGAAACCACATCATAATCCTTCATGGCTGACCTGATCTTGTCAACCGCAAGCGCCCCCGGCCCTTTCTCCAGAAGGTCTGATAAATCCGATAGCGCATCTCTGTTCAATTCCAACGGACCGATCATGCCAAGCTGATTTTTGAAAGAATCATTGATACGGCTGATGTTTGTTGTAAAAAATCCTTCTTTTAATGCTTTCAGATCCATTTTCAGGGATTTCATACCATACTTGAATGTCCCCCAGGTTACCTTCCCACCCGGTGCGCGAAAACGTACCGGCCTGAAAAGCGTACTGATTTCATCCGAGTTAATATTTTTTAAAAAATTAGCGCCCGTCCTGGCGATATCCACAATCGTGATTGTCGCGGCGACCGTGGAAGACACACTGATGATATCTGCCCAGGTCATGGAAAGCTTATTTAATTTGCCGCTGCCAAAATTATTTTTGCGCAGAAATGTTGAGAAGGAACGATAGCTGTTGAGGCGCTTTGCCCATCCGGGATCCTCCATGGTCATTATCGCTGCCGATGCGTTCGCGACAACCTTTGTGGCGTTATCCGCAATAGCCACCACCGACGTCACAAGACAGGCCGTGGCGGTCACTGCCGTCCATAAAGCCGCCGCGGTAATGCCGCCGGCCAGAAGCGTGCCCGCGGCGACGAGTGCCGGAATCGCCACAAAAATCAGCGTAACGGCGGCTGCCACCGTCCCTACGATGGCCAGTGCTGCCTTAATGATATATTTACCGCCATCCAGTTGATACCATTGCCTGAAGCTGCGCACGGCATTCGACACCCATCTGTCGACGTCACTCATCCTCTCACCGAACCAGCGGCCAAGTGCCGAGCTGTTTAACTTTGAGGTCGAAAGCCACACAAAAAATTCTACCGCAGGATGGACGTCCATGTCATGTCTTGCCCTGAATGCCTGTGATTCGCTCCTGACAAACTCCGAGTCCGCCCGGTCTGTTTCTTTGGCATAGTCTATAGCTTCTTCGACAGTTCTGGAGAGCTGCTCATACCGGAGCTTCCCGGATCTCAGGGATGAAATTTTCTGCCTGGCGAAGTAATCAGCCTGGCTGGTATTGGCGCTGCTGCCAAGCCTTAAATCCGCCAGCTTTCTGCTGACCTTTTTTTCGATCTCACCGGCATAATCTTCGCAGCGGTCCGCAGCCCCTTTTGCCGCTTTGACCGCGTTTTTCATAGCTGAATAATCCAATGCGACGACAGACATTTACTCCACCCCCAGTAATCTTTTCATGGCTTCCTCACGCTGCCGTTCCTGCTCGCGCCGTTCATATTCGATCCTCTCTTCCAATTCCCTGATCTCCCGCTTCAGGTCATCCATCCTTCGTATGATATCGTTGATCTCCGTATGGATACAGGAAACGCTCGCATTCAGGTCCGCCCTGCCGAAAATCCCCTCACGATCCACGTGATTTTCGTCCACATACATATCACGGTGATCAATGGAAATGCCATTTTCGATGCTATTCCGGATCTTATTTTCCTGCGAGTGGATATCTGAGATATTGTCATCAAAATCGGAATTGATATCTCTTAAAATATCCTCCAATTGATCCTTTCGCTTCTCAAGGTCTTTCAGTTCCCTCTCCTTATCTCTGATCAGGCTTATGTGATAGGAAATGCTCATTCTCAACGACCTCCCGCTGTTTCTTGCTGCATTGAAAATTGCTTGGCGACAGTTTCATCCTCGTCAATATAACCCGCTTCGGCGTCGGAGAGCGCCTCATAGATCTCATAGAGGACATCCGAAATATCTGAAAGCTGGCTTTCCATCAACCGCATCTGTGTCTCAAACTGATTTCGGCCTTCCCCGACCCAATCACTCAACGCCTCTTTTGTGGCCCTGTCCATGTCTGTGACACACTGATCAAATTTTTTGATATCATCCCTGAATGCTTTGCATGTCTCCGTGATGCCGCCCACATCAATATACGCTACAGACATTCCTCATCACCTTACCTCCCATTTATTACCGTTTTTATCTTCACGATTTCGCTGCCGGACAGCCAGTAGCCATCGCCCACAGAAATCTTTTTCTTAAATCTTCGTGCCGAAGCCGTCGGCACATCGCAGATCTTCAGGTTCGCCAGGTCGTCAAAATAAAAGAAATTCTTCGCGTCCTTGATATTTTTAAGGATCTCAGGCGCACTGTAGGAGATAGGCTCATTGTCCACATTCATGAAAATGAAGCAGACCTTCATATTCTTAAAGCGTCCGGTCAGGTCTTTATATCTCTTAAGCGCACCGGAATTTTTGCAGAGCATGGTGATCGCCTCCATGCTCGCCACAATGACCAGCTTCAGGGGCGCGGCAGAGAGATCCGCTTCACCCGAAACAAAGTCATCGTAAATGTCCTCCAGCCCGCCGTGAATCCGATCCACATATTCGATCAGGTCCGCCGCGTCGATCGAATAAGTCACGACATTGCTGTAAGCCTCAAAGTCCTTTAACAGCCGGTCGTGGCCATCCACGATGTACACCTCCGATGGCGCCGTGAAAATATTGTCGTAGAGCTGATCCATGATGACATGGAGCAGATTCCTGCGGCCGCTCCCAGGCCGGCCGACGATGCCAAACACGCCCTGTCTGAGCAGGTCCACAGACAAGACAGACACCGTGTCATACCGCAGCGCCACTGGCACCTGGTAAGTCGCCTCCCGCGAAATACCATAGTTTTCCTTTAAAATCGTCTCCGTGAGCACCGAAGGGATCTCAGGTATCCTGCGTGCGCTGCCGTGGCAGCGCGCATTGCACGCCGCGACAAAGGCACGCATATTGGACACGCGCTCAATCTCACGCTCGCCCTCAAAGCAGAGGTACGTCTGCATCTCATAGACCTTCCTGTCAATCTCGGTCACGCCGCGCCCCGCCAGCTGATCCGGCGCGATGCGGCACTTATCGATGACATTCACATACTCGCCGCTCTCATTACAGTAAAGGGCAATGCGCTTGGCGAAATTTGACAGATAGCGGTAGCCCAGCCCGGAAGTCTGCTGATTGCAGATCACAACGCTGATCCCGACCGCCAGGCCGTCGCGGCAGACAGCCAGCAGAGGGTCCTCGTCCTGCAGGTACAGTTCCCTGACCGCCGTAAAATGATCGACCATCAGCACAATCTGCGGCAAATCCGTCAGGCCGGCCTCCCTGTAGGATGTAAACGAGCTGACCCCGGCTTTCATCATTTTATCCTTACGGGTATTGATCTCCTCCGCGAGCATCCGGAAAAGATTTTTGAACTTTTCATCCTCGTAGGAGCACACAACCCCGCCCACATGGCGCAGATCCTCAAAATTTTTGAGCACCATCGAGCCGAAATCCATGATATAGATATTCACTTCCTGCGGCGTATAACGGGTGCACAATCCCCGGATGATCGTCTGCAGCAGGTTCGTCTTGCCATACTGAGACGAGCCGATGATGATGGTATTGCTCTGTGTCAGATTGATCGAGGCGATATCTTGGCGCTGATGCTCCGGATCATCGTAAATGCCGATATCCACCACAATCTCGGCGCCATTTTCCGATACGCCCCGCGCAGTTTTCTCGGACTCCACCTTTCCCGCGGTGGCCGCCGCGCCGTATGTTTGCCCAGCTGTCGCGCTCAGCGCTGTTTCATCCGGATAATTGATGATCTCCGGCAGCGGTGGAAGGCATATGCTGTCTAAGCGGGCGATCCCTTTCTCTGCGCAGTAGCCGTTAATATAGGCCACCAGCGCCTCCAGCTGAGTACGGTCGGACGCCGTGGCTTTCTTGCGCTGTTCAAAAATACATTTGCGCCTGCCAGAAAATGAAACCTCCGAAATCTTATATTCCCTTGAGGACACGGTATCGGCGGAGACCTTTTCAGGGGCGCCGCTGTAACCGGACTGAAACAGTTCAAAAATCTCGTTATTGCCAACCTGGAAATAGGCCCGGCCCGGCTCAATGATTTCCGCCGCCAGCGGCGACTTGATCATTTCATTGCTGTCCTCCGGGCTCTGCACTTTCAGGCAGAGCTTGAACCTGGAATTGCTCCAAATCTGTTCATTGACCTGGCCGGAAGGTTTTTGGGTGGCCAGGATCAGATGGACGCCCAGGCTCCTGCCGATGCGTGCCGCGCTGATCAGTTCCTTCATAAATTCCGGCTGCTCAGCGCGGAGTTCCGCAAACTCGTCAACGATGATGATCAGATGCGGGAGTGGTTTTTCGACCTCATGGTTTTTATATTTCTGAATATATTTATCAATATGGTTCACATCCGCCTCGGCGAAACAGGTCTGGCGCTTCAGCAGCTCGGCCCTGATCGACATCAGGGAGCGGTCGATCTGTTTCCCGTCAATATTGGTGATCGTGCCGATCAGATGCGGCAGCCCGGCGAACTGATTGGCCATCCCGCCGCCCTTAAAGTCGATGATCATGAAGCCCACCTCATACGGATGGAACAGCGTGGCCATCGACAGGATATAGGACTGCAGGATCTCCGATTTGCCGGAACCGGTCGTACCCGCGACCAGCCCGTGCGGGCCGTGCGCCCGCTCATGGATATCCAGATAGACGATCTCATTTTTCGTCTTCACGCCCAACGGCGCCGCCATCGAGCGCTCAACCCGCGATTCCTCCCATCGCCTGGACAGATCCAGATCCTCGACGCTGTAAATATTCAAAACATCAAACAAAGACACACTTTTAGCGAGGCTGCCCTCAAGGCTGACCTCCTCACAGTAGACCGGCGCCAGCTTGGTTGCCGCCGCGTCCGCCATGCTTATCTGTGCAGGCTCATATGTAAAATGAGATGTCTGATTTTCATCCGCCGTGTGGACGATATCGCCCTCATGCCCGTCCACATGAATCAGGCTGCTGCACCACAGTGGAAGGCTCTCCTTCCGGTTGGCGAAGAAAATGAATGTGACGCCGATCTCCCGCGCGTTGGCGATAAACTTCGAGATCGGATGGGTCATGATGGCCGACGCGTCCAATACAAAAATCAGCATATGGGCAAAACCCGCATTCTTATTTTGGGCATTGGCCATCATTTCCGCCCTCATGGAAAATTCCTTATACAACATCTCAAACAGCGAAGTGCGGCTGTCATCGTCGCAGGCAATATAACGCGCCATGCTGCCGTCACACCTCACATGCGGCAAATGGCGCACCCACTCAAAATACGGTTTCTGGCGCTCATTCATCAAAAAACAGAACTTCACATCCCCGAAATAATGCCTGCCCGCCAGGTCAAGGACCATATTCCGCGCCATGCCGCACAGGGCATCGTCGTCTCCGACCACACCGACCGCGTTCGCGTCCCGCAGCGAGACGCGGATAGGGCTGTCCTCAATGTCATGGAACGCCCGCTCAACCTCCTGCGGCAGGTACGTCAGCGCATCGTCAGAGACAAACCGCTCCTGATCCTTGATTGCCGTCCTGCGCATCGCCCCAGCGGGACCCGTGCCGAGCCGTACACAGAGATAATCCGCATCGTCGGTCGTGCGCTCAAACAGTTCCCCTGAAAAATCCATGATCCGTCCGATCACCACATCCAGCCCCGGGTAAATATGGTCGAGCAGGGTGCGCTCCAGATTCCTGGCATCTATGATATCGAGGCGCTTCTTATCAATATATTCGCGGTAAGACGTCTCGCGTTCTTCTATTTTCTGGCGATATTCCTTCTTTCCCTGTACATAGGTAATGACGCTTGTCACGATCCCCATGGCGATCGTGCACACGCTGAAAATCATAAAGGCGCTGCCGCCACCCATAAAGCCGCGCACGACGATGGTCAGGATCAGCATCACCACCGCGGGCATGATCGAAATCAGGATATTATTCTTCGGTTTTTCAGGCTTCATCGGCGGATCCAGGATCGGGATCGGTTCGTCAGGTACCACTGTGCGCACACGGGTACTGCGGTTGAACTTCGGGTAATCAAAGACTTTGCCGCCCTGGTCCTGATAAACAACCATGCCATTGACGGACACCGAATCATCGATATCCGTATAGAGCAGATGATCTTTATAATAAAAATAATAATTGGCCACCGAAAAGAAATCAAAATCGCGCACGGTCACCTCGATCCCCGCGGGCAGGCCGTTCTTGCAAACGCCATAAGACGTATAGCCGACATTGAGCAGCAGATCTCTGTCGCGGACAGTCACCCCAATGCTGTCCGAGGCGGTATAAATACTGTTCAGGCAAATATCGCAGCCGCCAGATCCGCCGATTGTAAAATAGCTGCCCGGCACCAGCTGGATGGCCGAATCATATTTCTTATCGCCATAATCAAAATCAATGACAAATGTCAATTTCAAAAATTCCATATTGGATGACTGAAACCGCAGGGCAAACTGATCCCCGTGATCCAGCCTCAGATGAAGAAGTTTCCGGATGTCACCGCGATCGATATAGGCATTGGCCGAACACTCGATCTCCCACGCCGCGCCGTCCCCGTTCAGGGCGACATAGAAATCCTCCGAAAACAATTCCTTTTCCAGGCGCACATCGTCGTCATAGTACGTGCCGACACAAAGCCGCCTGCACTCCGGCGTCAGTTCGACTTCTTTGTAAATTGTCTTATTAAAAAAAACCAGCTTGTACCTGTTTTCCACAATTTCACGCTCCCGAACTCCCGTCTGATAACCATCCGGATAAACACAATTGTATCCGCGACACCCTAATCTGTGATATGAATGACCGATCCGTCGCGTATGCCGTAATCCTTAAGCATTTTATTCCCGTGGAGCAGCGCGATCGGATTCTCCATTTTCAGATAACAATTCCGGATATCCTCGACATTGATGTTCAGCTCATAGGCCGCGTTCAGGGCAATCACCAGGTCATTGGCGGTGATATTGACCGGAACTTCCAGATCCGTTTGGAAAGTCCGCTTGTGGATCCTTAAGATAATGATCACCGTATCCCTCATCGCGTCCAGGCTCCTTTCAGATAATCAAATAAGAAAGTTTATAGATATCCCTGTTATTTTTCAGGTCATCAAGCGAAATGCGGTCGTAATCCTCAATATGGCGGATATAATCGCTGACGACAAAATTTTTTGATCCCTTCCCGGAAACGATCGCGTTGAACCGCCCTTCCTCAAAGTCATTGCACACAAAAATATATTTGTCTGATGCGCTGACACGGACATTGCTCAATAAAATATTGGTTGCCCAGACACTGGCCTCCGTCTGATTGACCACGGTGACCAGGCTGTCCGCGAACGTCATCAGAAATGCCTTTTCCTCATCGAAAACCGCGTCCGTGTCCACAATGACCACATCATAATCGCCTGACGCCTTGGCCTCGCTGACCAGCGTGCCGTAGACGGACGCGGAGATACCCAGCGCCGCCAGCGCCGCTTTGAACGGCGGCACATAGTCAAAATGCTCATGGATGATAAAAGGTTTCAGCATCTGGTAATACCCTGACGAGCCGTGCTGCAGCTGTGCGTAGACACGGTCATTGCACTGGACGGGATTTTTAAACCACCGGTGGAATGTGCTCATCCGCTCGGCATTGATATAGAGGACTTTCAGCATCCTGGCCGACATACAGGCCGCCAACCCCAATGCCACGGTCGTCTTGCCCACCCCGCCGGAGGCTGACGTGACCACGGCCACTTTGGTGTGCTTCTCCGCCGTCTCCCGCTCGATGAATTCTCCCGCCGTCTCCCGCATCACCGTATTGTAAATCTCGCTGCTGCTCGAATATTTGAAGATATACTGGCGATCCTGCTGCGTCACCAGCCATGTGCGGCTGTCCGACAGAATAAAGAGATGCCTGATATCCTGCCCCGAAAGTCGGCTGCTGTACCATTCCTCGTCAATGAGCAGGATCTCGACCGTCCGGGGCTGCGCAAAATATGCGTCAAAATAGGCAGGATCCGTGATCACCTCAAGGTCAATCTTGCCGCTGAGCTCCTTTATAAATTTTAATTCCAGCGGTCTCAGATACTTGGCATCTGAATCCGCCAAAACAACGACTGGCCGCCGCATTAAAACCCACCCCATTTTAAAAATGACTCAGACGAAGAACAGAAAATATTTTCGTATCACTGGCCACCGGCTATAGCCACGCCGCCCCTAAAAATAATTTGCCACAACTGAGACATTGGCGACACGGATATAGTCACCGTCCAAAATCTCCTGTGGACTGTGGCTTGGCAGGCGCTGTCCGTTCAGAAAAGTGCCGTTTTTGCTGGCATTATCCTCCAGATAATACCTGCCGTTGCGGAAGAGCACCCGGCAATGTTTACGCCCGACCAATGTACTCCCCGCTATCACCCCGTCCATGTGCGCCGCGTCACGGCCAATCGAAAAATCGCGGCCCTCGATGCAAAACTGAACCGGCATCTGATGATCAACCGATGTCAGGCTGATGCCCCTGTGCGCCGGCGCACCGTGCGTGGAATTTCCTAAACTTCCTGAACCACTGGTTGTCCACGCGTTACCTCCGATGTGCGCATCCGGATTCGATCCAGTCACAGGCGCGCCAGGAGCGAAGCCGCCGCCCGCAGACGCAGCCCCGACCGATGTGAACCCGCCGCCCGCAGACACAGATCCGCCAGGAGCGAAGCCGCCGTGACCCATTATCTCCGAATAAATCGCCTCAAAGGAAATCATTTCATTTGACAGCAGCTGCCCCAGCTGTCGCACGCCCGGCGCGTCCGCGCAGCCGCAGGATTCAACCATAGACTGAAGCAGCGTTCTCAGCTGCTGTGTGCCGGTCGGCGCATCCTGGGATGAGATATCGACCGGAAGATAGATGAAGCGTGCCTTCAGGATGCTCTCATCCACAAAGATATACTCCGGCATCAAGAGCAGTTTCTGGCAATCCAGGAAGCCGTTCTCCCGGATATCGCCATAGACATGCAAAATATCCGACACCAGCGCCATGAAACCGCCCTCGTCGAACTTCGGCATCAGGTCCACAAGACGCGTATACGCCTCCGTCAGGTAAAGCAACTTGACCGCCCCATTGAACATCAATTTCTCGCAGCGCACATAGCGCCCCTCAATCTGCCCACGGATCACCTTGTAATCCGTCATGGAAAACCGGCTGTTATCCGTGAGCAGAAAACTGGTATTCACACCATCGGAATATTCCTTCACATTAAAAGCATCTAAAATTGTCTGCATCTCTTCTCCAACATCCTCTTATCCGCCCCCGTCAAATGATATGATTGTCGTACCACACCTCGCAGTCCGGGTGCGCGTCTTTATAAGACTGTGTCTGCTCATACGTCACACCGGTCTCACAGGTATGGAGTAGCGCCAGGTTCATACCCATAATCGGCAAAATATCGCTGACATCACTGCTGCCGTGCAGATCCAGATACTGAAGGCTGCCAAGGCCGGCAAGCGGCGTCAGATCTGAAAATCCGGTCGTATAGCGCAGATCCAGAATTTCCAGAGAACTGCACCCGGCCAGTGGATCAAGGCTGCCGATCGTACATTCAGAAAGGACCAGTTCCCGAAGGGACTTGCAGTCCGCAAGCGGCGACAGATCCGGAATATTCTCGCCATAAATCACAATCGACGTCACATCATAAGCGTATGTGTGGCTGCCCAGTTGGAAAGTGCCCGGCTCCTCCGTCTCTGACTCCTCCGTCTCCTCGACATAATCCTCTTTGACAAGCGTTTGCGGATACAGTTCAATGACCGGGCTGCTGCCGCTCACATTGCCGGCGCTGTCCGTCTCGATGCGGAAACGGCAGTCCATGTATTCAAACTCGACAAAATACTTCTGTGACGCCTCGTCAAGCACCGGCTGCGCCTCGGTATTGAACATCTGGCGCAGACGCCCGCTGCTAATGTAGTCATGGTAGCCGACAAAAATCATATTCGGCACTGAGAGCAGCACCTTGTACGGCTTGGCGATCCGAGCCGGAGTGCGCGTCGATGGATCGACCTGATCCCTGTATTCTTCCGTATTCCTAAAATAGGCATAAGCGTTCAAACCCCTGAATTTAGCCGCATAGCCTTCGTCTCCCGGTGCCACGGTCACCGTGGCGTCACCGTACTCGCCGATATACTCCGCGTAGCAATAATCAGCCACCTGCTCAATGGTGGCATAGCGCAGCGAGATCGACGCATCCTCATCGTCCGCCGCATCAGGAGAGAGCACATCGTCAAGCGCGTCAGGATTTTCAGGCCCGATGATCCCTGCGTTGGCATCCGCCTGCATGGACGGAATTTTCAGTCTCAGCGCATCCAGCTCGCTGTCCTCCGTCCTCAGAAAACCAAGCTCGGCGATATAGGAAGCATCCTCAAAAGAACCCATGGCAATATATGTTTCCGCCAGCGCGACATAGGCCTTGGGCTCCTCCGGCCTCAGTTCAATGGCCGCCTGATAGGCGTCAACCACTCGCTCATAGTCCATCTGGGCCATATACTCCCTGGCGGCCGACATCTGCATGGCATACTGCTCTTCCTTCTTCTGCCCGCCCACAAGCGCCACTGCCGAAATCACGATTGCCGCGATCAAAACGAAAGCGATGGGCAGCACGATCAGCAAAAGCCTGTTCTTCTTCATTCGTTCTCCCTCTGTTCCTTCTTAAGTTTCCTCTTTTGAAATATCACCCAGCCGCGCCCCACGCTGTATAAGGCGACCAGCACAACCAGCAAAACAAGCGCCACGTAAAACACACGCATCACTCCCCACGCTTCATTCCATCGTCTCTTCGGCGTTCTGCGCTGCGTCTTCCTGCCGCGCCCTGATGTCCTCAATGATCCCGGACATCTGCACCATCTGGGCATCCGACTTCCAGTCTGTGCCATCGGCCTCGCAGAGATCCTTCGCCTTTTCAAAATAAAGCATGGCCTGCGTATAATCGCCGGGCCCGTCCTGGTTCTCCATGCGATAACTGATATAGGAGAGCCTCAGGCAGACCTCATAGGCATCCGGGTAAAGTTTCCTCATCTCAAGCAGCCAGTCGCGGCACTTCGTCAGCTGGTCCGCGGCCTCGTACAGATAGGCCAGATTATAGCCGTCCGTGAGGCTGGCCATGCCGCTGTCCACGATCTCCTCATAAGCTGCAATCGCCTGACGCTGGCTGTCCTGTGGCACCTCGCCCTCATCCATGGCGCGCACACAGGCCTCGCATCCCTCGCGCAGCCAGAAAATACGCGTGAACCTGTCGACCTTCCCCGCCATGGCCATCGAGAAATCCATGCAATCCAGCAGACGCCCGGCCTTCTGGGCGCTGTCCACGGCGATCAGCGCCGCCCGGCTGTAAATTCCCGCATCAGCGCTCTCTGCCGCCATACAGCCGTAATCGTAGGCCGCAGCATAATCACTCTCCGTATAGGCGATCTCCGCCCGGATCAGATCCAACTCCTCCTGGCTGACACCGCACACCCGCGCCTTGCCAAGCGCCCATTCGGCGCCGCTTCGGTCACCGCCCTCAGCGTAGGCGATGGCCAGATCACGGTAAATGGCGCCGTTATCTGTCACATCATTGAGCGCCGTCTCAAAATAATCCACGGCGCCCGCAGGGTCACCCGTGCGCAGGAAAGCCGAGCCCACCGCGTAGAGGACATTGGCGCGATCGACGGGATAGTCCGAAAACAACTTTTGATACTTTCCCTCGTTGAGCAGGGCGATCCCATCCATGGCCAGCGACCTG
>CAYRDY010000039.1:0-5970 GCA_964423195.1 uncultured Catenibacillus sp. | reverse complement strand
GGATTTTCCCGCATGGCTTTGTCCACGATATTGGTCAGGCCCTCACTGTAGGGATTCATCGACTTGTCCACCAGCCGTATAGGCAGAAAATTCTCCCGCCGCGCATCAGGCATGATGCCGGTCATCAGATAGTAAAAGACCGCCCCAAGGCTGTACAGATCGCTGCGCTCATCGAGCGTGACCGCGTCGCCGCTCCCATAGCGCATCTTCAAATCCGCCTTCTTCACCTGTTCCGGCGAGGCAAAATGATTGCTCAGGCCGATCAGGTCCTTATTGTTCTCGCCATCCAGTGAGATATTAAAATCGATCAGGCAGACATTCTGCTCCTCCGTGATCATGATATTGGCCGGCTTGATGTCACAGTGAAGAATCTTCTGATTCCCGCCGTGCAGGTAGCTCAGCACGTCCAGCAGCTGATGCATCCAGGTGATCAGCTGCGCCTCGCTAAAGACATAGCCCTGGTCGATATAATACTTGAGGTCGTGGCCGCTGATGTAGTCCATCACTGTGAAAACCTCATCCCCGACCTGCACAAAATCGTACACCTGCGGAAGGTACATGTGATGGAGACTTTTTAAGATATCGGCCTCACCGCGAATATTGATCACCCCGACGCAGTGGTCCTTGACCTTCTTGACGACGACATATTTCTGGAGATTCTCATGGTACGCCAGATAGATCGTCCCCAGGCCTCCGCTGCCGATCGGCTCCAGAATACGGTAAACGCCGCTTAAGAGATCGCCGCTCTGCATCTGACCGCCTCCTTATGTCCGAATCAAGTCGAGGAAATGTGCCCTGCCCGCCTGCGCAGCCCGCGTGCCTAAAGCAGCGAAATCCCCACGCGTGCCCCACCAGAAACGTGCGCAGGGCACACAGCCGGGCACGCAACTAGGCGCACAAACAATCGTGCGCCGCAGGGCAGACAGCCGGGCGCACCCAATAAATACAGGGCTGCTGCACCTTGCAGCAGCCCTGTCAAAAGATTATTTAGCCTGTTCTTCCTGTCCTTTCCTGCGTCTGACGATGACGATAATGATAATGATGACGGCGATCAGAACCGCCAGCCCCGCGATGCTCCCGAAGAACAGCGGTTTATTCATATAGAACTGCAGGAACGCGCTCGGGTTGACGAATACCATGAATTTCTCAGGATCCGTGATGCCCTTGTTGCCCGCGGCGTCATAG
Source organism: uncultured Catenibacillus sp. (assembly GCA_964423195.1). Lineage (GTDB taxonomy): Bacteria > Bacillota > Clostridia > Lachnospirales > Lachnospiraceae > CAKRHR01. Next base: position 4,785 of record CAYRDY010000039.1, on the reverse strand, counting down.
GCCTCCACCTCGACGGTCTGGATCGTGCTCTTGCTGTCCAGATTGAACTTAATCACACCGTCGACAATCATCTCATTCAGTGCGTCGCCCTCAAACTCCTGCCTCTGGCCGTCAACGATCAGCACAACCTTGCTCAGCAGGGTATTATCCTTCACGCTCAGCGTAAACTCATGGCTGTTCTCGCGATACAGCCCGTCAACATCCAGGTTGGCCACCATCAGGGACGGCGCTGTCTTATCGACGACAAACTCGATATCGGTCGATTTGGCCTTATTCGTGGTATTGTTCTCCGCCTCATCCTCAGAGTAAATATTGATGGAATAAGCGCCCTCCTCCTCAAAGCAGGAAGCCTTGATGGTGTAGGTGTATTTCTTCCAGCCGCCGTTGATCTCCTCGACTTCGACCGTGTAATCAGTGCCCTCGGTCAGTTTCACAACCTTGCCGTCCTTGGAATAGGTCAGCTCGATAAACTCCAGCGTATCGACATTGATCTCCTCAATGACGATATCCTTCGGGCTGTTGGTATAAGGATTCTTCAAAAGCTGCTTCGTGGCACTGTTGATATTGTAAGTGGATCCGTTCCTGTTGACAGAGAAAATCACGCTCTTTGTCGTCTCATTACCCGCCAAATCGACGACCTTCGCCGTCAGCGTATAGATATCATCCATATCTCTGCCGAAATTCAGGAAGGTGATGGTCTGACCATCCGCCGTGGTCGCCGTCGAGATCATATTGGCGATATTGACGCGGCCGCGGTTGGCACCGCTGAGTGACAGCGTCACATCCCTGCTGCTGAAATTGGTATCCGACGTCGTGACCACAGGTGCCACAGTCCCCTTGTTGGCCGACTTATTGCGGACGCCCGTGATATCCAGTTCAGGATTCGTCAAGTCAACAGTAAAGCGCTCCTGGGCAAAATCAGCTGCCGAGTTGCCTGCAAGGTCGGCATAGGAGACATCCAGTGTGTAATCGGAGTCACTGCCAAAGTAAACGGTCGCCGTATGGCGGTCACCGCTGGTTGACCATGCGCCGACGGAAGGTGCGCTGACGCCCCGGTTCGCCGTCGTCTCCACACGTACCTCACCGGCATTGAAATTGTGCTCAACCACAGTGATGGTGGCGGTACGCGATGCCTTGTAATAATTGCCGTTTTTCGCGCTGTTGTTGTCATAGGAGACACTGATGGTCGGCAAAGTCTTGTCGATGGTGAACTCCTCCACATTCACTGGATCCGATGGATTCCCTGCCAGGTCTGTCGTTACCGCGGACATATTATAATCACCGTCCGCCGCAAACGACACTGTGCACGTATGCGTCGCCGCATCCGAGACGCCCGAATTTGAGCTGTGTGTCCAGCCGCTGATCGCCGGCTGCGTGCCATCCGTATTGGTGATTGTAAATCTGAACGCGGACTCATCGAAATTCCGGTCAGTCACGACCACCGTCGCCGTCCTCGTATTCTTATAATACTTCCCATTCAACGGCGATAGATTATCAAATGTGATAGAGATCGTCGGTATGGTGATATCGATTTTCAGCTCCTTGATCTCCTCGGAGCGGTTGCCCGAATTATCGACCGAGACAACTCGGATCTTCACATCGTTGCTGTTGTTCAGTTCCGCGTTGACAGACAGATTCGCCTCCATCGTCCGCCGCCACTCAGAGGCCACATAATCATACCTTCCGCTTTGCGTCTGGACGTTGTCCCGCAAGACTTCCCATGTCACCGATGAAAGTCCGGAATACGTATCGCCGACGATTGGATCCTGAACCGAAATACGGAACGGCACATTGCCATTGAAAATGCCGTGCGCCGGCTCATCGGCCGTGATCGTGATCACCGGGCTGTTGGAATCATCCTTGGTCAGCGGTGAACTGTTATCTGTGATCGCGTAGGTATCGGAGCTGATGTAGGCCACATTGCCCGCATAGTCCGTCAGCCTCATATAAGGCACAAACTGTTCATTCAGCCCGACTGAGTAACTGCTGCCCTTACTCCATGTGCCTGTCCAGGCCGCGAGTTCCCTCTCAGAGGAAAACGCGTCGTGCGGCCTGATATACTCGATCTCATGGAGCGGCGACGTGACATCCGCCTCGGTCATGCGCACCATCAGCGCACCGCCGGAAAACAGGTTAAAGGTAACCTCGCCGAAGAAATTGCTCCATGTGCCGCGATCCACGATCTCAATCGTGCCCGTCGGCTTCGTCTTATCGACCGTGAAATACTGGCTCGCGCCGTCCAGGAATTTGGTCGTATTTCCTGCCAGATCCGTGTATTCAAATGAAACCGTATAATTCGCGTCAACCGAGTAGACGAACGCCTTGGATGTATACGCGTCAACCGATTGTGTCCAGTTCCCCCTTGTATTGGCCTGCGGCTGATAATCAGGAACTGTCATGCCTGTGCCGACTTTGGTCGATGTCACGGAATACTTCACCTGTCCGTCCACAAAATTGTTGCCCGTGGCAAAATTGTGCTCGGTGACCGTGATCACCGCGTCAACCGTCTGATTTGAATAGGTCCTGCCCGCTTCCGTGCCACCGACCTGATAGCCGGTGCCATTGACGGTATATCTCACATCGATCGCCGGGAAAGTCTTGTCAATCACAAAGTCTGTCTGCGTACCGGCCGCGATCGAGCGATCATACGTCACACCTGAATTGGCATTTCCGGCGAGGTCAACACAGGATGGCACGAAATCGGAGTAATGATTGTCACCGGAGAAAGTCACTCTGGCAACATTGGTACGGCTATCCTTATAATTCTTAGCGTCATCTCCGCTCTGGGAATCACTGACCCATACGGCAGTCACGCCATCAAGTCCGTCTAATTCGTCCAGTGAGTAGGTGATCGCCTGCTGATCGCCCTCACGCTTCAATGTAAACCTGACATTCTCCTTGTCCTTTTCAAAGTTTCTCTCCGTAAACGTGATGGTGGCCGTCCGGTCTGCCTTAAAATACAGGCTATTCGCCGCGCTGTTATTGTCATAGGAAAGAGCGATCGCCGGAATTGTCCGGTCAACTCTGATTTCCTGTTTCACTGTCGTGACATTTCCCGCGCGGTCTGTCACTGTAGCCTCGACATAGATGTCATTGGAATTATAGCTGTTGTCAATCGTGTGGCTCTCTGTTGTATATTTCTTTTCTTCCGGCACACCGAGCAGGTCGGTATATTCCCCCGCCTGCAGATTACCATTTGTCGGGTTTGCATAATATGTCCAGGTATTCTTTTCCACGCCGTCGACAAAGACCTTCACATCCATTCTGTCTACGCCGGAAACACCCAGTTTATTTTGAACCGGATCTGTATAGGTACCGTCCTGCGCACTTACTGTGAATGTGATATTCGCATCCTTGCCATAAACGATACTGCTGTCCAGATTGTTAATCGTAACCGACGGCGAATGATGCTCAATGACAACGCCGTTTGAGGCATAGATCATCTCATTATTGACCAGATCTTTTGTCTTGACAAGAACGATGTAGGCATGCTCCGTATTCGCTGAAAACGTCATGGTTGCTGTGCCGCTTGCAGAATCACTTATAGATTCCCATTCAATAGGATTCTCCCGGCTATTGACAATATCCGCAAGCTCCTGTTCACCAACAGTTCCATCATCCGATGTGTCTGTGAGTTCATATACATAGTAGCTGCTATCCAGAATGCCTACGCCTTTACCATCCGTGATGCTAAAACTCAATGTATAGGTATCTGTATTGTTGCTGAAGAAGCCAAAAGATAATTTTTTCAGAAGTCCATTTAAAGCGTTTTCCTCCCTAGTTAAATTGCCGAAAGTGACAACAGGCGCATCGGCATCAGCCTTAATGGTCAAATCCGCTGTTGTTGTCACTGTGCCTTCACTTGCACTGTCCTTTAAATAAAAATTTGTCTTTAACTCTTCCGTTCCCTCTTGTAATGAATAAACAAAAGCATTGCCTTTTTGAGAGACATCCTTATAATTGTCCTCATTATCTTTGAGCCATACCTGGTCATACTCAGCTGCTCTTGGATTAGAAGCTAACGGTTTGATGACTAATTCACCGTCCGTTATTCCATCATCAGCGGACTTATCCGCCTTTATCCAGATGAGTGACTGGTTTTCTTTCGGCTGATAGATATTTGTGCTCTCATCAAATGAGACAATCGTATTTATACCTAATTGACTGATATCATATTCCGTGATCTCTAAATTGCCAGTCGTGGTCTCAAATTCATAGTTTGCCAAAGAAGCATTGACCTCATCCAGAACAGGCCCAATTATACCTGAATATGTTTGGACATAATACTCAGTTTCAAGAGAATTGATCTTAAGGGTTATTTTATCAAATGCATCCTGTACAACTTTGGTATCATCCTCTCTATTTCCATCTGCGATCTCCTCACCTTCAACTAAAATATTCTCCTTATTGGATATTTCAAGTTTTCGACCGTCTCCCCTCAATGCTTCAACTTTAGAAGAAATCTCATCAGCAAGATCTTTCTCTAATTTGATTGACTCTGTAAATTTTAAGTTTAACTGGCGTTTTGTGATCGTCAAAATCGTCTCGCCTGTCGATTGACCCTTTTTTTGACTGATTGGCTTGCCTACCAGGTCATTTTGGTCAAATACATAAAAGGATTCTTGAACTTGTCCGTCTGTCTCAGCGGTAACCGTTTCTGTACTTTTTATTTCTTTGACAACTGCATACGTATATTGACCGGCAGAGGCTGAAACTTCCTGGATGTTTGCATCACCTGACTCGGACATATTTTTAGCCGGCGCAACCGCTAATTTAACCTTAAAT
>CAYRDY010000038.1:16738-19756 GCA_964423195.1 uncultured Catenibacillus sp. | reverse complement strand
CGGCTGCGGCCTGATCAGCAAGGACGGCATCAGGAAGCCGGCATTTTACGCCTATCGCTTTTTGAACGGCATGAGCCCGTATCTGGTGGGCAAAGATAATTACTGCCTGGTGACGACGGACGGCCACGACAATTACGATATCGTCTGCCACAATTACAGTCATCTGAATTACAAATATTATCTGATGCACGAGGACGAGATCACGCCCAGTCAGCTGAATGGCATTTTCGCGGACAATGAGCGCTTTGAGATCAATTTCCAGCTCAAGGGCGTGAAGTGCGGCAAATATAAGATCAAGACCTATTCGATGAGTCCGGAGAATGGCAGCGCCTTGGGCGAGTGGGGAAATGTCGGCATGGACAGGGAGCTGATGCGGGAGGAGATTGAGTATCTGCAGCGCATCTGCACGCCCCGCATACAGATCAGGGAGTGTGAAGTGGAGCAGTCCGTGCTCAATTTTGAGGTCGTGATCAAACCGCAGGAGATCCTGGGCATGAATATTACCTATTTATATGAATAAGGCGGAGCTAGGGCGCGACGCAAACCGCAAGGTGACTGTGATCCACGCGGCGCGGTTTGAACCGAATGGCAGTGGTGGGTCATACGCCGCGACGCAAACCGCATGGCGCCTTTATAATTTGTTATTATGATCCGACATAGGATCAAAAAAGAGAGGAGAATTGTCATGACAAACAGAGAAGTCGTGGAAAAAATGTATGAGGAATTTTTCAACAAACACGATGTCAGCGCGGCCGAGAAATATGTGCGCGAGGATTATATCCAGCACAATCCGGGCGTCGGACAGGGGCGCGCGGCGCTGATGGAGGGCTTTGCCGCCAAATTTGAGGCGGAGCCGACATTTAAGCTGGAGATCAAGAAGATGATCTGCGAGGACGATATGGTCGCGGTCTATCTGAAGAATGTCGACCCGCAGGGCAATACCAAGTGTCGCGTGGTAGATATCTACAGAATGGAGGACGGAAAGCTGGCGGAGCACTGGGACGTGCTGCAGCCGGTGTGAGGATATGTTAAAAATTCGACCAGAAATATTATCTTGAAAATTCGAATTTTTTAAAATTTTCAAAAAAGATAAAAAAGCACATAGAAAGTTTATAAAAAATCATAGGAAATATTTTTGCCGATCGGTTATACTGTATATGGATTATTTTGGGCTATTGCCGCGGTCGATCAAACAGATACCAATGTTTGGATGATTGCCGCCAGGCAAACAAAATATACAAACAAAAGGAGCAGGAGGTTAAACATGCCAGAATTCAAGAAGATCTTAAAAGAAGTGGACATGTCAGGTGAGAAAGTCGAGATCGTGATGCGGGAGATGATGAACCCGAAGACCCAGGAAGAACTGGACGCGATGACGCCTGAGGAGAGAGAAAAGTGCAAATATCTGTCGCCGCTCAACACCCATACATACTACCCTGAGGACGGCATTATGTGCATGCAGGATGTCCCGGTCAAGATGCGTGACGGTGTGACGATCTACGCGGATATCTACAAACCGGTGGAAGACAAGAAATATCCGCTGCTGATTTCCTGGAGTTTCTACGGCAAGAGACCGTTTGACGGTCAGAGTGACTGGCAGATCATGGGTGTGCCGCCGCAGACGGTATCCAACATGTCAAAGTTTGAGAGCCCTGATCCGGGTTACTGGTGCCGCCATGGCTATGCTGTGGCGAATGTTGATCCGCGCGGCATCGGCCATTCCGAGGGCGATTTTGTCCAGTTCGGCACACAGGACGGCAAGGACGGCTACGATTTCATCGAGTGGGCCGCCCAGCAGGAGTGGTGCAACGGCAGATGTGGCCTTTCGGGCAACAGCTGTGTGGCCATGACCCAGTTCCGCATCGCATCCCAGCAGCCGCCGCACCTGATGTGCTTCGCGCCGTGGGAGGGCACCACGGATATGTACAGGGAGTCCGCGGCCGAGGGCGGTATTCCGGCGATAAGGTTTGTGGAGATGGTGATGGCGGATGCCGTCGGTTACAATTATATCGACAGCACGCCTGACAATTTCCTGAAGTATCCGTTTATCAACTGTACCTATTGGAAGGACAAGGATCCGATCTGGAAAAACATCAAGATTCCGGTCTATATCACAGCCTGCTGGAATCATTTCCATCTGAGAGGTTCGATCAACGCCTTCCGCAGGATCAAGTCTCAGAAGAAATGGCTGCGCGCCCACAGAGATTTCGAGTGGCCGGACGCCTATTCAAATCAGAATCTTGAAGAGCTGAGAAAATTCTTTGACCGCTACTTAAAGCTGGAGAGGAACGGCTGGGAGCTGACGCCGAGGGTGCGCATCGAGGTGATGGATACCGGCGAGTTTAACTATATGACCAACCGTCCGGAGCAGAGCTTCCCGCTCAAGCGGACGAAATATGAGAAGCTCTATCTGGATGCCAGAGATATGTCCATGAAGCGCGAGCCGGTGGCGGAGAGCGCTGTGGCGGCGTATGAGAGCACGACCGAGGAAGTTGACTTCGATTATCGCTTTGAGGAGGACACGGAGCTGACCGGCTATATGAAGCTGAGGCTGTATGTGGCCGCCGAGAGCTACAATGATATGGATCTCTTTATCAATATTCAGAAGCTGAGCACCACTGGCGAGTGGCTGCCTGTCACGGTATTCGGCGAGAGACATCCGGGCGCTTGGGGCAAGATGCGCGTGTCCCGCCGCAAGCTGGACGAGAAGCTGTCCACCGATTTCAATCCGGTGCAGGCGCACACCTGCGACGAGAAGTTGGAGCCGGGTCAGATCGTCCCTGTCGACATCGAGATCGTGCCGACGAGCCGTTTCTGGCATAAGGGACAGCAGATCCGCGTGCAGATCGCGGGCCGCTATATCCGCGACGAATGGTTTGAGCCGCTGGTCTGGGAGACAGACAACAAGGGTCGCCACCTGATCTACACCGGCGGCGAGTATGAATCCTTCCTGCAGATTCCGGTGATTCCGCCGAAATTCCAGGACGGCGACATCATCATCAGGTAAGCGCGCAGATA
>CAYRDY010000038.1:0-16638 GCA_964423195.1 uncultured Catenibacillus sp. | reverse complement strand
GGACGATATTTATTTGCCGGGCGTCGAGTTTTCTCTGGCGCCCGGATCATAAAATATTTATTTGAAAGGAAATAAAATCATGAGAGAAGAAGTATTAGAAAAGATTATCGAGAGAGGCAGCAAGATTTGGGGCGTTGACCCATCCGAGATGAATGAGGACACGGAGTTTGCGTCTTTCAATCCAAAGTCCACGCATTTTTCACAGATGACCACGTTTCTTGAGGACGCGTTTGATGTCGAGGTGCCTTACATGAACTTTAAGCGCTGCAAGACCCTTGGCGAGGCAGCGGATTTTGTCGCTGAGCTGCTGGACGAATAATTCAAAAGGCCGGTGGAGAATCGCTTGAGATTTCGGCGGTGAATCCTTTTGATGACGCCGAAAATTATTCAAAGCTGGTCAAGAGCGGATGATGCAGGAGGATTAAGAAACATGAATGAGTTTATTACCAGAATGACTGAGAGGGCCAAAGAAAATCCGCAGCGCGTGGCTTTTCCGGAGGCCATGAACGCGGATATCCTGAGAACAGCGGAGCAGGTGGTCTCTCTTGGGATCGGCTATCCGACGCTTGTCGGCAATCAGGCCGCCATCGAGGATGTGGCGAAGCAGAACGGGATCTCCACGGAGGGATTCAGCTATTTTGACTATACGGATGAGGCCCTCAGACAGGATCTGGCACAGAAATACAGCGCTGTGCATGATGACTTTACCGCGAAGTCCGTCGCCAGAAAATCAAAGGATCCGGTGCGCTGCGCGATGTTTTTGCTGAAGATGCACATGGTTGACTGTGTGGCGGCCGGCAAGGAGTATTCGACCGGCGACGTGATCTTTGAGACCATGAGCATTGTCGGGCTGCAGGACGGCGTGGAGAGCCCGTCCAGCCTCGGTATCGCCGATATTCCGGGATTCGACGGCCCGCAGGGGCCGATGCTCGGACTGGCGGACTGCGCGATCACGGCACAGCCGGATGCCAGGGATCTGGCCGGTATCGCCATTTCTTCCGCGGACACCGTCAGATCACTGCTCTCATGGGAGCCGCGCGTGGCTATGCTCTCATTCTCAACCTGCGGCAGCGCAGAGCATGAGAGCCTGGAGGTCGTGCGCGAGGCAGTCAGGATCGTGCGCGAGCTGAGGCCGGACATCAAGGTGGACGGTGAGTTCCAGCTGGACGCGGCGATCATCCCGAAGGTCGCTGCCAAGAAAGTGAAATGGGAGAGCGAGGTCGCCGGCAAGGCGAATGTGCTGATTTTCCCGAACCTTCATGCCGGAAATATCGGCGTGAAGCTGATTCAGATCTTTGGCCATGCCAATGCCTACGGCCCGGTGCTTCAGGGATTCAAGCAGCCGGTCTGCGATTTCTCAAGGAGCGCCCCTGTCGATGAGATGCTGGGGAATGTGGCCATGCTGGTGATCCGCGCGGCAGCGGCGGCTGAGAAAAAATAAAACCGTGCTTTACATCGGTGCCGTGCAGGGTGTGAGAATACTGCGGCGCACGCGCATGTCCGGCGCCGACGGCGCAAAGCGCGCATAAAGATTTGACAAAAATAAGAGAAAGGATTGGTAGATTTTATGGATTTTCAGGCTTACAACAAAATCATGATCTGCAAGGATGACATCAAAAATATCGTTGTCGGCGATTGTGTCATCGGCTATGAATTCAAAATTAAGTACCCGTCATACAGGGGCACTTTTTTGAGCTGCATTGAGGCGTTGACGTTTAAGATGGATGGCGAGGAGATTCCGAAGTCCCAGATCACCTTCCAGATCAACGGCAAAGATTTCCTGATCGACGAGCTGGCTGAGTGCTTCAAAGAGTACTGGTTTGTCAATGATCACGCGACGATCCGCGTTCTGAAGGACGGCGGCATTTCCAAGGGCGAGCATGAGCTGAATGTCTACATGAAGCACCGTGTGCCGTATACAGGTTATTTCGGACAGTATCTGGAGCTGGTCAGTGATATGACAGAGACCAAAATGGCGGTTTAGGAGGTAGTCAAATGAATCAGAATATTAAGTTAGGCGTTTCGCTCTATAGCTTCTCCACAGAGTATGTCGGTGAGAAACTGGATCTGGAAGGCGTTTTGCAGAAGGCTAAAAATATGGGTTATCAGGGAATCGAGATCGTCGCCGCGCAGATGGTGCCGGAGTATCCGAATCCTTCAGATGAATGGCTTGCCTATTTCAAGGGCCTGCTTGAAAAATATGAACTGGAGCCGGTGTGCTGGAGTGCCTACATCGATATGGGCATCCGCAATGACCGCGATCTGACCGAGGAGGAGATCATCCAGTTCACAGTCAATGACCTGATTTACGCGAAGAAGGCGGGCTTCCCGCTCGTCCGCACACAGCACGCGATCTCTCCGAAGATTTTCCGCGCCATGATCCCGTTCTGCAAGAAGCTCGGCATGAAGCTGACCATCGAGATGCATCATCCGCACCATCCGGAGGTGCCGGTGTGGAAAGAATACTTTGACATCATGAAACATGAGGGCAAGGGCATTCTCGGCTTTGTCCCTGACTTCAGTATCTTCCAGCATCATCCGCATCAGCTCTACATCAACCAGGCGCTTGACTTCGGCTGCAGGCCGGAGAAGCTGGACGAGATCATCAAGAACCATGACGCTGGCGCTGACATGAGCGTGATCGACAACGGCGATTTCACGGATTTCGAGAAGGAAGTCGCCCATGAGATGGCGGAGAAATTCAACGCGCCGGCCAGGATCGAGCAGCTCAAGGACGTCATCGACTGCGTGTTCTACATTCACGGCAAGTTCTATTATCTGGACAATGACGAGCATGACGTGTGCATTCCGTATGAGGATGTCGTGACCACGATCCGCGATCTCGGATACAAGGGCTATATCGCCAGCGAGTATGAGGGTCATCACTTTGACGCCTCCATCGATTCTGAGGAGCAGCTCAGACATTTCGTGGCGATGAACACGAAGATTTTGAATAGCTGAATAGAAAAATACAAATAGTGAACATATACATATAAGGAGATGTGATAATCATGAAAAACGGAAAACTGCAGATCGGTCTGATCGGCTGCGGCGGTATCGCCAACAACAAACATATGCCGTCCCTGAGCCAGCTCAGTGACATCTGCGAGATGGTGGCGTTCTGCGATATTATCGAGGAGAGAGCTGTCAAGGCGGCTAAGGAATACGGCGTCGAGGGCGCGAAAGTTTACACCGATTACAAAGAATTATTAAAGGATGAGAGCATCGACGTCGTCCATGTGCTGACGCCGAATGTCGCGCACTGCCCGATCACTGTGGCCGCTTTTGAGGCCGGCAAGAATGTCATGTGCGAGAAGCCGATGGCCCACTGCACCAGCGACGCGCAGAAGATGATCGACGCCTGGAAGAAATCCGGCAAGAAATTCACGATCGGCTATCAGAACCGCTTCAGACCTGAGGTTCAGAATCTGAAGAGGGCCTGCGAGAAAGGTGAGCTCGGAGAGATTTACTATGGCAAGGCACACGCGGTGCGCCGCAGAGCTGTCCCGACATGGGGCGTATTCCCGAACAAGGCGCTGCAGGGCGGCGGTCCGCTGATCGATATCGGGACCCACGCGCTGGACATCACCCTCTGGATGATGGACAACTATGAGCCGGACACGGTGACGGGCAAAGTCTTCTACAAGCTCGGTGGTCTGCCGGAGGCGGCTGAGGCCAATATGTTCGGACCTTGGGATCCAAAGACATACGAGGTCGAGGATTCGGCTGTCGGTTTCATCAAGATGAAGAACGGCGCCGTCATCAACATTGAGGCTGCGTGGGCCATCAATATGCTGGAGTCCAAGGAGGCCTCCACGACCCTGTGCGGCACCCTGGCGGGCGCAGAGATCCATTCCGGTATGGGTTATCCGGTCAACGAGCTGATCTACAACAGGAGCAGAAACGGCCAGCTGATGGAAGAGAAACTGACACCTGCGGGCAACATCGCTTACTTTGAGGGCGGCTCAGGCGATCCAGGCTACATTGAGGCGAAACAGTGGCTTGAGGCGATCCTCAATGACGGCGAGCCTCTGGTCAAACCGGAGCAGGCTTATGTCGTCACCCAGATCCTTGAAGCTATCTACAAATCTGACGAGATCGGCAAAGAAATCAAATTCTAAGTCATTTCCTCCTATACACGAATCAGGCGCGGCCGGATATTCCGGCCGCGCCTGATTCGCGTCCGGTTGCCGCGAAAGGACTGTCGAGGTGTTTGCTTGATTTTAAGTGCGGGATAAGCGCGTCCGGCCCGGACGCGAAAAGGGCTGCCCTCGGCAGCCCTTTTCAGTTCTCCAGTTCTCCAGTTCTCCAGCTCTCCAGTCATTTATTCCTCCCCAAATGCATGTTTTCTTCTTACCGGATGTCTCAGACCCTGCCGCCGCCGGTGAGCGGAATCGCCTCGCGGTGAAACATGGCGATCAGGTGGCGCTTGGTATGGATGTCCAGCTTTTCATAGACATTCTTTAGGGTCGTCTTGACCGTATTTTCCGAGATATACAGCGTGTGGCTGATCTCGCGGTTCGTCAGGCCGGCGGCCGCGTAGGCGGCGATCTCCAGTTCCCGTGGTGTCAGGGAGTTGAGCGGATTGTCCTTGTCGGATTCCGTCGTCATGATCTTGCTGATCTCGCCGATCGCGCCTCTGCTCAATTCAAAGACCCCCATGAGCTCGGTGATCGACGCGCGGATCTTGTAATCGCAGAAGTACCGGAAAATATCTTCCAGATGGAACATCAGATCATTCGGCGTGAGAAAATGCACTTTTCCGGTCATGCCCCACTGGGGCGCTTTGGCCTTCAGACCGCCGGAATCCATCAGAAAGACGTGCCAGCTGCGCGGCATATCATCCATGAGAATCTCCATAAAACTGTCTGTCTGGCGGTTTCGTCCCTTCTCGTAGTGATCAAAGACGAGGACTCCGCCGTCGATTCCACCGACCTGCATCATGACATGCTGAAAAATGACCTTGCCCATCTTTGGAATGTAAAACGGCTTCTCCCTGATCAGCCCATGACCGTCGTGGATATTCAGCCCATCCAGCATTTTGACCCAGACCTGTTCGCGCCCCTCGGTGAAATCCAGCCAGCAGACAAACCGTGTCTCCCGACTCACGCAGTATCGGGCGGTCGTCGTCTTTCCGAAACCGTCCGGCGCGATCATGACCGTGAACAGGTAATCCTGACCTTCCCTCAGACTCTCCTCCAAATGCTTCGTCAAGTAAAAATATTTCGGCAAACCTTCATTATTGTTAATCGGCATACAAATCTCCATTCTGCCGCCTTTTGATTGGCGGCATAAGCGCCGCCACTTTTCTGGCGGCATAAATTGCTGTGAAACTATTATTTTTCAAACCAATCTCTATTTTGGGGGAAAAGTCTGAAAATGTCAAGTGCGGCGAGAAGAGATAAAAAATTCGCAGAGTTTGTGACTCTGCGATGCGGTAAATGATTAAACATCTGAAATCATTATACTACGACGGGCGCTTGAATTCAAGAATTTTGTCGAAAATATGGAAATTTTTTGGCTGCGAGATTAAAATATGCGGCGGACCTGTGATTTCACGGCAATTTTGGCCCGGAGAGTTTTTTGATCCCATCGGAGATTCGGTGCATCACTCTGAATTTGCCGTCAAATAAACCGTCAAATTATGTTGAATTGGAGGGAAAATCTTATGTCAAGAAGAGGAGAGAATATTTACAAGCGCAGGGACGGGCGCTGGGAAGCGCGCTATATCAAGGGATATGAATTATCCGGAAAAATCAAATATGGATACTGCTACGGGAAATCTTACAGGGAAGTCAAAGAAAAGCTGAACAGTGCGAGAACCGGACAGGCGGCACAAAGGCCACTGTCCGGAGCTTCCTGTCAGCAGAAATTTGATGCCTACTGTGAGCGGTGGCTGATTTCCCGCAGAGATGTGGTCAGGGAATCAACCTATGTCAAATATCACACGATTTTAGAGAAACATATCAGACCTCAGCTCGGCAGCCTCATCCCGCAGGCGCTTGACGCTCAGTGTATCGATGTTTTCAGAAATCAACTTCTTTGCGAGAAATGTCTGTCGCCAAAGACTGTCAGGGATATTTTGATCGTCCTTGGCGCGATCCTTAAATCCGCTGAGAATCAGTTTCCGGAAATTTTCCCGAAAGTGGAAATCATTTATCCCAGAGAGCAAAAAAAAGAAATGCGCGTGCTTTCGCTGGAGGAACAGAGCCGTTTTACAGCGTATCTGCGGGAAGACATGGATGACTGTAAGTTCGGTGTTCTGCTGGCGGTTGTGACAGGACTTCGCATCGGCGAACTGTGCGCACTGAAGTGGGGAAATGTCAATGTGCAGAGCCGGCGGATCCTAGTCGACGCGACGATGCAGCGACTCGCGGATCTGAGCGGCGGTGCATGCGCAAAATCGAAAATCGTCATCGGGCCGCCAAAAAGCGAGATGTCGTCCCGTGTGATTCCGATGTCAGACAGCATCGTCGATCTGTGCAGGACTTTCGGGGCGGGATTGCCTGAGACCTATGTATTGACGGGAACGCCCCTGTTTATGGAGCCGAGAGCGCTGCAGTACCGGATGGACAAGTACACGCGTGAATGCGGACTTGAGGATGTGCATTTCCATACGCTTCGCCACACATTTGCGACGCGCTGCGCGGAGGTCGGATTCGAGATCAAAAGCTTAAGCGAGGTTCTTGGGCACAGCAACACCGCAGTGACCCTGAACCGCTATATTCACTCGTCTTTTGCACTAAAACAGGAGAACATGAATAAGCTGGCGACCGTCGGTCTGTAGGCCCTCGCCTTGATCTGTCGGTCTGCACGTCGGTCTGTAGGCTCTCACGTTTGTCTGTAGACTTTAACGACGCCGCGGCATAGCGCTGTGGATAAAAACCGTAAGGGTCAGAGTCCCAATCACCACATCATTTTATCGCCGTCAAATTTCTGGTCAAATCTCATCATTGCGGCAAATTGAACTGTGAACCGGTCAAATTCGAAACTTCTCCGAATCTTTAATAAATAAGAGGCTTTCCGGGCTAAATGCGAGAGAGGCACCGCCGCCTGCGGCGGCATTTCCTATGAGAAATTCGCAGAGTCACAAACTCTGCGAAAGGGCGGGCCGGGGGTGCGGTGGCGGTGTGAAAAAATGTGTATCGTGTCGAAATTGCGCCTGATGGCAAAGTGAATGGAAGGTGGGCATTATGAAAATCAGACTTGCGATTCTTGACAGCGATGAGAGATATCTGAATCGCATCGTTTCTATTTTTAGTACAAAATACGCGGATCGCTTTGAAATCTATTCGTTTACCGACTGTGGGATTGCGCTGTCGGCGCTGGACAGATCGAAAATCGACGTTTTTCTCGCAAATGACCAGTTTGATATTGATATCGCAGCGCTGCCGAAAAGATGCGGCTTTGCCTATTTTGTCGACGCGGTCGATGTCGACAAGGTCAGGGATCAGAGAACGATCTGCAAATTTCAGAAAGCGGAATTGATCTACAAACAGATTTTGAACATATACTCCGAGAAAGTCGAGATGGTCTCCGGCGTCAACCCTGATGACGATCAGACGAAAGTCATCTTCTTTAATTCTGTGAGCGGTGGTACGGGTGCGTCGACCATGGCTGCCGCCTGTGCGATGTATTTTGCGGCGCACGGGAAACGGACACTCTATTTAAATCTCGAAAAATTTGGATCCTCGGATGTCTTTTTCCATGCCGATGGGCCGTTTGATATGAGCGACATCATTTTCTCCCTAAAGAGCAAAAAGGCCAACTTTTCATTGAAGTTGGAGAGCTGTGTGAAAAGGGACATCAGCGGAGTCTTCTTTTACTCAGAGCCGAAGATTGCCTTGGATATGCTTGAACTGAATAATGATGAAAAGGTCGGTCTCATAAATGAACT
This sequence comes from uncultured Catenibacillus sp., assembly GCA_964423195.1. Taxonomy (GTDB): domain Bacteria; phylum Bacillota; class Clostridia; order Lachnospirales; family Lachnospiraceae; genus CAKRHR01. The sequence continues at coordinate 8,741 of CAYRDY010000038.1, read as the reverse complement.
GAAGTTTTCCGGGGCGTATGACGATCTGATCATCGACACCGATTTTTCTCTGGATCGCGGGGATCTGAAGCTGTATCAAAAAGCGCACGCTGTCGTCTGGGTGGGTGATGGCTCAAAAATCTCAAATATGAAAATTACCAGAGCCTACAGCGCGCTGGCAGCGATGGAGCAGAACTCAGATTTCCCGATGACAAGGAAAATTCGGTTGCTCTACAACAAATTCAGCAACAAGACGGGACAATTGATTGAGGGTGTTGAGTTGAAGCATATCGGCGGCGCACCCCGCTATGAACATGCCAATGTGCAGCAGATGCTGGGGGAGCTGTCAAAAATGAATATGTTTGACAGAATTTGACTGCCGCCGTCAGATGACTTGGACAGTTGGAGATTAGATTGAGCACATTTCAATGATAAGAGAACAGATACGGGCGGGTTTTGATGGTATGTATGCCTGCCCAGCCGTCAAAGGGGGGATAGCAGATATGAATGCCGAACAGGAACAGCAGATGGTTGGTGAAATCAAAAGCTATGTGGCGCAAAATCTTCCCCTGAGCACGATGAATGATGAGGAGATCGAGGAGAGGATTGAGGAGATTGTCGGCCAGCGGCTTCGGGGTCAGTACTGCTCTATCGAGCAGCGTGTGTCTATCGTCAGGCAGGTCTATAGCTCAATCCGCGGATTCGGGCTGCTCGACAGCATTATGAATGATGACGCCATCACGGAGGTGATGGTCAACGGCCCAGACAATATCTTCATAGAGAAAAATGGCACCGTCCAGAGGCTGGATAAAAAATTTGAGAGTGAGCGGCGCCTGGAGGACATCATTCAGCGGATTGTCGGCATGGCGGGGCGTGAGGTCAACCAGGCCAATCCGATCGTCGACACCAGGCTGCCGGACGGCTCGCGTGTGAATGTGGTGCTGCCGCCCATCGCGCTGTGCGGCCCGACGATCACAATCCGTAAATTTTCAAAAAACCCGATGACGATTGCCAAGCTCATCGAGTACGGCTCGCTGACACAGGAGATCGCCGATGTCCTGGAGATTCTTGTCAAGGCGAAATACAACATATTTATCAGCGGCGGCACGGGCTCCGGCAAGACGACTTTCCTCAACGCCCTGTCAAATTACATTCCAAAAAATGAGCGCATTATCACGATCGAGGATTCCGCTGAACTGCAGATCACAGGTGTGGACAATCTCGTGGGCATGGAGACGAGAAATGCCAATGCCGCGGGTGTCGGGCAGATCACGATCCGAGATCTGATCAAATCCTCCTTAAGAATGCGGCCGGAGCGCATCATTGTTGGGGAGGTTCGCGGCGGCGAGGCGCTGGATATGCTGCAGGCGATGAATACGGGTCATGACGGTTCCCTCTCAACCGGTCACGCAAACTCGACCAGAGATATGCTGAGCCGCCTGGAGACGATGGTGCTACAGGGATCGGAGGGGCTGCCGCTGGATGCCATCCGGCAGCAGATCGCCTCGGCAGTGGATATCATCATCCATCTGTCCAGGCTGAGGGATCATTCGCGGAAGACGATGGAGATCACCGAGGTTGTCGGTTATGAGGGCGGGCAGATCATCCTGAATCCCCTGTATGTGTTTGAGGAGGATCAGTACAGCACGTTAGAGAAGGTTTCCGGTAGGCTTACGCGGACTAAAAATAAGATGGTCAATGATTTTAAGCTGAAATTATCCGGTTTTAATATTGAAATTTAGCAGAGGGAACTTATGGGATTATCAAAGAAAAAATCAAAAGATGAAGACGAGATAAAAAAGACAAAGACGAAGAAAAATAAAAAAGAGGAGAAAATATTGGAGCCTCAGTATTACACGTCGGCGATTAATATGCAAACGCTGAATTATAAAGTCTATTACATGAGTGTTCCTGAAAAAATTTTCTATTTTCTGATCGCGTTTATCGCCGGGGCGGCCGTCGGCTATCTGTTTTACGGCGGCCTCGCGAAAGATGAATTCGGCCAGCCGACGACCATGACCTATATTTTGAATATCACGATTTCTGTAGTCGTCGGGCTGATCGCGGGAAAACTGTTCCTGCCCGTGCGCGTGCAGCAGATCATCAATAAAAGGAGAAAAAAACTCCGGCAGCAATTCAGGGATATGCTCGACGGGCTCACGACATCTCTTGGCGCCGGCAACAATATGATGGATTCCTTTTATTCTGTGAGGGAGGATCTGCGGATACAGTATGAGGAGGGCGCGTACATATTAAATGAGCTGGACATTATCATCGCGGGCATCCAGAACGGCGTCCTCGTCGAGGAGATGCTTCTCGACTTTGGAAACCGCAGCGGCATCGACGATATCAAGAGCTTTGCCGAAGTCTTCAATGTCTGTTACCGCAAAGGCGGGAATATGCAGGAAATTATCCGTGATACCCACGCGATCCTGAGTGACAAGATGGAGATCGGCGAGGATATCGATACGGTTGTGACGTCAAGCAAGACGGAGCAAAATCTCATGCTGATCATGCCCATCGCCCTGATCGGCGTGATTAAGGGGATGAGCCCTGAGTTTGCGGCGAATTTCGCGACATTGACAGGCGTCATCGCCACGACGGTCGGCGTCATTATGTTTGTGGTCGCCTACTATGTGGGAAAAATGATACTGGATATCAAGATCTGAGGTGTGAGATGTTTATTTCAATAACGGATATCGTGGTGTTGGGTCTCGGCGCGATCTTTTTGCTGATCTGGCTGGTACTCTTCCTGATATCGAGAAAGTATGACAGTCTGTTTGAAAATCTGGATGAAAAAGAATACCCGCTGAAGGATTTGTACTCAACAGGCTACGCGGTGATGGAGTTATTTCACTACGGCTATAAGTCCAAGAGCGACCGCAGGCTCAGGCAGGAGCTGGAGATCCTGTATGAAAAGAAATATGTCGAGTTTTACCTGAGAGTGACCTATGCCCGCGCTCTGACCTATGCGATGCTGCTCTTTTTGCTGGCGTTTATCCTGTACGGGTTATCCGGTGAGATCATGGTGCTGCCGATTATGTTCGTGTTCAGCGGCCTTGCGGTCTACTATTTCCTGACACAGTCCGGCCAGAAGATAAAAAAGCGCTCGAATGAGCTCTTGCGCGACTTCTCGGAGGTGATCTCGAAACTTGCGCTGCTGACCAATGCCGGCATGATTTTGCGGGAGGCGTGGGAGACGGTCGCAAAGGCAGGTGATGGCACATTTTACGAGGAAATGCAGAGCGCGGTCAGCGATATGAATAACGGCATCTCCGAGATCGAGGCCATCCGCAGATTTGGCACGCGCTGTATGATCCCTGAGGTGAAAAAGTTTTCATCGACGGTGATTCAGGGGATTCAGAAGGGCAACAAGGAGTTGTCAGTGATGCTCCAGCAGCAGAGCGCGGAGGTGTGGGAAACGAGAAAACAGAACGTCCGCAGGGCGGGCGAGAAGGCCGCCAGCAAATTGATGATACCGATTTTTATCATGTTTTTGGGGATCATCATCATGATTGTGGTGCCGATATTTACAAACATAGGTGTCTGAACCGCAAAGCGGTGGATATAAATTCACAAGGAGGAAGAAAAAAATGAGCAAATTGGATGAGTGTTTCATGGAGTTGATGCTGAGGGTCAAGCTGCTGATTTACGGCTTTTTGTACGATGAGGAGGGCGATGTCAACATCGTCAGCATGGTGGTCCTGATCGGGATCGCTGTGCTGCTGGCGGTTGTATTCAGAAATCAGATACAGAGCCTCCTTACCACATTATTCAACACGATTACAAAGAATGCGACAAAGGCAATTGGCGAGTAAAGACAATTACTAAGTAGTGGACAGGGCTGCTGATTTTTCAGCAGTCCTGAAAGAGGTTTTTGACAATGAAAACAAAGGAAAACGGCGCATTGATCGTGGAGGCCACATTTGTGTTTCCGATCATGTTTTTCGTGATTTTCTTTTTGATATATATGGGCAATATGTTTTATATGCGTTCCCGTGTCGACGCGCTGGTATCCGAGGCGGCGGTACACGCCGCCGCCTACTGTAGAGACCCCTTGCTTGGGACGATTGAAGACACAGGAGGCGTGCCGGACCGTCTGAATGATATTCAGCCGTACCACATGGTTTTGGGCGGCGTCTCGATGGCAAATCCCGTTCGAAACGAGCTTGAGGATCGGTTGGATCAGTTGGGGAGCGGATACTTTTACGGGATGAATCTGCGGGAATGCGTGATCGATCACTTCGATTATCACAAGGGAATTCTGACGAGTACATTCACGGTGGCGGCGACCTACCGCATCAAATTTCCGATACGTTTTCTAGGCTCAGATCGGCCGACGATTCTTCGGATCACCTCAGAGTCGACGGTGCCGGTGACGGACACGCCGGAGTTTATCCTGGACGTGGATATGGCGATGGACTTCTGGGACAGATCCGCGCTGAAGGAAAAATTGTCGGAGATTGTCTCTAAAGTATCGGAATTTCTTGGGCACTGAGCCATATAGTCCCATCGGCTGAGGCGGATGAATCAGAGGTAAAGGGGATTTCTCAGGATGAAATTTTTCAAAAACAAGCACGGCGCAGTCAATGTCTTTTTAGTCTTAATACTCGTCCCCGTTCTCGTGGTCAGCTGCCTTTTCGTGGATGTCAGCCGAACGAGGCTGGCGGGGGAGGTCATCAGCTCCGCGGGGGATCTGACGCTGAATACGATGCTGACGCAATTTGACCCCGTACTCAATGATTACTATGGGTTGCTGGCCTCCTGTCAGGACATGGATTCATTTATGGCGGAGGCGGATAAATATTTTATGGCCTGCGTGACGTCCCAGGGCGTGGAAGCCTCAGAGGCCAGAAAATACGTCGACCAGCTCGAGGGTTTGCTGGGCGGCAGCGACGGTGCGATTGTCGACTTGCTCCAGATTGAAAAAAACGGGGACGATGGCTTTAAGGTAACCGTCGCGCCCAATGGGACGCTGACGAATCCGGCTCTGGTAAAAAAAGAGATTGTGGAGTTTATGAAATACCGTGGCCCTGTCGATATGGTCAGCGAGATCCTGGAGAGATTCAGGAGTGTATCTAAAGATTTGGAAAATTCCGCAAAGGACGCGGATCTGACGGAAGAGAAGAAAAAAACCTATGAAGTAGAAGGCGATTTGATCGAGAAGGCGATGGAGGCCTATGATAAACTGCAGGAATACAAAGACTTGAATATCACAGAGGCCGATATCGAACAGCTAAAGCAGACGCTCATAGAGGTGGAAGAAAAATATGAAGAGCGCCACAAAAAGATGGTCATGGATCTGTATAACACGCAGGATATCGCTTTTCGAGCCATAGAACTGACGACCGATTATTCATATTCTGAGAGCGAGATCGACAAGGATCAGATCAATAATTTTATCCATAATACCGCAAAGGCCATCATGGATTTTAACAGTGCCGCGGACAGTCTGGATAATTCCTATAATGTAATGCCAGAATATAACGGGACTGTCTATGACCTTCAGTATCTGGTGGCCTGTGACGACATTTTAAAGCAGAGTGACGCCTACTCAAATTTCATTCACAAGGCAAATTCACTGTGTAAAAACATGGCGCAGCTCGATACGGCGATGGGGATGCTTGACGACGGCGAAAAGGGCGAGATTTATATATTGCCCAATTATGCGGATGTCAATACCTATGGGAGTAAGAGCCGGCAGGCGCATTATGATTTGTTGAGTGCGCAGTTTGAGGATATTCAGAATTATTATTTTTATAATCCAAACAGCGCCTATCGGGCGATCACAGACACGCTCGGCGGCATCTGGGATCGCTGCGGAGGGCTGACGGATGTGTCGGAGACAGACCAGATCATCAGAGATATCTACGCACAGATAGAAGAATTCTATACGCGCTATGACAAGGCCATAGATCTGTTGGGCAAGGCGGCCGACGCGTTAAAAGATACGAAGGATAAAGCCGAGAGCTACCGGGTGAGTTTCAACAAATGGAGTGATCAGGCAAATTCGTATGACTCGACGCTCTCCGAGATGGATCGTGAATATATCAATGATCCGGAGAACCGAAAGATTCTTGAGCAGGTGACACCCGAAAAAATTGACGCGCTGATTCAGCGTGTCAATAATGTCAAGAGTTTGCTTGGGAGTATCAAGGCCGCGATCAACGGATATCAGTATAACGGGACTTCGATCAGAGATATCGATTCATACGGCACGTTTCGGGCAAAATCAGGGGTCGTTGAGGACAATATCTCCTATGTGACTTCGGAGCTGAATGCCTATGCGAATGACAGTTTTCATTTTACCTCCTCGGAAGAAATCAACAATATTCGCATTACGGAAAATAATCATCCGGCCATTCATCAGGTCAACACGCCGGAATTATACCGGTGGCTTGAGGAATATTTTAAGGAATATCAAAAAGATAAGGACGCAAATCAGGACAAGGCGAGCAGGGACAAGGCTCAGAAAGATAAGGAAGATCTGGAGGATAAATACAAAGAGTCAGAGACAGAATACGGCAATGCCGCCAGCGAGAATGAGATAAAGGATCAGCCGAATCTCCCGTCCGCCGGCGGCGGTGGCGGCAGCGATAAGCCTTCGTCGCATGATTTGACCGATATCTCAAATTTTATCACCGGTCTGTTTTCTAATTTCGGCTCGACTGTCGGGCAGGCTATGGTCAATCTCAGGGATGATCTCTATACGCTGGATTATGTGATGAGCATGTTCAGCTATGACACCTTTGAGTATGAGGGCAAATACAGATTGTTGGGCAGCGGCGCGAGGATGAGCGACTGGCCGTATAACAGCGTGTCCGAAAAATGGCAGTCGACAAATTTGAGATTCACGGATAATAAGACGCTGACGAATAAAATGATCAACAGTGAAAACAACTTCTCCTATGGAAATGAAGTGGAGTACATCATTTACGGGAACCATAATCTGGCGAACAAAGCCTCCGCTTACGGGACCATTTTCGCGATTCGATATGTTTTGAATTTGCCGGCGGAATTTGGAAGATACTGGACCGGCACCGGTTCACCCGATGCCATAGCCTTAGGGGCGACGGCTGCCGGGATTCAGGTCGCCTCCTATGGCATCATTCCCGCGGCGCTCGTGCGGACGGTCGTTATATTAGGATTGACCGCGGCGGAGACTGCCAGGGATTTGCAGTATCTGCAAAGAGGCATGCCCGTGAAATTGGTAAAAGGCAGAGATGATCTGGAGATTTTATATCCGTATGTGGTACAGGCGGAGAAGAAAAAAGTACAGACCGCGGACGCGCTCTATTACAGCGACTATCTGTGTCTGATTCTGTTTATCAAATTGTCATTTGGCGATGAGTATGGGATCTATTCCCGGATCGCGGATGTGATACAGGTCAATATGGATCAAAATATTTCGCCGCCGTTTCTGATGTCAAAGGCCAATGTCTATTATGAGGCGACGGCGTCGCTCAAGGTCAAACCGCTGATGCTCGATCTGCCGATCGTAAAAAATGAGGGCTATAGCGCGCCGCAGGACGGCGGATGGAACACATACACATATAAAGCATACCGCGGTTATTGAGGAGAAGAGTTGTGAAGAGAAAAAATCAGGACGGCGCCATCGTCGTGGAGGCGACATTATCACTGACAACATTTATGTTCCTTATCGTGACAGTTCTCGCAATCGTCAACATCTGTCTGGCTCAGGCGAAAGTAGGCGTCCTGATCCATGGGGTCGCGAAAGAAATATCGAATTATACTTATTTGTATACACTGGCTGGTCTCAATGAGCGCGAAAAAGCCTTGAACGGGAAGGCAGATTACGCGAGAAATCAGATCGATGATATTATCTCAGGCTCCAGCGATGTCTTTGGCACGATCGAAAAGATTAATTCCGTCGGCGGGGACAGCGACTTCTGGGAATCAATGCTCTATCTGATCGGACAGAGCGCGGGCGAGGAGATCAAGGGCTATGCGGCCGACGGGATATGTAAAAAAATTGCGGAAAAGCGCCTGGCGTCGGCGGATAGCGGCGCGGATGCATACCTGAGATGGCTTGGCGTTGTCGGCGGCCTTAAAGGTCTGGATTTTTCAAAGTCGGAAATATGCGCTGCCGGTGGCGATGACATCAAGGTTATTGTGACCTATAAAGTACATATGCTAAAACTTCTGAATGTGGACCTGAATTTTAATTTTGAGCAGTGTGCTTATACTAAGACATGGTGTGCGAAATGATAAATAGAATCATCAAATATGGTGTGTTTGTGCTTGCCTTTCTCCTGTCCTTCCTGCATTTTAAATTCAGGGGGAGGATGGATGATTTTCCAGAGCCAAAGTCAAAGGCGGGAGAATATTATTTAAAAGCACTTCCATTGTTTTTGTTGTGTATGGCGGTTGTCATGACCGTATTTTCGAGGAACAGCCATGAGCCGCTGGCTGTATGGCGGCGCCTCTGTCTTCTTTCTGTTCTGTGGATGGTGGCCTATATCGACAGCGCTGTGGAGATCATTCCCAACGAATATATCGTGATGTGTCTTGGAATGAAGGGTCTGATCCTTATAGTCGAGCTGATCATGGCCCCGGCGGACACACTGTACAGGCTCATCTCAGAAGTGATCGGAAGCATTCTGTTGCTGGTCTTAGGCCTTCTTCTGCGCGTCATATCCAGAAAGGGGCTGGGGATGGGAGATATCAAACTGTTAGCCGTATTTCCGCTATTTTTGGGTTCCATGGACGCACTGCGCGCGGTTTTGTATTCGATGATTGTC
>CAYRDY010000037.1:4067-19774 GCA_964423195.1 uncultured Catenibacillus sp. | reverse complement strand
ATGGTCTTTATCGGCAACATCAATCAGAGCGTGGATGTGCTTTTAAAAACTTCCAACCTCTTTGACCCGTTCCCTCCGGAGATGGGAACGGATACGGCTTTCTTAGACCGGATGCACTGTTATCTGCCGGGCTGGGAGGTGCCGAAGTTCCGGCCGGAGCATTTCACCGACGATTACGGTTTCATCACCGATTATCTGGCGGAATTTATCCGGGAACTTCGCAAGGAGCAGTACGGAGACGCGCTGGATTACTATTTCCGCTTGGAGAAAAACCCGAACCAGCGGGATACCATTGCCGTGCGTCGCATGGTGGACGGATATCTGAAGCTCGTTTATCCCGACGGAGAGTTTACCAAGGAAGAACTGGAAGAAGTTTTGCAGCTGGCTTTGGAGATGCGCCGCCGCGTGAAGGAACAGCTGAAGAAGCTGGGCGGCATGGAGTTTTATGACGTCAATTTCTCCTACATCGATCTGGAGGATATGTCGGAACACTATGTCACTGTGCCGGAGCAGGGCGGCGGGAAGCTGATTCCGGAGGGCCTTTGCAATCCGGGGCAGGTTTATACCGTCTCTCGCGGGAAATCGGGCATGATCGGCGTATTCCGCTTGGAGAGCCAGATGCTGCCCGGCAGCGGAAAATTTGACCGCACCGGCATCGGCAGCGACCGCGACGCGCGGGAATCCTCCAATACGGCGTTTAATTTTTTGAAGGCCAACGGCAGCCGGATCAGCGGTGCCATCAGCACCACCACGAAGGACTACATCGTCAATTATCAGGACTTGCAGGGCATCGGCATGACCGGAAAATTGGCGCTGCCAACACTGATCGCGCTTTGTTCCATCGCCCTTGACAAACCGGTTCTTGGCACGATGGCAGTGTTGGGTGAGATCAGCATCAGCGGTACGCTGATGAAAACGGATAATCTGGCGGACACTCTGCAGGTGTGCCTGGACAGCGGGGCGAAGAAAGTGCTGCTGCCGATCACCTCGGCGGCGGATCTGGGCACGGTGCCGGCGGAGCTCATCGGGAGCTTCAACCTGATCTTTTATCAGAGCGCGGAGGACGCGGTGTTTAAGGCGCTGGGAGTGGAATAAGGGAGTGACAAGATGGCAGGGGTTGGAAGTGAAAAGAGAAGAAAGAAAATCTGGAAAGTTCGGAAAATCACCGTTTTGATGATCGCGATCGCGGTCGTGATTGTCGCTGTGATTCTCGCCGTCGCGTGTCTTGATTTTGCCAGGCGCGGATCCGACAAAGATAAGGGCGCGGAGGTGATCACGTCCTCCACGCTGGAGCAGATGATCAGCGTCAGCGATCTCTCGACGTACACCTCCGTGTACAACGGGGTCGCAAGAGCCAAGGACAAGGAGGATCCCGAAAAAATTGACTACTATGTCGCCTATGAGGCGGTGGTCAAGGCGGGGATTGATTTTGAAAAATTGGCGATCGATGTCGACAATGAGGGGAAGCTCATTCATATTGCACTCCCTGAGGTTGAGATCACGGAGATCGATGTTGAGATAGAGTCGCTGGATTTCATTTTTAATGATGATCAATACGACGCATCCACCATCACAAATGAGGCCTACAAATTGTGTGAGGCGGATGTGAGGGCGGAGAGCAGTCAGCAGGAGAGTATCTATGATCTGGCAAGGCAGAGCGCCATAAACACGATCAAGGCTCTGATCAGGCCGATCATTGACCAGCTGGATTCAGAATATCAGCTGGCCATAGAATAGGAGGATGGCGCCATGAAAAAGATGTTAGCCCTTATTTTAGTGATAGCGCTCGTCCTGTCGTGCGCGTCCTGCGGCCATTCCGATGAGACTGCCGAAAAAAAGATTGAGCCTCAAGTCTCACAGATGAAAGCCATCTGCGAACTCGCCGTGTTGGACTGCTATTATCACAATGTCGCAAAATTTACGGAGGAAGATGCCGCGGGCTTTCTCTGGTGGAAAAAGGACAAGCGCTTCTGGATAGAATACAGCGGCATTGTCAGGCTCGGCATTGATCTGTCCGGTGTCAATATCGAGATTAAAGGTGATCAGATTGACATCACGCTTCCGGAGGCCACCGTGCAGAGTTGCAAGGTCGACTCGGCGACACTCACGGCGGATTCATTTATCGTGGACAAAGATTCCGCTGATATCGAGGCGGCGGATGAGGTCGCCGCCTTTGAGGCCGCGCAGAACAAACTGCAGGAGGCGGTCGAGCATGACGAGTCGCTCCTGATGGAAGCCCGGCAGCGGGCGCAGACCTTATTGGAGGACTACATCACAAACATCGGGAACGCGGTCGGAAAGACTTACGCGATCCACTGGATTGAGGGCGCCCAGGCCGGCACTTCCGATCTCAAAACATCGGACAGTCTAGAAGACAGCCCAGATTCGACGCAGGACAATACCGAGTCACAGACTGAATAAGTTTGGAGTAAACTTCCAAATCTACCTTGATGATGCACTAAAGTGCGTCAAGAAAAAAGAGGAAAAGATGGATATCAAGTCACAGGGAAAAAGGGACGATGACAGGCTCTCGCGGCAGTTTGATTTCTGTCGGGAGATCGATAAGGAGAAGTTTATCAGGCGGCAGACCTATCTGTCCGACGGCAGGACTAAGGAGAATGACGCCGAGCACGCATGGCATATGGCACTGATGGCGATTCTCTTGAGCGAGTATGCCAATGAGGAGATTGACATCTGCAAGACGGTGACCATGATACTGATCCACGATATCGTGGAGATCGACGCCGGCGATACATACGCGTATGACCCGAAGGGCAAGGAGACACAGCGCGAGCGGGAGGCTCAGGCCGCGGACCGGCTGTTCGGCCTGCTGCCGGAGGATCAGGGCAAGTGGCTGCGGTCGCTCTGGGAAGAATTTGAGGCGGTCCAGACACCGGAGGCGCGGTTCGCGAGGGCGATGGACTGCATACAGCCGCTGATGCTCAATGATGTGACCGACGGCATCAGCTGGGTCGAGCACGGGGTGCACGTCAGCCAGGTGCTTGAGCGGAACCGATATACGGCATCGGGCTCCCAGGTTCTCTGGGACTATGCCCGTGAGCATATGATCCGCCCGAACGTGGAGAAAGGGCGGCTGATCAGAGATGATGAGATAAGCCAGGAATAAACTGGAAAGATATTGCCAGGCTAGCTCATTCTTGCCTCCACAAACCACCGGTTTCCCTCGTGATAGAGCAGGGACTCCCTTCCGCCGATGACGACCGTGTAGCGAATGCCGCCGCCCTCTACCTTGTCGGACTTCGCCCGGCACTGGTACTTGATCTCCCTGATCTCAAAAATCTGGCCGTCCCCCCAGTAGATCAGACGGGGATAAAACCGCCCCTCCGAATCGATGTCCGCGTTGACTGTCACATAAGCCTTATAAAAAGCTGTCTTCTCCATAATCTATGCCTCCGCTCCATGTGAATTTTTTCATTTCACCGTTGACACACAGGTTTTCATATGTTAAAATAATCATACGAACAGAATTTCGTGTCTGTGACGTCATTGTATCACCAACACTTTTTCATGTCAATATGTTTTTTATGAAAAGTTGTTCGTCTTTATCAAAAAAGTGAGGTGCCCTATGCTATTCAAAGACAGACTCAGGGAAAAGCGCGTGGAGGCCGGACTGACTCAGGAGGCGCTTGCCAAGAGAGTGGGCGTGAGCATGCGCACGATTCAGAATTATGAACTGGGGAACCGCAGGCCGTCGAACATGGAGGTTGTGCAGAAGATCGCGGACGAATTACACACGACGACGGCATACCTCTTGGGAAGCAGCGGCATCTATGCCGTGGAGGCCCATGAAAAGGGCGGGGCGAAGGCCGCGAGAGATATCGACGAGCTTGTGGGCGAGGTCACCGGTCTCTTTGCCGGGGGCGCTCTGAGCGAGGACGCGCTCGACGGGGCCATGAAAGCGCTGAACGACGCTTACTGGATTGCGAAGAAAAATAACAAAAAATACACACCGAAAAAGTATTTGAAGAGCGACGACGCATGAGTGTCTGAGTGCGACTGTCCCGATTGGAGGTGGGGCGATGAGCGCAGAAAAATTTGCCCTTGTGGGCAGCAGGCTTGTCAGGCGGTGTGGGACGCGCGACCCCTTTGTGATTGCGGAGGACATCGGGGCGACCGTCATGTTCTGTGAAAACTTTGGCCCGCTCAAGGGGATGTACCGCGTGATCAAGCGGAACCGCTTTATATTCATAAACAGAGATCTCCCGGAGCAGATGCAAAAGATCGTGTGTGCCCATGAGCTGGGGCACGATCAGCTCCACCGGAATTTGGCGAGGGACAGCTCGCTGCGCGAGTTCATGCTCTACGATATGAGGACAAAGCCGGAATATGAGGCGAATATTGTCGCCTCGGAGATCCTGCTGGACACGGATGAACTGCTCAGATACATCTATGATTACCGGTACACGGCGGAGCAGATCGCCGGAGCCATGGACACGGATATCAATCTGGTCGCCCTGAAGATCGCGCACCTGAGTCATATGGGCTATGATCTGAGACCCGTTGAACAACATAAGAGCGATTTTCTAAGGTAGGCGCAAAACCGGAAGGCAGACATAGACGCGAGTGACGTCTGCAAAATCAAGCGTCAGGCATAGAATCAAAATCGGTTTTCATCCATGGTGTCGCCCCGCTTGCGGGGCATGGAAGTTTAGCATCAAACGAAAGCTATAGCATCAAGCGAATGGGCTTTAGGGGAAAGGAGATGGCAGCCCATGGACGAGCGCGCTTACATAGCCATCGATCTGAAATCCTTTTACGCGTCCGTCGAGTGTCGGGAGCGCGACCTTGACCCTATGAACACCCATCTGGTGGTTGCGGACGAGCGCCGGACGGATAAGACCATCTGCCTCGCGGTCACGCCCTCCCTGAAAAGTTACGGCATCTCCGGACGCGCGCGGCTGTTTGAAGTGAAAGAGCAGGTGAGGGAGGCCAATGCCGGGCGTCGGCATGACGCGCCGGGACATAAATTCACCGGCACATCCCAGATTCCCTCGGAACTTGCGGCCGACCCGTCCCTGGCGATTGATTTCATCATCGCGCCGCCCCGCATGGCGTACTACATGGCATACAGCACCCGGATCTACGAGATCTACATGAAATATGTCGCGCCGGAGGACATCATCGTCTACTCGATCGATGAGGTTTTCATGGATGTGACCGCCTACCTCGACATTTACAGGTTATCCCCCCATGATCTCGCGATGAAGATCATACAGGATGTCTTTGACACCACCGGCATCACCGCGACGGCGGGGATCGGGACGAATCTGTATCTGTGCAAGGTCGCCATGGACATCGTAGCCAAGCATTGTCCGGCGGATAAAAACGGCGTGCGGATCGCGCAGCTTGATGAGATGAGCTACCGGCAGATTCTCTGGACACACCGGCCACTCACGGATTTCTGGAGAGTGGGACACGGCTACGCGGGCAAACTGGAGGCGAACGGGATGTTCACCATGGGTGACGTCGCGCGGCAGTCCGCGGAGGATGAGGATCTGCTCTATAAGTTATTTGGAAAAAACGCGGAGCTGCTGATTGACCATGCGTGGGGCTGGGAGCCATGCACCGTGGCGGCCGTCAAGGCGTACCGCCCGGATTCCAACAGCTTAAGTTCCGGACAGGTATTAAAGGAGGCCTACGACGCGGAAGAGGCAAGGCTCGTCCTTCGGGAGATGGCCGACGCGCTGGCGTTGGATCTGGTGGACAAGGGACTCGTCACCAACCAGATTGTCATTACGATCAGCTATGACGTGGAGAATCTGAGAGACCCGAAGCGGCGCGCGGCCTATCACGGGGAGATTGTAAACGATCATTACGGGCGAAAAATCCCAAAACACGCCCATGGAACGATCAGTCTCGGCCGACCCACTTCCTCCGCGAGGCTGATCATGGAGGCAGCCTCGGAGCTGTATGACCGCATTGTGAATCCGGAGTTGCTGATCCGCAGACTGAATATTGTGGCAGGCCACGTCATAGATGAATCTTTTGCAAATCGGGAACCCCAGTATGAGCAGCTTGACCTGTTCACGGATTACGCCGCTCTGGAAGCGCAAAGGGAGCGAGAGCGGGAGGAGCTTGAGAGGGAAAAGAAGATACAGCAGATGATACTGTCAATCAAGAAGCGGTATGGGAAAAACGCGATTCTCAAGGGCATGGATCTTGAGGAGGGCGCGACGGCAAGAGAGCGCAACACGCAGATCGGAGGTCACAATGCATAAACGGCCGCCGGCAAACGAAGAAGCGAGGAGGGCGAATGATGCCTCTGGAAATTGTACGAAATGACATTACAAAAATGAAGGTAGATGCCATTGTAAATGCTGCCAATGAGACACTTTTGGGCGGAGGCGGCGTGGACGGAGCCATCCACCATGCCGCGGGGCCGGGACTGCTGGATGAATGCCGGAAGCTGGGCGGTTGTAAGACCGGCAGCGCGAAGATCACCGGAGGCTACCGATTGCCCTGCAGATATGTCATTCACACCGTGGGACCTATCTGGTATGGGGGAAACCGCGGGGAACGTGAAAAGCTCATCTCCTGCTACCGCACCTCCCTTGCGCTCGCAAAAGAGAAGGGGTGTGAGACCGTCGCTTTCCCGCTGATATCTTCCGGTATTTACGGCTATCCGAAGGATCAGGCGTTAAAAGTCGCCATCGACACGATCAGCGAATTTCTCTTTACAAGCGATATGACTGTCTATATCGTCATCTACGATAGGGCTGCCTATCAGATCAGTGAGAAACTATTCCGGGACATTGAGGCATATATTGATGACACCTACGTCGATGCGCATACCGATAAGCGCGGGGAACAGAGACGCAGCCGGCTTCTCGATAAGAAATCGGTGATGGCGCGCGCGCCGGAGGAGACCAGATTTCTCGAACCATTTGCGGCCTCGGCCTCGCCATCCTCCCCCGCCACACTGGATGAGGCTGTCAACATGATCGATGAGAGCTTTTCGGAGATGTTGCTGCGAAAAATTGACGAGCGAGGGATCACGGATGTCCAGTGCTACAAAAGGGCGAACATTGACCGCAAGCTGTTCTCCAAGATACGAAGTGATAAGTATTATAAGCCGAGCAAGCCCACGGTTCTGGCTTTTTCCATCGCGTTGGAGCTGTCTTTAGAGGAGACAAAGGAGATGCTGATGAAGGCCGGCTTTGCCCTCTCTCACAGCAATAAATTCGACATCATTGTGGAATTTTTTATTAGCCGCGGTGACTACGATATTTTTGAGATCAACGAAGCGCTGTTCGCTTTCGATCAGAATTTGCTGGGTGCGTAGGAGAAGCGGAATTTTCCTGCCGAATGTCGCCCGCCATGCGACCAAATAAAGTCGCACAGGGTATAGAATGTAGCTGTAAGGTGAAACCGAACAGCTACTTTTTTTATGGAGGGAAAGACAATGAAAAAAAATCTAACGGAACTCATATTTATTCTTGACCGCAGCGGCTCTATGCGCGGGCTGGAGGCCGACACCATCGGCGGCTTTAATTCCATGATCGAAAAGCAGAAAAAAGAGGCCGGCAGCGCGCTGGTCTCCACCATCCTCTTTGACAATTCAAGCGAGGTGCTCCACGATCGTGTGGACGTAAAAGATATCGCTTTGCTCACCTCCGAAGATTACTATGTGCGGGGCTGTACCGCGCTGCTGGATGCTATCGGCGGGGCGATCCGCCACATTGGGAACATTCATAAATACGCGCGGGCGGAAGATGTGCCGGAACACACGCTGTTTGTCATCACCACAGACGGTATGGAGAATGCAAGCAGGCGCTATTCAAGCGATCAGGTCAAGCAGATGATCGAGCGACAGAAGACAAAATACGGCTGGGAGTTCCTCTTCCTCGGAGCGAATATCGATGCTGTGGAGACCGCGAGGAATTTCGGAATCTCAGAGGATCACGCCGTGAATTATCACAGCGATAAAAAGGGAACAAAGCTCAATTATGAAGTGCTGAGCGAAACCATCACCCATGTACGGGCTTCTGGTTCTGTTGCCCCTGACTGGAAAAGGAAAATTGACAAGGATTACCACGAGAGAAAGGACGGCGAATGACGGCAGCTGGCGGCAAAGGACAAGAGAAATAATTTCAAACATCTTTATAAAATTTGAAAAAATATCTTTACAAAATATATAACATAATGTATTATGATGTCATAGAACAAGTATCTGACAATATAGGCAGAAGTGATATGTGAAAATGATATTTTATTCTATATTTTTAAGGAGGATGTTTTATGTTTAATTTCGATGTTCCACGTTACGAGAAGGTTGTCAGTGACGCGATCGCACTGAGGCCGCAGATCGAGGCGGCCGTCGACAGGATTTGTTCGGAGGGCTATTCCAATATTTTCTTTATCGGCTGCGGCGGCACTTACGCCCATTCGCTGCCGATGAAATATTGGTTGGACACGACATCGGAGATTGAGACATACAGCGCGATCGCAGCCGAATTTATGGCGGCGCCGCCGAAAAAATTCACCAAAGATTCCGTGTGCGTCTTCTCCTCCAGGAGCGGCAACACGAAGGAGATCGTCGCGGCGGCGAAGTTTGTGAAAGCGGCCGGCGCCAGAACCATTGTCTATGTTTCAAATGACAACACACCGGTCTGCGAATACGCGGATGAAAAGCTGTTCAGCTTTGCCGAGGACGACTGCCTTTGCGAGGCCATCTACACTTATATGATCACACTGTTGGCCAGATTTATGAAAAACAAGGGCGAATTTGAGGACTATGATCTGTTCATGGATGAGTATGCAAAGATTGTGCCTTACCTTTTGAGGGCGAAAGCACAGTATGAGGACAGATGCGCGAAAATGGCGGCGACGCTTAAGGACACGCCGTATCACATGGTCGTCGGCTCCGGAATGCTCTGGGGCGAGGCCTACGATTATGCCATGTGCATCCTTGAGGAGATGCAGTGGATCAAGACAAAGTCGATTCACGCCGCGGAATTTTTCCATGGCACTCTGGAGTTGGTGGAGGAGGGCACCAGCATGATTCTCCTCTACGGCGAGGATGAGACCAGGCCGCTGATGGACCGCGTGAAGAATTTCGCCGAAAAGATCACGCGTGAGATCAATATCTTCGATACGAGAGAAGTGGAGCTGCCATTTACGAAGCCTGAGTTTAGAAAGATCGTCTCGCCGATGATCACCTACGCGATTACGGAGAGACTGAGCTGCCATCTTGAGAAGGAGAGGAATCATCCGCTCACGACGAGAAGATACTATCGCCAGATGGATTATTGATCGCCTGTCGGTACAGGGGAGGATGTTCTTTTTAGCGGCCGCCGCCGGAAATTATTTTCGGCGGCGGCCGCTGTATGCCCGGAGGCGTGTTTTGTGTGCTGGGCGGGCGTATTTTGTGTGCCGTGCGGGTGTATTTTGTGCGCCCGCCCGACGGCGGCTCGCGCCGTGCATTTTATGTCTTGAAATCGCGGGTATTTTCGGCTATATTATTTTGTGTATGGATGACTTATTTTTGAGGAAACGGAGGTTTTTTAAGATGCAGACAAGTATTACAAGGGAGGAAGCGCTGGCGCTTTTAAAAAAATACAATCAGGAGGATTTTCATATTCTCCACGCGCTGACGGTTGAGGGCGTGATGCGCTGGTACGCGAATGAACTCGGCTACGGCGATGAGGCGGACTACTGGGCGCTGGTGGGGCTTCTGCACGATATCGATTTTGAGAAATATCCCGAAGAGCATTGCCGGAAGGCGCCGGAGCTTTTGGCGCAGATCAATGCCGGCGATGACCTGATTCACAGCGTGTGCAGCCACGGCTACGGTATCTGCTGCGATGTCCGGCCGGAGCATGAGATGGAGAAGGTTCTCTTCGCGGCGGATGAGCTGACGGGGCTGATCGGGGCCACAGTCCGCATGCGTCCGTCCAAAAGCGTGATGGACCTGGAGGTCTCCAGCCTGAAAAAGAAATTCAAGGATAAACGCTTCGCGGCCGGCTGTTCGAGGGATGTCATCCGCACCGGCGCCGAAAATCTCGGCTGGACGCTTGAGGAACTGTTTGAAAAAACCATTCTGGCCATGCGAAGCTGCGAGGCACAGGTCGCGGAGGAGATGAGACAGCAGTAAAATGCCAAAACATGCCGCGAGCAGGAGTCGAGCCGTGGCAGGCCGTGGGCAGGAAACATGCCGCGGGAGGGAGGGTAGATCGGCTACGGGCAGGCCACAAAAAATGCGCCGGCTGTGACACTTTACCAAATAAAATTCTGAAAATTTATTAAAATTGTATACAATGACACTTTTCATTTTACAAAAACGTGGTAAGATAATCTGCGGGAGGTTAGGATTCATATGATGAGTGTCATCAAATACGCATCACTGGCAGTGGGCCTGTTTTTTACGCTGGGCTATTTATATCAGATTTTCTATGCCGTGCTTGGGCTGCTGCAGACACCAAAGGAATATGAGGAGACAAAGAAACATAAATACGCGGTTCTCATCTCCGCCAGAAATGAGCGGGCGGTGGTCGGTCAGCTCATCGAGAGCATTAAGCAGCAAAATTATCCGAGGGAATTGATAGATACCTTTGTTGTGGCCGACAACTGCACGGACGATACGGCGGATGTCGCGCGGCGCGCGGGGGCGCGGGTCTATGAGCGTTTCAACAAGGACTATATCGGCAAGGGTTACGCGCTGGATTATCTGCTGAAAAAGATTGCCGTGGATTACGGCGATGCCTATGACGGTTATTTTGTATTTGATGCCGACAATATCCTGGATGCCGATTATGTGCGGGAGATGAACAAGGTCTTCTGTCATGGCTTTCGGGTGGTCACCAGTTACCGCAACTCCAAAAATTACGGCGACAACTGGATCTCCGCGGGCTATGCGCTGTGGTTTTTGCGCGAGGCCAAGTATATCAACCATCCGAGGATGCTCCTCGGCACAAGCTGCGCGATCTCAGGCACCGGTTTTTTGGTATCCAAAGATGTGTTTTTGGAAAACGGCGGCTGGAAGCACCATCTGCTGACCGAGGATATCGAGTTCTCGATCGACAGCGTGATTCACGGCGAGCGCATCGGGTATTGCAATTCGGCGGTCTTTTATGATGAGCAGCCGACGAAATTCAGCGCTTCCTGGAATCAGAGACTGCGCTGGTCCAAGGGTTTTTATCAGGTCTTTTTCCATTACGGAAGACAGCTTTTGTCTCGGATTTTCAAAAAGAGAGATTTTGCGGCCTACGATATGTTCATGACGATCGCGCCGGGCATATTATTGACGATCGGATCGTTCGCGCTGGGATTTTTGGGTGTGATCTTCAGTATATTTGAGCCGGCTTACCGGGGCATGTTCATTGAGACTTTGTTGGGCATGGTGGTTTACAGTCTCGTGTCCACCTACGTGATCATGTTCACCTACGGGCTGATCACCACCGTGTCGGAATGGCGTCAGATCCACACGACCACGGCGAAGAAGATTCTTTATATGTTCACATTTCCGATCTATATTTTTACGTATATCCCGATCGGCGTGGTGGCCATGTTTAAAAAGATAGAGTGGGTGCCGATCCAGCACAGTGTCGTCAAGACGGCGGAGCAGATCAAGTCCGTGTCCTGAAGACGGGAGGAAATTGAATAGAGAAACTTTAAATGCCCCGCGGCTTTGCCGCGGGGCATTTTGACAGATTTACAGTTCACTGGCGGTCCTTTGCCAGTCCGAAGATGGTGAGCGTCCCGCCGATCAATATGAGGAAGTCCCCGATATTGAAGACGATATTTTTCAGTTTGTCGATGCCGATGTCGAATTTGAAATAGTCCGTGACGCCGTCCTCTGTGATGCGCTCACAGACATTGCTGCCGGCTCCGCCGAGCAGCATAGACAGGCCGAGCTTGAGCAGGACATTGTCCTTTTGACGCTCGGCGGCCAAAAGCATGCCGAAGATCGCGCCGAAGCAGACCAGGGAGATCCCCAGGAGCTTTTGACTCTGATTTTTGAGGAGACCGAGCGCCGCGCCCTTGTTGATATACTTCGTGACAATGACCTTCCCGCCGAGGATCGGCTCATTGTCGGTCTCCGTCTTATTTTTTTTGATATAGTGTTTGATGCCCAGGTCAGCGCCGGTGAGCGCGCCCGCGAGAACAAACCAGACCATTCTCTAACCTCCCGATTTTTTATTTGCGGCAGCACTGCCGCGTCCATTTTCTTCACATCCATTTTAACCTCTGCGCTGCGCAATTTCAAGCACAATTTCAGGGATTCGCCCGTTGATTTTTAAAAGTGATTTTTAAATCCCTCACTTGCAAATTTAAATATATTTTCTATTTTTTGGGCGGACGGCTTTTGGTTGCCCTTATTTTTGTGAAGATTTTCCCAGGATGTGAATTTCCTCCGGTCAAAAGGCCAAAAATATTTGAATTGGCAAAGATCGTCCCATTTCAAGAGAATAAAGTGTTAGGGAGATTTCTTTTTCGGTGCTAAGATGGGTGCAACAAAACATTAAGGGGGCAACAAGGTATGAAATTTAAGAAATCGGCAATTTTTCTATTGGCCGCTGCGCTGGTGCTTGGGCTGGCGGGCTGCGGCGGAAACGGCGGCGCGGGAGGTACCGGCGCTGGGGCGTCGGGCGGCAGGGACACCGGAAAAAATGGCGGCGGGCAGTCCCCGGACGGCGAGAGCTTTACAGTGTGGGCGTGGGATGAGGCCTTCAATATCAAGGCGCTTGAGGTGGCGATCGAAATGTACAGGCGGGATCATCCGGATGTGACCGTGAATGTCGTCAATATGGCGCAGGAGGACATCGTCTCGCAGCTCAATACAAGCCTGTCGGCGGGCGTCTACGAGGGCCTTCCGGAGCTCGTTCTGATCGAGGATTACCGGATTCAGGGCTATCTGGTGCCCTATGAATCGGAATTCGCAGACCTCTCGGATATCGCGGATCCGGAAGATTTCGCCGCGTACAAGATGGGCGTGAACCAGAGAAACGGCAAACTGTACGGCATACCGTTTGACTCCGGCGTCGCGGGGACATTTTACCGGACGGATATTTTGGCGGAGGCCGGCTACACCGCAGAGGATATGCAGGATCTGACGTGGGAGAAATATATCGAGATCGGGAAGACTGTCAAGGAGAAGACGGGGAAGGACATCTGTTCGCTTGATCCGAGTGAGATCGGCCAGGTGCGGATGATGATGCAGAGCGCGGGCGCCTGGTACACGGGGCCGGACGGCAGCGTGACGATCCGGGATAATCAGGCGCTGAAAGACGCGATCAGGATCTATCTGGATCTGTTCAATTCGGGCGCGATCCGGCAGATCTCCGACTGGGATCCGTTTGTGGGCGCGTTTAACAACGGCGACGTGGCCTCGGTGATCACGGGCTGCTGGATATCCCCGTCGGTGTTGATGGCGGAGGACCAGAGCGGCCTCTGGGCGGTGGCGCCGTTTCCGAGAATGGGATCTAATCCGGATTCCGTCAACGCGTCCTCTCTCGGCGGCGCCGGCTGGTATGTGCTGCAGAATGTCGGCAATACGGAGCTGGCCAAGGATTTTCTGAAGAACACGTTTGCCTCAAGTGTCGAGCTGATGAATCAGTTGGCCGTGGACATCAATCTCGTCAGCACGCTGAGCGCGGCAAGCGAGGCGGAGAATTATAAGAAGGGGCTTGATTTTTACGGCGGGCAGGCGATTTTTGAGGACTTTGCCGCATGGCAGGCGCAGGTGCCGAGTGTCAATTACGGCAATCACACCTATCTGATCGAGGATTTGATGGAGGAGGCCGTCCAGATGATCATGAACGGCGCGGATATGCAGGAAACGCTTGATCAGTATCAGAGCCGCATCGAGGATGCCGTGCGGTAGCGGCGGCGCAAGAGAACAGCACATCGGCAGTCACTGACACGGCGGTCCGGCGGCGCAGAAGGGTGATCTTTTGGCGCGCCGCGGGGACGATTCGGGCAGCTGCCGGTGTGCGCCAAAAAATAAGGAGGGGTTTTATGCATAAAAAGACGATTCGGCGGGCGGTCAGCCCAAAGCTGAATGCCAAGGCATGGCTGTTTGTGATACCGGCCTTCGTGCTGACGCTGATTTTTGTATTTTATCCGATGGTACAGGCGCTGCTGACATCTTTTCAGACCGGCGCGGGAAACAACCTGGTCTTCAACGGCCTGGCCAATTATAAGCGCATGATCGGCGATACGACATTCAGGAAGGCGCTGTTTAATACGATATTGTATCTGGTGATCCAGGTGCCGCTGATGATCGTGCTGGCGCTGGTGATTTCGTCGCTGTTGAATACGAAAGGGCTGAAGTTTAAAGGATTTTACAGGACGGCAATCTTTCTGCCGTGCATCACCTCGCTGGTGGCCTATTCGATGATCTTCAAGAGCCTTTTTGCCAATGACGGTTTTATCAATGTGCTTCTGACCACCCTGCATATTGTGGATGAGCCGATCAGCTTTATCACCCATCCGATCTGGGCGAAGGTGGTCATTATCATCGCCATCACCTGGCGATGGACCGGCTACAACATGATTTTTTATCTGGCCGGATTGCAGAGCATCGACGACTCGATCTATGAGGCGGCGGCGATCGACGGGGCGAGTCCGTTTGAGAAGTTTAAGAGCATCACCGTGCCCATGCTCAAGCCGATTATTCTGTTTACGACGATCAATTCGACGATCGGCACTCTGCAGCTGTTTGATGAGCCGATGAATATCACGGATGGCGGGCCGGCCAATGCCACGATCACGGTTTCGATGTATATTTATAATATTCTGTTCCGGTATACATCTGACTTCGGCTACGCGGCGGCGATTTCCTTTGTGGTCGTGGTGCTGATCGTGGTGCTGTCTCTGATCCAGAAGAAAGCGGGTGACAAAGAATGAGGGGAAGAAAAATCATGCGCGTCTTTCAGCATGTCTTTCTGTCGGTATGCGCGGTGGTGTCGCTGTTTCCGCTGGTCTGGATGATTCTCGCCGCCACAAATAAATCGGTGGATGTGACCAGGGGATCGCTTTTGCCGGGGACGTATCTGCTGGAGAATCTGAGAGCGGTTTTCGGATCCGACCTCGGCTATCTGAACGCGTATAAAAATACACTGATCATCGCCGTGACGACGACGGTGCTCGCGATGATCATCTCGTCCGCGGCGGGCTACGCCTTTGTCATTTACAAATCGCGGAGCCGTGAGACGGTGTTCAATATCATTCTGGTCTCGATGATGGTGCCTTTCTCGGCCATGATGGTGCCGTTGTTTCGCCTGTTCAGCAAGTTTTCCAAAATTCCTCTGCTGGATCAGATTGCCATCAATACGCCGGGAGCGGTGATCGTGATCAGCGTGGCCACGGCCTTCCTGATTTTCTTTTTCCGGCAGAATACGCTGACATTTCCGCGGGAACTGGTGGAGGCGGCAAGAATCGACGGCCTGGGGGAGTTCAGTATTTTCCTGCGCGTGTTCATGCCGACCATGCGGTCGACCTACGCGGCGGCGATCATTGTCACATTCATGAACAGCTGGAACAGTTATCTGTGGCCGCTGATCGCGCTGCGCAGCCCTGAGAAGCGGACGCTCCCGCTGATCCTCTCGGCGATGGGGTCGTCCTACACGCCGGACTACGGGATGATGATGACAGCGGTGCTGCTGGCGACCATTCCGATGGCGGTGATCTTCTTTGTGCTGCAAAAGCAGTTTGTCGCCGGCATGACGGGATCCGTCAAGGGATAA
>CAYRDY010000037.1:0-3967 GCA_964423195.1 uncultured Catenibacillus sp. | reverse complement strand
GGATCACGATAAAAGCGATGATTGTCAAGAGACAAAAAATCGTGTATACTTAAGACAAGAGACAAAAAATTGTGTATATTTAAAAAGAGAAGTCGGAGACAACAGATGAAGCATTTGGTTTAAGGACTGGGAGATGAGGGGCATTTGGATCTTTATAAAGTATTAATTATCGACCATGAGTTGATCTCCAGGCAGGGGATCAGGCATATGATTGAGTGGGAAAAGGCAGGTTTTCAGATCGTGGGTGAGGCGACGGATGGCCGTTCGGGACTTGAGATGGTCGAGCGGCTGAAACCGGATATCGTGCTGGCGGATGTTCTGCTCCCGGAGATCAACGGGATGGATCTGTCGCTCATCCTTGGGGAGAAATATCCTCGGATAAAGCTGATTATTCTCAGCGGCAGCAGCGACTATATGTATGTGCGCTCGACGCTGCGCGCCGGGGCGTTTGACTATGTGCTCAAGCAGGATCTGGATGAGGAACAGCTGCTGCGCGTCCTGCACAGCGCGGTCTCGGCGATGCAGGGGAACCACCAGGGCTGCGGCCCGGATGACCTGGCGCGGCGGCATTTGGAGCAATACATGGCCGGGGAGTCCGATTGGCTCGACAAGTCTCTGTTTGCGGAAAAGTTTCCGTATATGCACTACTGCGTGATCGGGATTGATCTGAGCCGGGCGTGCGGGAGCAGCAGGCATCAGATGGATATGATCAGGACGTATCTGCAGGATACATGGTGCGGTCAGGAGCGGTATCCGGGCATCGAGGTCAGTCTGGATAGCGATGTGCTCTGCTACGTCTTTAATTTTCGGAAAAAAGATGAGGCGCAGCTGGTTCAGAGCGTGCGGCAGGCGGCGGAAGTGATTTCGAGGATCGCGGAGCGGACCCTGTTTGTCGTGAGCGGCACTTTTTCGGATCTCGGCCTGGTCAATGAGTTTTATCTGCAGGAAGTCTTCCCGTGCCTGATGCAGAAATTTTATTTTCCGGATCAGAGCATGATCTTAAGCAGCGACTATTTATCCGGCGAATATGCGGCGGGTGAGGTGCCAGCGTTCGACTATGACGCGTTCGTTGAACTATTGTCCAATAAGCGCTATATTCAGGCGATCGACTGTGCGGGCGCGGACGCGCGGATGCTGTGCGGAGGCATGTACGCGGAATATCTGACCAAAAACAGGGTCAAGAATCTGATCTATACATTCATGATGAATGCCAGGGACTGCGGGCTTGCAAGCGATACGCTGATCAATCAGTGCTTTATCAGTATTGACAGGGCGGGAACGGTGCGCGATTTTCTGGAAATCTGTGACACCATTTTTGAGCAGCTCAAGAAGACGGTGATGGCCTCCGAGGAAAATGATGACTACAGGATACGCCGGATCAAGGATTATCTCTGGGAGCATTCCGGGAGAAATGTGGATCTGTCGGAGGTGGCCCGCGTCTTCGGCTTTAATTACCACTATATTTCCTCGTATTTCAATAAGCATATCTCCGAGGGATTCAGCGGTTATCTCAACAAGATCCGCATTGAGAAGGCGTGCGCGCTGCTCAGGGACAAGAAGATTCCGGTGTCGGATGTCGGGTGTGAGGTGGGATACTCGGATCACGGATACTTCTGTCGGGTATTCAAGCGGCTGAAGGGGCTGACGCCAAGCCAGTACCGGCAGAAAATGCAGGACAGAGGACAGCCCGCCCGGAATAAGAGTGCCGGGGATCCGGACGCGCGGCCATAGCCGCGGGCGACCATTCTATTGCAGGGCTCCGACCGGCGCCGGTCGGAGCCCACAATAGGATAGCGATGCGCCGATCGGAGCCCACAATGGGTGGCATGCGCCGTACGTGGCTTGCAGCGGTTGGCGTGATTGGCGGCGCATCCCGCGTCAGCTGATCCGATCCTGTTTCATATACTCCAGAATTTTGAATGAAAAATGCAGTTTGATCAATTCGTCGCCGTGATTTAAAGGGTTGCCGGTGATTTTTTTGATCTTGTCGATGCGGTAGAGCAGCGTATTCTTGTGGATGTGCAGATAATTGGCGGTCTGCTGGGTATTCTGTGAGAAGTTGAGGTACTGGTAGAGCGTGTTGAAGAAGTCGGTATTCTTCTCCTCATCGTAGGCCTTGAGCACCAGCAGGGCGGGGTGGCAGAAGTCGAGCAGGTTGTAGTCCTGGCTCTCGCAGATCTCCAGAATGTGAAAGATCGTCATCACCTCGTAGCGGTACAGACCGGGGGCGTTTTTCATTTTCAGGCCCAGCTGCGCGGATTTCAGGGATTGATTGTAATATTTCCGGATCTCCTGAATATTGCTGAAACGGTTGCTCAGGCCGGCGATCAGGCCGTTGCTCTGCAGATAATTTTCCAGTTTGTCATTGACGAAACTGTGCCTGTCCTTTTCCGTGCTGCCATTGATCAGGAAGATAATGGTATTCTGGTAGATGACATAGAGGCTGCCGGGGATCATGGACTGGATGTCCGAGACGATCATCTCCTGGCGGGCCTCGGAGGCCGTGTTGAACTTGTCACTGATGGACAGGATGAACAGGTCGTTTTTCAGCTTGTAGCCCAGCGTGGCCAGGCGCTCCTTGCTCTGCTCGATATTTCCGGTGTTGTTGTCCAGCAGGTCGCCGATAAAATAGGCATACATGGTGCCTTTATTTTTTTTGTAAAAATCTTTCTTCTGCAGCTCGATGGAAATGATGCGGGCAAGTCTCTGAAACAATTCGATGTCATTGTCGCCGATGGGGCGGTTCTGCTCATAGAGCATCAGATGCGCGACCTCAATGTCATGAATTTTGACGGGCGTGATGAGCATCCCCCGGTCGTGGATCGGATTGTGGACGTAGACCGGACGGTTGCTTTTGCGCACCTGTTCGTCCAGTTTGCTGCGTCGGATATAGGCAATGCCCTCGGCCTCGATCTGGCCCTGGGCGTTTTCCCGCTCCATCAAGGGGTTGTCGGCGACGGTGCCGGCGGACACGGCCATATGCTTGTATGAGTTGTCGATCACAAAGATAGGGTTGCCGAGAACGCTGTAGGCCACGTCGCAGATGCCCTGCAGCCCCTCGTCGTTGAAGAGGGCGTCCAAAAATAAGCGCATGCCGGTCACCACCTCCTGCGACTCAAGAAAAGTTTCCTGGATGCGGTTGAAGACGGCGTAGGGATCGATATCGGTGCCCACGTACAAGAGGTTCATCGGCGCGTCATCCGGGAGGGCATCGGCAGTGCCGCCCTCAGGGCCGAAAATGAGAAAATTGGTGCAGTAATTGACGTTCAGGCGGCGCGGCATCAGGCTGACATGTCCGAAATAGAGGATATTGGGCAAAAACATCGTCTGTCCGACGGTCAGCATCCGGATGCTGGTGAGATCTGTCTTGAAGCTGTCCTTTCTGATGAATCCAATCGGGCAGTCGCCCAATAAGTCCAGCATTTCTTTTAACAGCAAAACAATCCCCTTCTTTCTGTGTATTTTGTATAGTTTTTCGCTCAGCTTTGAGACAGAGTGAAACATTTATCATATCCATACAAAACAAAAAATATGAATATGTGAAATATTTGTGCGTTTGCACGATGAAAATATGAATTTATTATACTATAATAAAGCCATAAAAACAAGTAAGAAAGGGAGGATTTCTCAATGAATCAAACAAAGTTAAACAAGTATAGCAGAAGTGTCTCGATTATCGGCGTCGGCTGTACACCATTCAGGTATACGATCGATGATCCGGATCTGTGCGGTATCACGGAGAGCGAGATGTTCGGCTATGCGGCGCTGTCGGCGATGGAAGATGCCGGTGTCAATCCTCAGGAAGTAGATTACTATTTCCATGGCGAGGCAAGCCCGCTGAACGGTTCCAATGTCCTGACACCGAATGTGCAGATCGCCAACTGGTTCGGCATGAAGGGCAAGGGCTCCATTCACCACTCCGAGGCCTGCTGCACGGGTTATCTGGCCATCGAGCAGGCGGTGAATG
>CAYRDY010000036.1:0-20246 GCA_964423195.1 uncultured Catenibacillus sp. | reverse complement strand
CAGTCATGGACGGAAAGGCAGGGATAAGAGATGCAAAAGATAAGAAGAGGATTGAGTATTTTGCTTGCGGCTGCCCTTATTTTTTCGATGGCACCTGTATCAAAAACCAGCGCAGCCGAGCAGACAGAAGGGACAGAGCAGGCAGGCGCGTCGGAGCAAACGCAAGCGCCAGAACAGGCCGGCGCGTCGGAGCAGACAGAAGGGACAGAGCAGGCCGCGCCCGCGGCCGTCGCTGAGAGCAAAGAAATTCCGCCGGAACACGCGGATGACCCGGAATATTTTAAGCACGCGGGGGATTCGAGCGCGGAGCAGGGCAGTGTGATGACGATCGGAGTGCCCAGACAGCGGCTGCTAAAATCCTACGGCATTGATGTCTCCCAGTATCAGGGGACGATTGACTGGAAAAAAGTGAAAGAGAGCGGCATCCGCTTTGCGATCATCCGTGTCGGCTACAGGGGCTACGGATCAGGGGAAATCGTGGCGGATCCGACGGCGATTCAAAACCTTGAGGGCGCGCAGGCTGCTGGCATCGGGATCGGCGCGTATTTCTTCTCGACGGCTTGCGATGAGGCGGAGGCCGTTGAGGAGGCACAGTATACGATCGATATGATTAGAAAGTATCGTGTGACATACCCGATCGTTTATGACTGTGAGGGATACAACGACACAAGCTACCGCAATCACGGGCTGACGGCTGAGCAGCGGACAGACAACGCGGTCGCCTTTTTGAGCCATATCCGGAATAACGGCTACACGCCGATGATGTACAGCAGCCTCTGGTCGTATAACAATGAATGGAATACGGCGCGGCTGGAATCATTATTCGATATCTGGATCGCGGAGTATCTGACGCATCACACCGAGACTGAGACTTATCTGGAGGACGGGGAGGAAAAAGAGCGAGTTGTCATCTATGGATATCCGTCTTTTGAATCGATCAGCGGAAAATATACACACTATCAGCGCAAATACCGAATCTGGCAGTGTTCGTCGCATGGCGCGATTGCCGGCATCAACGGCAGAGTTGACTTGGATATTGAATATTACGCGAACGCCGAGGAGGCCGTCGTGGCGTTTGTGACACGCCTTTATGAGCTTATCTTAAATCGCACGCCGGATTATAAGGGGCTGAAGGGCTGGGTGGACGACCTTCTGACCAAAAGAAAGACCGCGGCGGAGGTGACCTATGGCGTTGTATTCAGCAAAGAGTTTTTGAACAGAAAATTGAACAATGAAGAATTTGTCAAGGTGCTCTACAGAACCTGTCTGGACAGGGAGGCCGATGCCGGAGGGCTGGCGAGCTGGATAGATCAGTTAAACGGCGGCTTTTCCAGAACTTTTGTGCTGCGCGGGATCGTCGAGTCGGCGGAATTCTCGAAAATCTGTCAGAGATACGGCGTGGTTCGGGGCAGTATAGGCAAATTTCTGGTCGAAAACAGAGACAAAAATGCCGGTTTAACATCCTTTGTCCGAAGATGTTACAATGTCTTTTTATCCAGAGAACCGGATGTTTATGGCATCAATGACTGGACCGGCAGGGTCCTCGCCGACGCGAGACAGGCCAGAGAATTGCCGTTTGGATTTGTCTTTTCACGGGAAATGATGAATAAACGGCTATCAGACAGAGATTTTGTGACGACCCTCTATCGGGGTATTTTTGGTCGGGAGCCGGATGCGCCGGGATTTGCGGACTGGGTGTCAAGGCTGGCGCGCGGCGTGTCGCGGGAGGAAGTTCTCAGAGGATTTGTCAATGCACCGGAATTTAACGGGTTATTGAAAAAATACGGCTTGAGATAAAACAGGAGAGGCTGGCTGTGACGAGGATATTTAGGAAATTACAAAATTCCATAGTGTTTCTGCTGAAGATCCTGCTGTATCTGTGGATCATTGCCTGCTTCTATCTGATCATGAGTATTGAAAACTGGCAGCTGCTGGTCATCAACCGAACCTCAGGCGTTACTTTGCTGACATTCGTCGCCGTGGGGCTTGGCATGATTTCCACTTATGGAAATTACGACATCGGGAAGCGCAAAAGCAAGCAAATCGTTTCTTCGCTGGCTCTGGCGACAGCGATCACGGATATCATTACAGATTTGCAGCTCTCGATCATGAATACAAACGCTGCCAATGGCCTGAGATTTTCCCTGGCCAACATTGGCCTTCTCTTTCCCGTGTTTTTCGCGCAGCTGGCGGGCATTTTCCTTTTTACGTATGGGGGGAACTGGCTGTATTTCCGGATCAACAGGCCGGAACGGTGCTGCGTCGTCACCTCCTCAAAGGAGAGTTTCCTGGAGATCTATAAGGCGGCCGAAAATTTTAAGCGGCAGTACAAAATAGATTTTGTGCGTGATTACAGGGAGAAAGACCTGTTTCAGACGATCCTCAAGTGCGATACGGTTTTCCTATATGACCTGCCTGTGGATAAAAGAACGGAACTCATTGAATTTTGTTACCGGAATATGATCAATATTCTGTTTAACCCAGAGATTGCCGATATTGTGGAGATCAATGCCAAGCATACCATCATCGACGATGTGTCGATGATCTCTGCGCCGGTGAAGGAGCTGTCCTTTGAGCAGCGATTTTTCAAGCGGCTGATGGATATCGTGATTTCCGCGCTGGCTCTGATCATTTTGTCGCCGGTCATGCTCATCTGCGCCATCGCCATCAAGACCAGTGACGGCGGCAGCGTTATTTTCAAACAGCAGCGGGCGACCAAGGATGGACGTATCTTTAACGTTTACAAATTCCGGACAATGCGTGAGGATGTGGAAACGTATCCGGCAACGGAGGCGGACGGCCGTGTGACGCAGGTGGGACGCGTGCTTCGGAAGTTCAGGCTTGACGAGCTGCCCCAGCTTTTAAATATTCTCAAAGGGGAGATGAGCCTTGTGGGGCCGAGGCCGGAAATGCTGCGAAATATTTATGTCTATACCAAGGAATATCCTGAATTTGAATACCGGCTCAGGGTGAAAGCCGGCCTCACCGGTTATGCCCAGATCGCCGGCAAATACAACACCACGCCGAAATATAAATTGATACTGGATCTGATGTATATTGAAAACTATTCGCTTGTACGGGATTTAAAGTTGCTCCTGCAGACGCTGATCGTATTTTTCAAACCGGACAGCACCGAGGGGTTTGCCAAAAAAATGGATGATGATATATCCAAATATGAATCGATGATGGATATCAAATTATAATAAGTTCGGGCGTCGGCGCGCCGCTGTTTTGGAGGATCTATGGGTCGTTTAGTTGTCACGGGGGGCATAGTCACTTACAATAATGAGGATATGATCGATGCCTGTATCGGCTCCATTTTAAAATATACAAGGGGCTGTCGTTTTAAACTATATGTCTATGACAATGGTTCGTCCGATCGCACGGTGCGCATTATCCGGCAAAATTTTCCGCAGGTTGCCGTGCTCAGGGGAAAGCGCAACAGGGGCTTTGGCTATGGTCATAATCAGATCATTCGGCGGGTGACGTCAGATTATCATGTGGTGATCAATCCGGACATCGGCGTCGACACCGATGCCATCAGCCGGATGGCGGAATTCATGCATGCGCACCCCCAGATCGGTCTTCTGGTGCCCAGGGTGCTGAATCCGGACGGGACAGAGCAGTATCTGCAGAAAATGCAGCCCAATTTCAGATCCGTCTTTCTCAGCAAATTCAAGCGTTTCCGCAGCTACCGGGATGTGTTCACGATGGCCGACCGGCAAGTGTCCTCGCCGGTTCGGTGCACCAATATCTCCGGCAGCTTTTTTATGGCGGATACCAAAAAATTAAAGCAGCTGGGGGGCTTTGACCCACGCTATTTTATGTATTATGAGGATTCGGATCTGGCCATGCGCATGGGAAGGATCGCGCAGATTGTCTATCATCCGGGAATTTATGTCTACCATGCCTGGAAAAGAGACAACATGCGCAGCATCAGAGGGGTCTGTCGCTATTTTTCGTCGATGATCAAATACATTGTCCGCTGGCGTAGATTCTGATTGCTGCGCCGCTGCGGCGCGAGACGGGCTGCAGGCGCGCAAGACGCACCCCCGCTGCGGCATGATCGGCGGCGATGAGAAAGCTGCGGCGCGAGACGGACGGCAGGCGCGCAAGACGCGCCCCCGCTGCGGCATGATCGACGGCGGGGAGAAAAATCGCGGAGGGACAAGGGATGATCGATATTTTGCTGGCACTCTACAATGGAGAGAAATATCTGCGGGAGCAGCTGGATTCGATCGCGGGACAGACCTTTCAGGACTGGCACTTGCTGATTGGCGACGACGGATCAACGGACGGCAGTCTGTCTGTGGCGAGGCAATTTGCGCGGGAACATCCGGGGAAAGTGGAGATATTAAGCGGCAGAGCGCCATCCGGCGGCGCGTCGGCCAGAGAACCTGCCGACAGCGACTCATGCAAAGAGCCACCCGGCGGCGCGTCGGCCAATTTTATGCGCATGATCGGCGAGGCGACGTCGCCCTATGTGATGTTTTGTGACCAGGATGACGTCTGGCTGCCCGAAAAGATAGAAAAAACCTGGAAAGTCATGCGCCTGTGCGAGCACAGGTACGGAGATGACTTACCGATCCTTGTGCACACCGATCTGTGTGTGGTCGATGCGCATCTGAAAACGATTGCGGTCTCCCTGCGGGATTACCAGAAACTGCCAAGGACAACGGCTCTGCGGCAGCTCCTCATTCAAAATTCGGTCACCGGCTGCACAGTGATGATCAACCGGCGTCTGGCCGAGATGATGCGGCGCTCGATGGATGTCCCGGAGATCGTCATGCACGACTATTGGGCGGCACTGATCGCCACGGTGTTCGGCAGGATCGCGTTTATCCATCAGCCGTTGATTCTGTACCGGCAGCATGGGAGAAATTCCGTTGGGGCGCAGAACGCCGCCGGTTTTTTGTATCTATATCGTCGGATGCGGGCGGGGCGCGCCGAGTTTCGAAAGCGGCTGAATGATACCGCGCGTCAGGCAGGTGCCTTCAGCCGTGTCTTTTCCGAGGAACTGCGGGCAAAACCCCAAAAAACACTTATTGAAAAATATGCAAATCTTACAAATTTTTCAAAAATTAAAAAAATTTACTTTTATTTCTCGAATCGAATTTGGAAGTATGGTATAATAAGAAAGATTATGCAGATAGTGTGGAGCTGAGATACGGATGCATGTGCGGCAGGTCATTTTAAACGGGTCTGAAAAAATCAAGCCGGTGCTAAAAAAAATATTTCCCCAGGAATTCTTAAGCGATATCAAGGGCCGGATTTTGGATGATCAGCTGAAACGTATTCTGGAAAATGGCAGGGCGCCGTTTGATCGGCAAAAATATCCCGACGGGATCAACCTGATCGGCCTGGTGCGGGCGGAGATGGGACTTGGGCAGAGCTGCCGGCTGCTGGCCTCGATGATCGAGCACACAAAATATCCGATGTCACTGTATGACTTTAACTTAAAAAGCGAGCTCCTGCGGACGGAAGACCATTCTTACGATAAGAAAATCACGCAGGATTTGAAATACAATATCAACATCATCCACATCAATCCGGATGAGATGCGGCTTCTGTATACGCGACTTGATCCCAAGACTTGGGAGGGTCGGTACAACATCGCTTTCTGGCTGTGGGAGATCGAGACGATCCCTGAGAGCTGGAAGCGGTATTTTCCGATGCTCGACGAGATATGGACGCCGTCGGAGTTTATCAGCAAAAATTTGCGCAGGGTGACGGATCTGCCGGTGCGCACGATTCCGTACTGCGTCAAAGCGCCCACGCGGGATAAATATTCAAGAAGTTATTTCGGGCTTCCCGAAGATCGATTCCTGTTTTTGGCGATGTACGATTCCAACAGCACCAGGGAGCGGAAAAATCCGATGGGTGTTATCCGCGCCTTTAGGGAGGCCTTTAGGCCGGATGACAGGCATGTCGGCCTCGTGCTGAAGGTGAACAATGCCCGCGAGGAGGACATGCGGCTGCTCCGTCAGATGATGGAGGGCTGCGACAATGTCTATTACATCACGGAGACGATGAGCAAGATCAAGGTCAACAGTCTGATCAAAGTCGTCGATGTGTTTGTCTCTCTTCACCGCGGCGAGGGCTTCGGGCTGGTGATGGCGGAGGCGATGCTGAACGGCACGCCGGTGATTGCCACCGACTGGTCGTCGAACACGGAGTTTATGGACAGCGAGACGGCCTGCATGGTCGATTATGATTTTGTGGAACTCAGGGAGGACTGTCCGCCGTATCGGGCGGGCACTGTCTGGGCGGATCCCAATATACATACCGCGGCTGGCTACATGCGGCGGCTGTATGAGGATCAGGCCTTTTATGATAAACTGGCTGCGGCTGCCAAGGCATCCGTGCGCGACAGGCTGAGCATGAAAAATGCCGTCGCGCGCATCGAAAATCGCGTGGCGGAGATATACGAAGGCGGCTGACAGCGGGAGTGACAGCGGGACGCGGCTGCTGAAGGAGTTATATGATCAAGCATTTCAGAGAATTGTATGATTACCGGCAGATGATTTTCAGTCTGGTCAGAAAAGAACTTAGAGGGCGGTACAAGGGCTCGGTACTCGGATTTTTGTGGACGTTTATCAATCCACTGCTGCAGCTGCTCGTCTATACCCTCGTCTTTTCGGTGATTATGCGAACCGGCATCGAAAAGTTTTATTTATATCTATTTATCGGCCTTGTGCCGTGGCTTTTTTTCAGCGGTTCCATCACCGGTGGTTCGGCCTGCATCATCAATCAGAAGGACATGGTCAAAAAAATCTATTTTCCGAGGGAAGTCATGCCGATTTCCTATGTACTCAGCGGCTTTGTCAATATGCTGTTCTGTTTTATCGTGGTGTTCGCCGTGATCTTTGTATCCGGCACCGGTTTTAACCTGCGGGCGATTTTGTATCTGCCTGCGATCATGGCCGTCGAATTTGTGATGGCGCTGGGATGTGCCATGCTGGCGTCCGCGCTGACCGTTTATTTCCGTGATCTGGAATATATCCTGGGTATCGTGACCATGGCATGGATGTATTTTACGCCTGTCGTCTATTCCATGGACATGGTGCCAGAGACCCTGAGGCCGATCTTTAACCTGAATCCGATGACGCCGGTCATCAACGCGTACAGAGACGTCCTGTACTACAAGCAGATTCCGCATCTGTCAACGCTGGTCCAGGGGCTGGTGCTGGGCTTCATCGTGCTGGTGATCGGGAGCATCTCCTTCAACAGGCTGCAGAGAGGATTTGCGGAGGAGCTGTGATGACTGACAAAAAAAACGCGATCGAGGTTCACGATATCACTAAAAAGTTTAAAGTTTATCTGGACAAGGGCAACCAGCTCAAGGAGCGGCTGCTGTTCAGAAATCGAAACCGCTATGAGGAGCGCTGGGTGTTGAACGGCATCAGTTTCAACGTCAAAAAGGGTGAGGCCATCGGCCTGATCGGCCGCAACGGCTGTGGCAAGAGCACCACGCTCAAGTTGCTGACGCGCATCATGTATCCGGATTCGGGGACGATCGAGATGAATGGCCGCGTGTCCAGCCTCATCGAGCTGGGCGCCGGTTTCCATCCGGATATGAGCGGCCGCGAAAACATCTACACCAATGCCGCTATCTTCGGTCTCACAAAAAAGGAGATCAATGAGCGACTGCAGGATATCATCGATTTTTCAGAAATGGAGCCGTTTCTGGACAATCCGGTGCGCACCTATTCCTCCGGCATGTATATGCGTCTGGCCTTTTCTGTGGCCATCAACGTCAACGCGGACATCCTTTTGATTGACGAGATCCTGGCGGTGGGCGACATCAATTTTCAGGCGAAATGCTTCAATAAGCTGCGAGAGATCAAGGCACAGGGGACCACGATCGTGATCGTGTCCCACTCTTTGAATCAGATCGAGCAGATCTGCGATCGCTCCATCTGGATCCACGACGGCAAGATCAGGGCCGAGGGCATACCGGTAGATGTCCACTCGAAATATGTGGAATTTATGGGGCAGAAGCGGCAGGTGACAGCTGAGCAAGCGCCGGAGGGCGAAGCCGCGGGTCAGGAAGAAAACAAAAAAAGATGGGGCAATGGCCATGCCCATATCTCGTCCGTTATCATGACGGATGATGAGGGTCACGAGAAAAATGCGTTCCGCACAGGCGAAAAGGTCAATATCGTGATGGATTATAATGTCAATGAGCCGGTCAGGGACGCGATATTCGGTATCGCTATTTTCAGGAGCGACGGACTGCATTGCTACGGGACAAATACCAGGATAGAAAAGTTTGATCCGTTTGATCTTGAGAAATCAGGGACTGTTCGGGTGAAGATTGATAAGCTGGATCTGCTTCCGGGGCAGTATACCTTAGATATTTCTATAGAATCTGATCACGAGACGGCGGTGGATTACTTTAAAGAGGCTTTTCACTTCAAGATGTATTCCGCGGTCAGTGATGTGGGCGTCATGCATATAGATCATACATGGGAGATTTGACAAGTTTAGGTTTGGCTGAGTTGTTACGATTCGGAGGACATATATGGAACAGACAAAAAATATCAATGTGGAAACCATCATGAAAGAAATACGCCAGGACATCGCGGCGCGCGGCGAAAAGCCGAGGGTTCCCCGAATGGATGAAGTCATGAGTAACGATGCGGACGATTTCAAGCCAGACGGCAAATACAGCCCTAGAATATTGCGGAGATACTTGACGTATGCCAATCAGGCGCACAATATCCCTTATTATCAGATGATACCGAAGGGCGGGCTCAAATCCTTTATCAAAAGAGCGATCAGGAGAGTGGTTGCTTTCCTTATTTTGCCGCTCCGCGATCAGCAGAATACGTTTAATGCCAGGACTGTGCAGACACTGATGCAGCTGGAAGCTTATACGCTGGAGCAAAACACGTATATCAAAGAAGTATTAAATCAGCGAATTAAGAAACAGGAACTTGCCATTAAAAAAATGTCACAAAGATTAGAGGACTTGGAAAAAAAGCAGAATAAAAACCCTTCCGAATCTGTCATGATGACGCGCAAAGACGCGGCAGGAAAGGGGAAAAAATGAGAATTATACAGATGCTTCCGGTATTTGCTTTCGGCGACGCGATCGGCAATGACACCCTGGCACTCTATCATGTGCTCCAGGAGAATGGATACGACACGGAGATCTATGCGTGGGCTTTCGATGATCGATACAAGAAACTGGCCAAACCGGAAAATAAGTACAGGCCTCGGAAAGATGATATATTGATCTATCATATGTCCACCGGAAATGATATGAATTACAGGATATCGACTTACGGCGTGAAGCTGGCCATGATCTATCACAACATCACGCCGGGATATTTTTTTGAGGAATACGATAAAAATTCCGCGAAAGTATGCGACAGCGGCCGGCGGGCGATGCAATACCTGAGGAAGAAAGTGTCTTTTTGCATGGCGGATTCCGAATATAATAGACAGGAGCTCCTGCAGATGGGATATCAGTGTCCGGTGGAGGTGCTGCCGATCCTGATCGATTTTGACGATTACAAAAAGACGCCAAACGCAAAAGTCATAGAAAAATACAATGACGGCTATACCAATATCCTCTTTACGGGCAGAATAGCGCCAAATAAAAAACATGAGGATCTGATTGCGGCATTTTGCTATTATAAAAAATACATCAATCACAGATCGCGGCTGCTCCTGGTCGGGAGATACGATTTCTTTCCGGAATATTACGAGCGCCTGCTGAAATATGTCAGGATATTGGATGTCGACGATGTCATCTTTACGGGACAGGTGAAATTTGCGGATATCCTCGCCTATTACAGCGTGGCGGATGTCTTTCTGTGTCTGAGCGAACACGAGGGCTTTTGCGTTCCTCTGGTGGAGTCCATGATGTTTGATGTGCCTGTGATCGCCTATGACAGCACGGCTGTCGGGGAAACGCTTGGGGGCAGCGGCATTTTGCTGCCGAAAAAGGACCCGGAATTCGTAGCTGATGCGATCGATCAGGTCGTCAGGGATGAGCGCCTGCGCGGGCAGATGGTTGAGGGACAGCGGAAGCGGCTGAAAGATTTTGCGCATGACAGGATCAACGCCCGTTTTCTCGAATTCATGCAAAGAATTATCAAGGGGGATGGCGGCCATGAATAAGATCGGATTCGTGATACCCTGGCACGGGCAAAATATTCCGGGCGGCGCCGAGATGGCGCTCAGAGAAGTGACACAGCATCTGGCGAAGGCCGGTGTGGCGGTCGAGATCCTCACCACTTGTGTCAAAGAATCCACAAGCGACTGGAGTCAGAATTTTCACAGGCCGGGCCTGACCGTCGAAAACGGTGTGCCGGTGCGGCGCTTCAGGGTGCGACGGCGCGACGCGGCGGCTTTTAATGCGGTAAACATCAAGCTGATGAATGACCAGCCGATCACCGCCGCGGAGGAAGAGATATTTATCCGTGAGATGATCAACAGCCCGGAGATGTACGCCTATATCAAGAGACATCAGTCGAAATACAGCTTTTTTGTCTTTATCCCGTATATGTTCGGCACGACCTACTTCGGCTGCAGGGCCTGTCCGGAGAAAGCGGTGCTGATCCCGTGCTTTCACGAGGAGGCCTATATCTATCTGGATATTTTCAAGGACATGTTTTCAAAAGTGAGGGGCATGATCTTTAATGCCGAGCCGGAAAAAGAGCTCGCGGAGCGCGTCTATGATCTGTCAAATGTGAAGACCATCGTGCCGGGCCTGGGGATGAATACAAATTTGAAGTATGACGCCGAGCGCTTCCGCTATAAATATGACGTCATGGATGACTTTATTCTGTACGCGGGGCGAAAGGATGTCGGGAAAAATATCTATACACTGATCCGTTATTTTGAGGAATACAAGAAGCGAAATGAGGGCAATATGAAACTGGTCCTGATCGGCGGCGGCGCCATCGATATACCGTCGGCGATCAGCGATGAGGTCATTGATCTGGGATATGTCGATGCCCAGGACAAATATGACGCCTGCGCGGCGGCTCTCGCGCTGTGTCAGCCATCGAAGCATGAGAGCTTCTCCTACGTGATCATGGAGAGCTGGCTTTGCGGGCGGCCGGTGCTCGTGCATCAGGACTGCGCCGTGACCAGACACTTTGCCGTTGATGCCAATGGGGGATTTTATTTCGGTGATTATTTTGAATTTGAGGCGCAGGTGAATTACCTGATCAGACATCCGGAGATTGCCGATCAGATGGGTCAGAACGGCTGCGCATATGTGAAAAAGAATTTCAGCTGGGGTACCGTGGTGGGAAAATACAGGGCATTTTTTGAGGAGCTGAGCAGAGAAAAATAATGGTTGTTTTACTGTTGCTGGCGGCCGGAATAGCGGCGGCGACGGCTGTGATCGCGCTGTTTGTCAGAAAAGTAAATATTGTTCCGCTGATGACCATGGGCGTCACCGTTTTTTTGTGGACATATATCATCATCAGCGGTCTCCTGTTCTGGGCGGACAGATTTTCTCTGGAAGCGGGGCTGGGGCTGACCCTGCTTATCTACGCTGTATTGTGTCTCTGTCTGCTGCGCAGGCGAAGAGATATCGCGGTGGATTTTAATATCAGGCCGTACATTTTTCTGCTGCTGATCCTGTTGATTTCAATTCCTTTTATCGGGAAAAAATATGAATTCTACGGCACCGGACAGGATGAGGGCGTGTATCAGACGCAGGCCATCAACCTGGTTTACGGGAAGACAAAACTTCAGCAGGATTTTGAGGAATACGCGGATTTGCCGTCGGATGACTGGCGTGATACATACAGAGAAAAGATGGAAAATGAGCTGGTCGGATTTTATAATTATGATCCCGAACTGCCATTTGCCTCGGAGGAAGCGGAACTCAGCGATGTGTCGGGTATCTTTCACGGAATCCCGACATTCGCGGCGCTGCTGGCCATTCCGGGACGCATCGCCGGTATCCGGCATATGTCGGATATACAGACAGTATTTTATTTCGCGCTGATCATCTATGCCTATATGGCGATGGAGGCGCTGAATATCCGACGGCCGTTAAAGTATCTGCTGACCGTACTGCTGGCGTTCTCTCCGCTGATTTTGTGGGTATCAAAATCAGCGCTGACAGAAATCGTGCTGGCATCCATCATCGCGGCTTTTGTCTTCTGTATGGTGCGCGGCGGACGGGAATATATTTTTCTGTCGTGCGTACCGGCAGTCGCCTTCTGTTTTTTGCACCTGACCATCTATACCATGATTCCGGTGATCGTGCTGATCTACTGGCTGTGCTGCTGGATCGAAGATGACACAAACTATCTGACGGCGGCGGCGATATCGATCACGGCATTTCTGGCGGCTATCTTTATGGTGGTCAACATAGCCGGAACCTACGCTTATATCTATAATTTCACGCCGATCTATCAGTTGCTGCCATTTATAGACCAGGATCATGTCATTTGGGTTTTTGTGGCAATGAGTCTGATCTTTTACGCGGGCACACTGTTGATGTATCTGATGAAAAAATATCTGCCGGAAAAGAGCCGATTCAGAAGACTCAACATAGAGCTGCTTCAAAAGAGAGGTTTCCTCTGGGCGGTCAGGATCCTGATCATCCTGTTCTGTGCCGTTCAGCTGGGCATCATGGTCAGTCGGAGGGAAGTGTATCAGGGAAACATCGGGAGTTTTAAGCATCTGAGCATCACCGGCATCGGCGCGTGCCTCGGACTGACGGTGCCGCTGTTGGCGGGGGTGCTTTGGCTCATAAAACCGCAGTTCGCCGTAAAAAACAGGGCTTACCTGTGCTGTGCGGTACTGTTTGTCTACTGTGTCATGGTGTACTGTACACTATTTCGAAAAGACGTCGCCTACTACTATTATTATGGGCGGTATCTGGCGCCATATCTCGTCATCACGTTGCTGTTTAGCGGCATTCTACTAAATCAGATCCGCGCCGGATGGGGAATCGCCGCAGGACTGGCGGGGATAATGCTTGTCATGCCCCCAAACCGTTATTTTCTGCAATATCAGGATGACACCAGAATCACCTGGGACAT
Source organism: uncultured Catenibacillus sp. (assembly GCA_964423195.1). Lineage (GTDB taxonomy): Bacteria > Bacillota > Clostridia > Lachnospirales > Lachnospiraceae > CAKRHR01. Next base: position 7,224 of record CAYRDY010000036.1, on the reverse strand, counting down.
ACTGGAAGATCTGCGGGAGACGATTCATGAGAATGATTCCGTCATAGTATCGGACGCGCTGATGAAGTACTGTTTTCTTCCGGTCAAGGCGATGACCGGCGCCAGAGTCTATCCGGTGTTTGACGATATAGACAGCCAGCTGGAGATGCTCTCCGGGGCGACCGGTGGGGAAGTCTACTGCATAGATACCGCAAATCTGCTGCCGCAGATGGATGTCGTCTACAGGGACAGCTATATGCTCTCGGAGGATGATCTTGAACACACCTCGGAATATTTTCCGTTTCCGGTCATGCCGCACATCGAGGCGCAGACGGTGGTGTGCAGCCGGTTGACAAGAGAAACGACATTCTATGATTTTACAGACACAGACAGGGAAATAAACTGCCTGGGTATTGCGCCGAGTGAGGGTGAATTTGCCTGGATCAATCGAGAGGATGTCTCTGTCGAATGCCATCTGGATAAGAGAGATTACCGGATGACCATCACTCAGGGCATGGCTGTGCCGCTGGAACTTTTGGACAAAAAAGCATATCAGATAGAAATTTCTATGAATGGCTGGGATATCGGTGAACTTGTTTTAAATGATGCGACGAATTTTCAGAATTTTCAGATCGATGTGCCGGCGTCGGTGCTAAAACAGGGCACCAATTTGCTGTCGATGAAGTGTGAATTGTGGAGCCCTGAGGAATACGGCAGTGATGATACGCGCACATTGTGCATTGCCCTGAAGAATATCGTGTTTGAGTAGACGAGCGTCTGATGTAAAGATTATTTTGCACCAAAAAAATTACATTTTCAGTCAATTAATTGTAGCCAATTTCAAAAATAAGTGTTATAGTAAAAAAGCCATTATACTTCATAGAGGAAAATCGGAAGTGAGAACCAGAAAATGAAACTGATCATTCAGATTCCCTGCTACAATGAGGCCGAGACTTTGGAGGTCACTCTGAACGATCTGCCAAAACACATAGACGGCATCGACGTGATCGAATATCTGATCATCAATGACGGGAGCCGGGACAACACGGTGGAGGTTGCCAAAAACTGGGGCGTCAACTATATTGTCAATTTCAGAAACAATAAAGGACTTGCCAGAGGCTTCATGGCGGGGCTGGACGCCTGTCTGAGAAACGGCGCCGACATCATCGTCAACACGGACGCGGACAACCAGTACTGCGGCGCTGACATCGAAAAGTTGATACAGCCGATCCTGCGCGGGGAGGCCGGCATGGTGGTCGGCGAGCGCCCGATTGATGACACCGCGCATTTCTCATTTCTGAAAAAGAAACTCCAGCACCTGGGGAGCTGGGTCGTGCGCAAGGCATCCAGGACAGATATACCGGACGCGCCGAGCGGCTTCCGTGCATTCAGCCGCAGCACGGCGATGCGCCTGAATGTCTTCAACGAGTACACTTACACTTTGGAGACGATCGTTCAGGCAGGCAGGAACAAGATGGCCGTGACATCCGTGCCGATCCGCACAAATCCGGATCTCCGCGAGTCGAGGCTGTCCCAGAGTATGTTTGGCTATGTAAAAAAGTCTGTGCTGACGATCGGCAGGGCATATATGATGTACCGGCCGTGGGCGGTATTCACCCTTATCGCCGCGATCTTCGGCATCGTCGGCATTGCGCTGGGCATCCGGTATCTGGTTTACTTTATCATGGGGCAGGGGAGCGGTCATGTGCAGTCGCTGATCCTTGCGAGTATGCTGATCATCATCGCGGTTCTGTGCGAAGTGATCGGTATGTTAGCGGATGTGATCGCCGGGAACCGGAAGCTGCTGCAGGAAATACAATTCCAGCTGCGAAAGATGGATTATGGCCCAGGACACGAAGCCAAGAAAAAAATGTACGAAGACAAATCGAAGGATTATGACATTATGGAAGAGGTGCTCACGGGTGCTGAAATGAGAAGAGCTGATGAAAATCAGTCCTGATAAAATCAGAGAGACCCTGGGCTGCGTTGGTGAGAGGTTCCAAAATCTATCGGACAGGTGTGTTTATGAAAGGCTTGAAACGTATCGTCATGGTCGGTCCCGTCTATCCATATAAAGGCGGGATTTCGCATTACACAGGGATGATGTACAGGACTTTGAGACAAAAATATCATGTGGCCATGGTCTCATTTAAGATGCAGTATCCCAAATTTCTGTTCAAAAAAGAGCAGAAAGATTATAGCAACGACGCCTTTAAAATCGACGGTACAAAATACTGGATCAACACGGCCAACCCATTGAATTGCGTTTCCAGTGCCTTAAAGATAAAAAAATCCAGACCCGATCTGGTCATCTTCCAGTGGTGGCATCCTTATTTTGCGCCATGCTATTGGATTATGGAGAGGACACTTGGCAGGGGCATCAAGAAGTTATTTTTGTGCCATAATGTCTTCCCGCATGAGCGGTTCCCGATGGATAAATTTCTGACGAGGCTTGTGCTAAAGAACGGCGATTATTTCATCACCCAGTCCACAATGGACACAAAAGACCTGCTGACGATCAAAAAGGATGCCAGATATCAACAGACGGTTCTTCCGACATTTAACGCATTCAAATTCAAAGGGATGAGCAAAGAGGAAGCCCGCAAAGAGCTGGGCATTGGCAAGGAGGAGCGCATCCTTCTATTCTTTGGTTTTGTCCGTGAATACAAAGGCCTAAGGCATCTCATCAACGCCATGCCGATGATCAGAGAAAAAACGGACAAAGTCATATTATATATCGTTGGTGATTTTGACGGAAAAAAGGAAAGCTATGTCGATCTCATCAAAGAAAACCATGTTGAAGAAAATATCCGGATCATTGACGGATATATCCCGGATAACGAGGTGGAAAAATTCTTTGCGGCGGCAGACTTAGTCGTCCTCCCATATGAATCCGCGACCCAGAGCGGTATCGTGCAGATCGCTTTTGGTTTTGAGAAGCCGGTCATTGTGACGGATGTCGGCGGCCTGCCGGAAGTCGTTGCCGACGGGAGAACAGGATATGTCGTCCCAGAGAAAAACCCGAAGGCGCTGGCTGAGGCCGTGAACCGATTCTTCGCAGAGAATAAGGCGGGGGAAATGGAAAGGAATGTCAGGGAAGAGGCAGAGAGATTCTCGTGGGCGCGGATGAGGGAAATTATTGAGACAATTTAATGATTGATTTTAAATATAGGAGTAGTTTAAATGCATAAAGTTTGTATATTAATTTTAAATTATGCAACATATCAAATGACTATAGATTTAATCCAAAAATTAAGAAATTTGGGATTTTCAGAAGATATCATAGTTGTGGATAATGCATCTCCTAATGAATCTGTTACAATATTGAATGAATCGAGATCTCTTCTAAAATTTATCTTAATAAAAAACAACAGAAATAGTGGATATGCTCAAGGCAACAATATTGGAATAAGAAAAGCCATTAAATTGGGATATTCTTCAGTTCTAATCATTAATAATGATATTATAATTAATAATTTATCTGATATTTATAAGATGTATTACCTATTAGTTAGCGATAGAAAAATAGGTTGTATTTGTCCTCGCGTACTTGATAAAAATCACAAAGAAATTGAACAATATGTATATAGGCCAAGTCCCTTTGATTGGTCTTTAGGAATATTTAAATATAAACGGAAATGTCGTGAGGCAACAATATGCAGAAAAAATTTTTTTAAAATATACAAGCCACAGGGGTGCTGTCTTCTTGTCACAACAAAAATGATGCAAGACATTGACTATTTTGATAAAAGAACGTTTTTATATTTTGAAGAAGATATTTTAGCAGAAAAAATGATTAATAAAAAATATCTCTGCTATTGTTGTAGGGAGGCCGAAATAGTACACAATCATAGTGTAACCATAGATACATATTTAAATAAAATTAAAAAATTAAAAATTTATTTAAAAAGTATGAATTTATACATGACGCAATTTAGGAACTGGGGAATCTTTCAAAGATTCTTTTGTTCTATAACAAAAGGATTATCATTTTTGATTTAATTTTACAAAGGTAGACATACTGATATATGCAGAATAAATGAGATATAAAATGAAAAATAAACGCGATAGGAATTAAGATTATATGATTATTTTTAGTATTATTGTTTTAAGCTACAATAATAGTTTACAACAGATACTTCTGACTGTTAAATCAATTTTATTTCAAAGTTTAAAAAACTTTGAAATAATTTTTGCAGATGATGCATCCAACAGATATTGGGGAAAAGAGATAAAAAAATATTTAGAAAAATATGATTTTAATAATTATTTTTTTTCTCCATCAGATAAAAATCTAGGGACAGTAAAAAATATCCTTCGTTCCCTACAACATGCAAGAGGAAAATATGTTAAATGTATTGGTGCAGGGGATATTTTATATAATGAAAATGTACTATCTGATGTGTATGAGCGAATGGAAATAACTAATGCTAAGTGGTTAGCGGGAGAATTGGCAAGTTACTCAATTCAAGATAATATAATAAAGAAAAGTTATTTTCATGCCCCTTTGGACGAAGAACCTTTTAAAAAGAGAAATTATTCAAAAATAAAGAAAAATGTCATTGTCTATGCCGATTATATCTCTGGGGCTTCGATGTTTTTTAACACAATTTATATAACTAAATATTTAAAGAAGATAAAAGACATTGTTATATATACAGAAGATTTAGTTCAAGTTTTAATGCTCCTAAATAATGAAAAAATAATTTTTATTAGTAGTCCATTAATTGGATATGAATTCGGAACAGGAATTTCAACATCAACCAAGAAAAAACCTAAACTTAATTTAGATAATATAAAATTAGATAAATATATATCTCTTAATTACAGTGATTTGTTTGCAAGTAAAAGAATTCGAAGAAATAATATTTTGAAAAGATCAAACAATTTACAAAAAATTTTATATTTTTGTTTTAAAGAGCCCAAAAGAGCCATTTTGAGATGTTTAAGGAATTCTATTATTTGTTGTCCTAAACACAATTTAGGATTTTTGGATGATTATGGATTTATTCGAGAGTTTAACTTAAAGAAAAAATGAAATAATTGGAGTAGTCATAATGCAGGTGATTAAATATACCTTTCAGCAGCATGGCGATGACAGAGGGCAGCTGGTTGCTTTGGAAGCGTTTAAGGACATTCCTTTTGAAATCAAAAGAGTTTACTATATGTATGATACAGGCCAAGGTGTACGCAGGGGTTTCCATGCGCATAAATCTTTGGAGCAGATTCTCATATGCATCCATGGATCTTGTAAGATTCTTCTGGATAATGGTACAGAGAGAGAAACGGTCTTTCTCGATCAACCATATGAGGGGCTTTATATTGCCAATGATATGTGGCGAGAAATGTATGATTTTTCGAATGATGCAGTATTGATGGTTTTAGCCTCTGATTATTATAACGAAGAAGATTATATAAGAAATTATGATGAGTTCTTATCTTTTATAAAAAAGAAAAAAGTATAGATCAATTGGAGTTGGCGTCAGTGAATATCAATAGGAAGTTACAGAAATTTCTGAAAAATGAATATGTTTTTCATGTTATGTGCATTGCTCTGATCTCTGTACTCTGTTTGATCAATATACGCAGACTTGATTATATTGCTGTTTTGAATGATGAGTTTGGATACTGGGGAAATGCTGCATCCATCGCTGGATATGACTGGCACGAATTGATCTCCGAGACACCGTACTACTCACTGGGATATAGTCTTTTACTTGTTCCGATTATCAAGATCCTTCCAACGCCGGAATTATGGTATAAAGCCGCTATAATCTTAAACATGATTTTGCTGATAGCCTCATACTTTCTGTGCTTTTCTTTCGGGGAAAAATTATTCCCGAAAATTCATAAGATTACTCTATGTTTTTTAAGTTTAATTACTATTATTTATCCAAGCAATATCATCTATGGTCAGGTGGCGTGGAGTGAGACGTTGCTGTATTTTTTGATGTGGCTTGCCACATATTTGTTAGTAAAATTAAACGAACGTTTTACTTTTAAAGTTTTGATAGCGAATGTTTTGGTATTGATTTATATGTACTTTGTACATGCGCGGTCCGTCGGAATTATTGCGGTGGGAGTCCTGTGCCTGTTTTTTATTGTCTTAAAGCATAGAAAATCACCATGGATATTTGTGGGAATTATTGCATTCATTTTTTCTGGTTATTTATTTAATAGCGTGATAAAGCAAATTCAAATTTCCGGATTTTGGCAAAATTCGCAGATCTCTAATATGAATAATGTTTCTATTAATCTGGAAACAGTTTCTGTATACCTTGATAGAATATTTAATAATTTAAAACTTTTTATTGAATCTATGGGCGGGAAATTATTCTATCTGCTTATTGGGACCGTCTTTACGCTTCCTGTCGGACTCATTCAGTTTATTAAAGAGACATGGAATAATATAAAGTCCAAACACTTTTTCCAGGATAATTATATTATCAAGTTCTGGTGTGTTTTTTCACTTATTGCAATGTTTATTCTCTGTTCAATGCAGACGATGGCATGGCAAGATCGTAAAGATCTTATTGTTTATAGTCGTTACATGGAAAATGCCTTGGGGCCATTTTTATTTCTCTGCTTTACTTATACCATTCTAAAATGCAAGGAGGTTAAATATGGAGTTATTATTTCGGCGATAGCATTTGCTTGTGGTGCAAGGAAAATATTATTCAGATTAAAGAATTCGCTTGGATTTTTTAACAGCATATGCAGTCCAATCATCGGAGCTTTCTGGGATAACCTGAATGATGACGTTGTGAAGACAATTTGCTGGATTTCTGTAATTATGGCTTTAACTTTTATTATCTTGTTTGCATCAAGTTTTATAAAAAAGTATCGTGTAAAAATTATTGTTGTTTATATTTTATTATTTAATGTAATAATAGGATGTTTGGGAAGCAGATATATGAATGATGCCAGACAATCATTTGACAGCAGCACGGTTCCTATTATGTTGTCTATAAGATCTTCCTATACGGAGAATGACATATATTATGTAAAAAATCCAGATACAGACCCATACAGTGTCAATCCTAAGTATCTTCAATTTACCATTCCGAGTCAAAGTATTCATCTGATTGAGTTCAGTGATATAGAATATGCTTTGTATGAAGGCAGCATTATTCTCACAAACCCAAATGACGAGAGAGCGGAGAGCTATCTTCGTGATTTTGAAGATAAAGAACTCGTACAATCGACAAATTTGTTAAATGTATATTTGATTAAATAGAGGTATTT
>CAYRDY010000035.1:0-20612 GCA_964423195.1 uncultured Catenibacillus sp. | reverse complement strand
AGTGGTGATGCGCAAAAAGATATGCAGGGCTATCTCGCGGCAATGCAGCTTCTCGCGGCAAACGGTGATAAGGCGAATCTCAAGGACGACGATATGATCGGTACAGGAACTTTTGCGGATTTTGTCAATGGAATGCTTAAGTCAGAAAAAAAATAGCCGTAGACGTTAAAAAATAAAATCAGGTATCTACCGGGCCGGTTCACCCCATTTGGGTGAACCGGCCCTTATTATTGGCGGCACAAATGACTAAAAAAGTTTATTTCTCGCATTTTCCCATTCTCGGACTTTCCCGGTACTCATCAGGCACGGTCTGGTCCGAGTGCGTCTGCTCGACGGACTTATAGACGCGGGCGGCGAAAACATTTTTTTCAAATAATGTCAGGGCGTCCCTGTCTAAGAGCTTCGGGGCGTCGGCCATCTTGGAGATGACCGGCAGGTCGCAGTGACTTTTGATGGCGCCGAGGAGCGGGGAGGCATTTGCGCCGATGCCAAGGATGCGCACATAGGGCGCGAAGTCTTTGGCGGCCATCATTTCGGCGTCTTCCTTGGTCTGACGAAGCAGAAGATGGGTCAGACAGCGCGAGATTCTCGTCCATGTGTAATTTTTCGGTTTGAGCGCTCCGAGCCATTGTTCGCGGCTGCCGTAGATACTGACAAAGTTTTGCAGCCGATGAGAAAGCGCCGTGCTGATATCAAATATCTGCGAGGGATCCTCGCAGGAGAGCAGCGCACAACGTATCAGCGGATAAAAGTCAGCGTCGGTGACAGCGCCGAACGCCGACAGATGATCTGTGTAGATATCAAAGGCCGCCTTAGGCATCACCGCGGCGATGTCGGGATCATTTTTGATGAGGCCAGGGTCTCTCAGTGCGGCGATCAGCTCCACGGTCCTGCTGCGGATGGCCGAGGCGGACGCACAGGAAACGCCATGGCCGGCTTCAGTCGGCGCAGCGCCGTACCCAGCGGCCGCAAAAGCGCCCTGATCGCAGGAGAATGGCTCAGCGCCATGGCCGTCCGCGATCGAAGTCCCGTGATATTTCATGCCGATGCGCCCGACGGTCAATGGCTCAATCGCGCTTTTTCGCCGGTTCAGCGCGGCCAGATATTCCGTGGCAAGGATGTCGTTGGGTTGGTCAGGCGCTTTTGTAAGAACCGCGCTTCTGGCTGCGGCGTAGGTGGCGCCGCCGCGCACCATCTGTCGTATTTTTTCTGCGTCCTCTGGCGTCTCGTCCCTGAGATGATCGGCGGTGTCGCTTAAAATTTTCAGGTCGCCGCTCTCGCTGCCGAAACCGAGATGGGTCACGACGCCGAGATGGTCGAGCAGGGATACGCCGCAGCCGGCGAAATAGGCCGCGCTGGCACTTGCGGCGAGCTGAGGCATCTCGATGATCAGATCGGCGCCGAGCGAGAGCGCCATCCGGGTGCGCACATATTTGTTGACGATGGACGGCTGGCCGCGCTGGTTGAAATCACTGCCGAGGACGATCACCGTGTAGTCGGCGCCGGACATCTCGCGGCATTGATTCAGCTGATATTCATGTCCATTGTGAAACGGATTGTATTCCGCGATGATTCCCAGGACTTTCATGGGATGAAAGTGTCTCCCTTCCGCTAGTGTTCACGAATTGGATCAATAATACATTATAATAATTTTAACAATTGAAAAGTGAAAAAAGGCAGCATATTTTATCTCGCAAGCATGACACGGCATTTCTTTTTATAACACGCAATCCCATATTTAAAGATCGAACGCACTCCTTCATCTTCCAGAAGGTCTTCATATCCTGTATGCTCGATTTGCGCCAGCGCTTTTTGACATGCCGCATCCATATCCCCGTCATGGGCATATTTCACTTCGATGATGATCCCAGTGTCCCCACTGTCAGGCTCTGCGAGGATATCCGCGTATCCATCGCCTGCCTCGCGGTTGGAGACGACGCTCCAGCATTCCTTTACACCCAGGATCCCGATCAGGATGCCATGGTAGAAATTTTCTTTCAGATCTTTTTTTGATGCGGCATCCCGGATGCTGATCGTCTTCCTCAAATATTCCGTGAAGAGTTCTTCCACAGTTTTGGTGTCTCCATTTTTCAAGGCGTCGCAGAAACGATTCAACATGTCACCATCTGCCCGGACGTTTTCTCTAAAAAATTCCATGATCTGGGTCACAAAAACATCCCGCACTTCCAAGTTGGGGATGGCAAGATGCATCATTCGCCCATTTGCCTCACCGCGCTGGGTCAGGTACCCCGTCATAAAGAGAAGACTCCACATGTTATCGATCGACCGGTAGATCTCAGGGTACGTTAATTCCTGGTGGATTTCCTTTGAGATGGTCTCCCCGGCCACAAGGCTTTCAATCTCCTGCCTGCTCCTGTTGGTTGCAGATCTTTCAATCAGGTGTTTGACCGCGTCGTTGCTGCTGGTATTGATCCAGTAGTCTTTTGGCTGTATATTCGGGTCAAGGCGTGCGTCAAAACAGTAATTAATGACATCCCATGGACAGTAAACTTCGGTTTTTCCAAAGCGGTATCCATCGTACCACTCTTGTACCTTGCCGTAAGCATTTTCTATCCCATAGTATTCCAGAAGTTTTTTTACTTCCCCGTCTGTGAAGCCGAAATATTCATCACAGGCAGTATCAGTCATTGAGAAGACTTTCAGATTGTTCAGTCCTGTGAAAATGCTCTCCTTTGCGATTCGCAGACATCCGGTCAGCACTGCAAATTCAAGGCTGGTGTTCGTCTTCAGTGCCGCACCGAGCAGACGGCGTATCAGTGAGATCATGCGCTCATAATAACCGTTTGTGTGAGCTTTCGCAAGAGGGACATCATATTCATCGATCAGCAGAATTGTCTTTGTGCCGAAGTGCTTTTCCAGAAGCCCTGACAGCAGCCTCAGACTGTTGCAAAACGTCCCCTCATCCATGGCGTCATCCAGGAGTTTTTCATACCTCTCCTTATCATGCTTACTCAGATTTTTGCTGTCCAACAAAAAATAGAAGTGGTCAGCGGTCTCTATGATGATCTGCACTGCCATCTGGTATGCCGCCTCATAATCCATGGCGTCGATCTCTTTCAGTGAGAGGGAGATTACCGGATATTTCCCCATAAAATTTTCGCAGAGTGCCTTTTCCCCTGAAATCGCCAACCCGTCGAAAATCTGTCGGTCACCGTCCAATGAGAAAAAGTGCCTCAGCATACTCATGTTCAAAGATTTTCCGAACCTGCGGGGACGGGTGAACAGGGTCACTTTTGCCCGATTCTCAAGGAGTTCCCGGATCAGGCCGGTCTTATCGACATAGTAAAAATCTTTTTTGCGCATTTCCTCAAAATCTTCGATTCCGATTGGGATCATTTTTTTTGAAAGCTCCATCTTGCTTAAGCCCCCTTCCATGAAATCATCACGCATGGATCTTTTCTTCGACTGATTCTATTATATGCGCCAGCGGGGACAGTATCAAGAGGTTTTCAAAAAGAGCGACTGATTTTGTCGGATCTCTGAGACGGTTGCCCAAAAATCTTTGTCACGTCTTGTTTGTGCGGAGAAAATTTTCCCAAAATACTTGTATATCATGCCGGATTAAGATAAAATAGATGTCGGAGAATGAACAGGAAACGAAAACAGGTGCCGGAGGATTTACCTGAGACGGCGAAATGATTTTCGTTTGCTGAAAAAGATTTTAAAAGGAGCAGTTTTCTATGAATGTTTTAGTTATCAATTGCGGGAGTTCATCGTTAAAATTTCAGCTGATCAATTCCGACACGGAGGCAGTGCTCGCTAAGGGGCTGTGCGAGCGCATCGCCATTGACGGGAGCCGCATCGTCTATCAGAAGGCCGGCGGGGAGAAGATTCGCACGGAGTCGCCGATGCCTACGCACACGGAGGCCATCGCCATGGTGATCAAGGCGCTCACGGATCCGGAGAACGGCGTGATCAAAGACATGAGGGAGATTGACGCTGTCGGACATCGCATCGTGCACGGCGGCGAGAAGTTTTCAGCTGCCACGATCCTCGATGATGAGGTCATCAAGGCGATCGAGGAATGCAGCGATCTGGCGCCGCTGCACAACCCGGCAAATTTGATCGGCATCGCGGCCTGCAGGGAGCTGATGCCGGATACACCGATGGTGGGCGTGTTCGATACGGCTTTCCATCAGACCATGCCGGAGGAGGCCTATCTCTACGGCCTGCCGAGGGAATATTATGAGAAGTACAAGGTCAGGCGCTACGGTTTCCACGGGACAAGCCATTCCTATGTCTCAAAGGTGGCAGCCGAGCTGCTTGGCAGACCATATGACCAGCTGAAGACGATCGTGTGCCATCTCGGCAACGGCGCCAGCTGCTGCGCGGTCAAGTACGGCAAGTCCGTCGATACATCGATGGGGCTCACGCCGCTGGAGGGCCTGATCATGGGCACCCGCTCCGGGGATATCGACCCGGCGATCGTCGAGTATATCGCAAACAAAGAAAATCTTGATATCGCGGGCGTCATGAATGTCCTCAACAAAAAGTCCGGTGTCCTGGGTATCTCCGGCTATACCAGCGATTTCATGGATCTTGAGAATGACTGCAAGGCAGGCAAACCGGAGGCACTCCTGACCATGCGCGTGTTCGCCTACAGGGTGGCAAAGTATGTCGGCGCCTATGCGGCGGCCATGAACGGCGTGGACGCCATCGTGTTCACCGCGGGCCTCGGTGAGAATAATGCCAAGGTGCGCAAGGATATCTGCTCGTATTTCGGGTATCTTGGCGTCGAGATCGACGATGCGCAGAACGCGAAGCGCGGCGAGCCGACGATCATCTCCACGAAGGATTCCAAGGTGGCGGTCATGGCGATCCCGACAAACGAGGAACTGGCCATCTGCCGGGAGACCGTGGCGCTTGTGAAGTAGGGTCATGGCCATCTGCCGGGAGACCGTGGCACTTGTAAAATAGGGTCATTTTTGACGGCTTTTTGCGGTGAAAGGCAAATTTTCTGATTGACAAAGTGGGACGGGCTATGTATAATTGTAAAGGTATGGTTTTAGGTGACGTCTATGGTGATTGATCTGTCTGAGGTGATTTCGGCGCCGGGAGGGCGCGGCACATTTACGGTTGACATCGGGATGGATGTGTTTGAGATGAACGGGGTGCGATACGCGTTCGCCAGGAAGCACCCGCTGACGCTTACGGTTGCGAATGAGGGTAGCCGTGAGGTCACGATCGACGGTGTGATCGATGTGACGCTTCATATCCCGTGTGACCGGTGTCTTGAGGATGTTCCCGTCAGGTTTGACATTCCTGTTCACAGGACGGTTGATTTTAGGCTGACGGACGAGGAGCGGCTGCGGGATCTCGACGAGACGGCCTATATAGACCATGACAAGCTGGATGTCGATCAGTTGGTTTTTAATGAGATATTTGTTCATTTTCCGATGAAAACTCTGTGTCGGGAGGACTGCCGCGGGCTTTGCCCGAAGTGCGGACAGAATCTCAATCTCGGCGCGTGCGGATGTGACAGAACGTCTCTTGACCCCAGGATGTCATCCATTCTGGATATTTTCAATCAATCTAAGGAGGTGTAATGATGTCCATCTGCCCAAAGAACAGATCTTCAAGATCCAGAAGAGACAAGCGCAGAGCAAACTGGAAGATGAGCGCGCCCACACTTGTCAAGTGCAGCAAATGCGGCGAGTTGATGATGCCTCACAGAGTTTGCAAGAACTGTGGCTCATACAACAAGAAAGAGATTATTACTGTTGACTAAAAACAGTAAATTAAGACCTGCCTTTTTCGCAGGTCTTTATTTTGTCATAGGAATGGAGGATTCTTATGAACCCTGCCATCTTTTTCTAGCAGTTTCTATTGCCTGCTTTATTTGTCATAGGATTGGAGGAAATTTATGAGCCGTTTGGTGAGAGTTGCAGTGGATGCCATGGGCGGCGACAATGCCCCTGGCGAGATCGTGAAAGGCGCGGTCGACGCGGTCAATGAAAGTGACCAGGTGAAAGTCTTTCTGGTCGGGGATGAGGCGGCCGTCAGGCGTGAGCTTTCAAAATATCAGTATGACGGGGAGCGCGTGGAGATCGTGCACGCGTCCGAGGTGATTACCAATAATGAACGTCCGGTGGAGGCCGTGCGCAGGAAAAAAGATGCCTCCAGCGTCGTCGGCCAGCGCCTGGTGCGAAACGGCGAGGCGGATGTATTTGTGTCCGCGGGCAGCACCGGCGCGGTTTTGGTCGGCGGTCAGCTGGTGGTCGGCAGGATCAAGGGGGTCGAGCGCGCGCCTCTGGCACCGGTCATCCCGACCGAGAAGGGCGGCAGTCTGCTGATTGACTGCGGCGCCAATGTCGATGCGCGTCCGAGCCATCTGGTGCAGTTCGCCCGCATGGGTTCCATCTATATGGAAAATGTGATCGGCAGGAAAAATCCGACCGTTGCGATTGTCAATATCGGCGCGGAGGAGGAAAAGGGGAACCAGCTTGTCCGCGATACGATGCCGCTGCTCAGGGAATGCGAGGACATCAATTTCATCGGCAGCATCGAGGCCAGGGAGATCCCGCACGGCGGGGCGGACGTGATCGTCTGCGAGGCATTTACCGGAAATGTCATTCTGAAAATGTATGAGGGCGTGTCCGGCACGCTGATGCATGAGATCAAGACGACCCTGATGTCCTCACTGCGCACGAAGATCGGGGCCCTGCTGATCAAGCCGGCGATCAAGACGATTGCCAAAAAGTATGATTCGTCCGAGTACGGCGGCGCGCCGATGCTCGGCCTCAAGGGGCTGGTCATCAAGAGCCATGGCAGCTCAAAGGCGAAGGATATCCGCATCTGTATCACGCGATCGATCGCATTTGTGGAAAACGATGTCACGGGCAAGATCAGCGCCGCGCTATCACCGCAATGACAAAACGGGCGCCAGCGGCGGCATGGAGCTGAGTATGGAAAATGACATCCTCATTGCTTGTTTGTGACGCTAACCGTAGGGTGGCGGAATGGAGATTTTTATGGAATTTGAGATTGTATGTCGTTGTATCGCGACAAGGCTCGGCATCGATGTCGCGGATATCACGCCTGAGACGTCCTACGCACAGGATCTGGGCATGGATTCCGTTGATCTGCTGGGCCTGATCGCGGATATTGAGAAAGAGTTTGAGATTGTCCTGGAGACGGAATCGGTCAGGGAGATCACGACAGTATCGCAGACGATCGATTATATCCGACAGAGAATTGATCGCAGAGGTTTAAAATCATGAGCAGTCAGAAGCGTTTTACATTGGAGGATTTTCAGACACAGACGGGTTACCGCTTTCATGACGAGAGTCTCTTGCACCGGGCGCTGACGCACAGTTCCTACGCCAATGAACACCGCGTCGACAAGCTGTACAACAATGAGCGGCTGGAATTTCTGGGCGACGCCGTGCTTGAGATTGTCTGTAGTGAGTTCTTATTTCATCAGTACCCGCAGATGCAGGAGGGGGAGCTCAGCAAGAAACGCGCGAGCATCGTCTGCGAGCCGACACTGGCCAGATGCGCCGCACAGATCGAGCTGGGGCAGTATCTCTACCTTGGCAGAGGCGAGGAAGTCAGCGGCGGAAGGGAGCGGGACTCGGTCGTCTCCGACGCGCTGGAGGCCGTGATCGGGGCCATTTTCCTCGACAGCGGCATGGAGCAGGCAAAGGCATTTATTTATAAATATATCCTGGATGATATTGAGAACAAGATATTGTTCCGTGACAGCAAGACGATGCTGCAGGAGATGGTGCAGGCGCGCTGGAAAATGCAGGTGACCTTTGAGACGGTGGAGACTCTGGGGCCGGATCATAACCGTATTTTTGTGGTGCAGGCCAGACGGGGCAGTGAGATTCTCGGCACGGGCAGGGGACGCACAAAACAGGCGGCCGGCCAGGACGCCGCGTTTCACGCGATCACAAAGTTAAAGGAAAAATATGGTGAATCATGTATTTAAAATCAATAGAAATCCAGGGTTTTAAATCTTTTGCCGGCAAGATGACGCTCAAGTTCAACAAGGGCATTACCGGCATCGTGGGCCCGAACGGCAGCGGAAAGAGTAACGTCGCGGATGCCGTGCGCTGGGTGCTCGGCGAGCAGAGCGCCAGACAGCTGCGCAGTTCCAAAATGGAAGATGTTATTTTTTCCGGTACTGAGACGAGAAAGCCCCTGGGATTTGCCTATGTTGCGATAACGTTTGACAATGCCGATCACAAGCTGGCGCTGGATTACGACGAGGTGACGGTGGCCCGTCGGGTGTACCGCTCCGGCGAGAGCGAATATCTGTTAAACGGCAGCCGCTGCAGGCTCAGGGAAGTGCAGGAGATTTTTTTTGACACGGGCATCGGCAAGGAGGGCTATTCGATTATCGGGCAGGGACAGATTGATCAGATCCTGAGCGGCAAGCCGGAGGAGCGGCGGGAGCTCTTCGACGAGGCCGCCGGCATCGTCAAGTATAAAAAGCGCCGCCAGGCGGCACAGAAAAATCTTGACGCTGAGCGGCAGAATCTCGAACGGGTCAACGATATTTTGAGTGAACTTGAGCGACAGATCGGTCCGCTCAAGCGCCAGGAGGAGACGGCCAGGGCGTATCTGAGACTGCGGGACGCGCTGAAGGTTTGCGACGTCAATCTGTTTTTACAGGATGTTGACAGGATCAGGGAGCAGCAGCATACCCTGGAGGAAAAGCGGCAGATCGTCGCCACTGATCTGGAGGAGACGACACAGGCGTTCGACGATACAAAAAAGGAATATGAGACGCTGTCCGGGGCGCTGGATGACTATGACACACAGATTGAGGCGGCGCGCACCGAAGTCAGTGACGGGCGCCTTGAGCGGGAAAGGCTTGAGGGAGAGATCAAAGTCTTAAATGAGCAGGCGAATTCTCTGAGCACAGTCATTGACGCCAACGTCCGGCGGACGGCTCAGATCGAGGCTCAGATCGCGGAGAAAAAAAGCGATCTCGACCGCTATCTTGAGGAGAAGAAAAATTCGGACGCACGAATCAGAGATCTGGAGGCGGAGCTGGCGAGCGCTGAGACGGCATTTCAGGAAATGAGTGATCAGGAAGCCGGGCTGCGGGGAGCGATCGATGATGAAAAGGCGAAGATGATCGGATATCTCAATGAGGCCGCGGGGATCAAGGCCGAGATCGGAAGCAGTGATACGATGGCTGAACAGCTGGATATCCGCGGGGCGGAATTGAATCAGCGCCTGATCGCATTGAAGAGTGAGGAGGAGGAGAAGACCGCCTCGGTGCAGACGCTGGATGAGCGCCTGGGAGATAAGATGGCAGAGATCCGCGAGACTCAGGCGTCGCAGGCGGAGCTTGCGCAGTCCTATGAGCGCCTATCGTCGGAGCTCGACGAGGCGAGGCGGCGGCTGGATGAGCGGCAGCAGGCGTTTCACCGTGTCTATTCGAGATATTCGGCTCTGAAAAATATTCACGAGCGCTACGAGGGGTACTCCGGCAGCATCCGGCGGGTCATGGAGAAAAAACATGATGAGCCGGGAATCGTCGGCGTGGTGGCGGATATTATCACGGTGCCGAAGAAGTATGAGACGGCGGTTGAGATCGCTCTCGGCGGCAGTATTCAGAATATTGTGACGGACAATGAGGATACCGCCAAGCGCATGATCAATTATCTAAAGACAAATAAATTCGGCCGGGCGACTTTCCTGCCGCTCTCCAGCGTGCGGGGGCGCGGCGGCCAGATTGCACAGCAGGTGCTGCACGAGCCGGGCGTGATCGGTCCGGCGTCCGAGTTGGTGGAGTTTGACAGCGCGTATCAGGGGCTGATCGATTATCTCCTGGCGCGCATTGTGGTCGTGGACCAGATCGACCACGCGCTGGCACTGGCCGCGAAATATCAGTATTCGCTGCGCATTGTGACACTGGACGGCGAAGTCTTAAGTCCGGGCGGCTCGATGGCCGGAGGCGCTTACAGACATGCGGAGAATCTGCTTGGGCGCGGCCGAGAGCTCGGCGAGCTGCGGGAGCGGATCAAAAAAATCAAGACGGACATCAGCAAAAAAAACACGAGCATCAACGCGCTGCAGGATGAGCGCGCCGCTGTCAGAAGGGATCTTGAGGATGTGCAGGCGCGCCTGCAGGCGCTCTCGCTTGAGGAGAATACGATCCGCATGAATCTGAACCAGGCCAGGCAGGCCGCGCAGGAGCGCGCGGGGTTTTACGAGGAATTGTCCGCGGAGGCCGCGTCTTTAGCGCAGCAGGCCGGGGAAATACGAGAGATGAGGGAAAGGCTTGAGGCCTCTCTGAGCGCATGCGATGATCAGCAGAAAGCCGCGCAGACGCACTCGGATCAGCTTGAGGCACAGCTTGAGTCGATGCGTGAGAAGACCAAGGAGATCTCTGAACAGGTGGCGGACATCAGGCTGAGGGTCAGCAGTTCGGGGCAGGATGCGCGGTTTCATATGGAAAATATCGAGCGCGTCCGCGGCGAGATCGACCGCTTGAATGATGAGATAGCGTTGATCCGCGAGAGTTCGGCGGATGACGAGCTGCAGACGGCACAAAAGCGGGAGACCGCCGAAAAATACGGGGCGGAAGTCAGCCGTCTGGACGCACAGATCAAAGGGTTGGAAGTCCGGCTTGAGGGACTGATTTCGGAGAGGGAACAGCTCTCGGCGCAGCACAAGACTTTTTTTGACAAGCGGGAAGCGCTCTCGGAGCGCATCGGCATTCTTGACAAGGAAAATTTCCGGCTGACGCACCAGCTGGAGCGGCTGGATGAGCAGAGGACGGCCCGGAGTGATTATCTGTGGCAGGAATATGAGCTGACCTACAATGCCGCACAGGCGCTGCGCAGCGATGACGTGGCATCGATGGGCACCGCGGCCGTCAGGCGCCGGATCGGTGAGCTGAAAGGTGAGATCAAGAATCTCGGAAATGTCAATGTCAACGCCATTGAGGAATATCAAAGGGTCAATGAGCGCTATACGCTCCTGAAGGCTCAGCGCGATGACCTTGTGGAGACAGAGGGGAAGCTCTCCGGCGTCATCGCCTCACTGGAGACGGCGATGCGGTCGCAGTTTACGGAGAGATTCAGGGAGATACAGAAGCACTTTGATCAGGTGTTTCGGGAGTTGTTCGGCGGCGGCCACGGCAGCCTCGAATTGATGGAGGATGAGGATGTCCTCTATGCGGGCATTCGCATTATCGCCTCGCCGCCCGGAAAGAAGCTGCAGAATATGATGCAGCTGTCCGGCGGGGAGAAGGCGCTGACGGCGATCGCTCTGCTGTTCGCCATCCAGCGGCTGAAACCGTCGCCGTTTTGTCTGCTCGACGAGATCGAGGCGGCACTCGACGATGCCAATGTCCGGCGTTTCGCGCAGTACTTGAATCGCCTGACAAAGGATACGCAGTTTATTATCATCACGCACAGGCGCGGTACCATGAACGCGGCGGATGTCCTGTACGGCATTACTATGCAGGAGAAGGGCGTGTCCGCGCTGGTGTCGGTCAGCCTCATCGACAGTAAGCTGGAGGACTGAGGACGGCGCGGCAGGTGTATCGGAATCATACGGATGTTTTTTGCGCCGCATCGGGGATCAATACAGAAAATGGAGGAGTCATCATGGCTGAGGGAAAGAAGGGCTTTTTTGCCAGACTGGTCGAGGGACTTACAAAGACGCGAAAGAGCATTGCCGCGGGCTTTGACTATATTTTCAGCGGATTCAAGCGGATCGACGATGATTTTTATGAGGAGCTTGAGGAAGTGCTGGTCATGGCCGACATCGGCATTCACACCACGGAAAATATCATCGAGGAGCTCAGGGAAAAGGTCAGGGAACAGCA
Source organism: uncultured Catenibacillus sp. (assembly GCA_964423195.1). Classification (GTDB taxonomy): domain Bacteria; phylum Bacillota; class Clostridia; order Lachnospirales; family Lachnospiraceae; genus CAKRHR01. Next base: position 8,797 of record CAYRDY010000035.1, on the reverse strand, counting down.
CATCACGGATCCCTTGGCGTGCAAGGAGATACTGATCGATTCGATCAAGGCGCAGATGGCCGTGGACGAGCACGCCTATGATTTTGAGAATGAGAAATGTGTGATCCTGATGATCGGCGTCAACGGTGTCGGCAAGACGACGACAGTCGGCAAACTCGCTGCCCAGTACAAAAATGCCGGTAAAAAAGTGGTGATCGCCGCGGCGGATACGTTCCGCGCCGCAGCGATCGAGCAGCTGGCCGAGTGGGCGCATCGCGCCGGGGTCGACATGATCGCCGGACAGGAGGGATCCGACCCGGCCTCGGTGATCTACGACGCCATCGTCGCCTCAAGGGCAAGGCGTGCCGATGTGCTGATCTGCGATACCGCCGGCCGTCTGCACAATAAAAAGAATCTGATGGCGGAGCTGGCCAAGATCAATCGCATCATAGACAAGGAATATCCTGAGGCTGTGCGGGAGACGCTGATCGTCCTCGACGGGACGACCGGCCAGAATGCGCTGTCTCAGGCCAGACAGTTTAAGGAAGCGGCGGATATCTCCGGTATCGTGCTGACGAAACTCGACGGCACGGCGAAGGGCGGCATCGCTATTGCCATCCAGGCGGAGCTTGGCGTGCCGGTCAAATATATCGGCATCGGTGAGAAAATAGACGATCTGCAGCGCTTTGACGCGGATGATTTTGTGGACGCGCTGTTTAAACAGGATGAGATGGGAGACGATGGCAAATGATGACATTGGAAAAATTTGAGGAGGCGGCGGAGCGGCTGAAAAATGTGCTGGCGGACACGAAGCTCGTCTACAGTGACTATTTTTCTCAGGCGACCGGCAACAGGGTTTATTTTAAACCGGAGAACATGCAGTACACCGGCGCCTACAAATTGCGCGGCGCCTATTATAAGATCAGCACGCTGACTGATGAGGAGAAGGCCAGGGGCCTGATCACGGCCTCGGCGGGCAATCACGCCCAGGGCGTGGCCTACGCGGCCTCACTCTCCGGCGTGAAGGCGCTGATCGTGATGCCGACGACGACACCGCTGATCAAGGTGAACCGCACCAAGGGCTACGGCGCGGAGGTGGTGCTGTACGGCGATGTCTACGACGATGCCTACGAGTATGCCGTGAAGCTGGCCGAGGAGCACGGCTATACATTTATCCACCCGTTTGATGATGAGCAGGTGGCGACCGGTCAGGGAACCATCGCCCTGGAGATTGTCAAGGAACTGCCGCTCGTCGACTACATCCTGGTGCCGATCGGCGGCGGCGGCCTGGCCAGCGGCGTCTCCACACTCGCCAAGCTGCTGAATCCGAATATCAAGGTGATCGGCGTGGAGCCGGAGGGCGCCAACTGTATGCAGGAGTCTCTGAGGGCCGGCCATGTGGTGACGCTGCCGAGCGTGAATACGATCGCCGACGGCACGGCGGTCAAGACGCCGGGCAGCCATATTTTCCCGTACATTCAGCAAAATATCGACGACATTATCACCGTGAGCGACGATGAGCTGATCGCGGCTTTTCTGGATATGATCGAGAACCATAAAATGGTGGTGGAGAATTCCGGGCTGCTCACGGTCGGCGCGCTCAAGCATCTGGATGTCAAGGGCAAAAAGATCGTCGCGATCCTAAGCGGCGGCAATATGGACGTGATCACGATGTCCTCCGTGGTTCAGCACGGGCTGATTCAGCGCGGCCGGGTGTTTACCGTCTCCGTGCTGCTGCCTGACAAGCCGGGCGAGCTGGTGAGTGTGGCCACAGTCATCGCCCAGCTCCAGGGCAATGTCATCCGCCTTGAGCACAATCAGTTTGTCAGCGTCAACAGAAACGCGGCGGTGGAGCTGGTGATCACGATGGAGGCTTTCGGCCACGAGCACAAAGAAAAAATACTGAGGGCCCTTGAGGAGAAGGGATTTCATCCGGTCCTCAAGTCGCCGAAAGCACTCTTCTAAATTGAAAATTTAACTTGACATCCCGACAGGGATGCGCTAAAATACCACCTGTAAAGTAAAAGTACTTGACAGGTGGTGCTTTTTTGGAGAGAATTTTGGAGCAGTCACTGCTCTTTGATTTTTACGGGGAGCTCTTGACGGAGCATCAGCGAGACATCTACGAGGATTTTGTCTCAAATGATCTGTCTCTGGGCGAGATCGCCGAGAGCCGGGGAATCAGCCGGCAGGCCGTCTATGACATCGTCAGGCGGTGCGACAGGCTGCTGGAGGGTTATGAGCGCCGGCTTCATCTTGTGGCGAAGTTCGGCGAGGTCAAGCGCAGGGTGGCCCTGATCCGCGCGCGGGCCGAGAGGATATTGGACGCGTCGGCACCTGAGACGGAGAAGTTGGCTGCGGCCAGAGCGATCGAGATTCTTTCCGGGGAGATCATAGACACATTTTGACAAAGGAGGCCTCCCGATGGCATTTGAGAGTTTATCGGAAAAGCTGCAGAATGTTTTTAAAAATCTTAGGGGCAAGGGACGCCTGAGCGAGGCGGATGTGAAAGCCGCCCTGAAAGAGGTAAAGATGGCGCTTCTGGAGGCTGATGTCAATTTTAAGGTCGTCAGGCAGTTTATCAATGCCGTCTCAGAGCGCGCTGTCGGCCAGGAGGTCATGACGAGCCTGACCCCGGGACAGATGGTCATCAAGATCGTCAATGAGGAGTTGATCTCACTGATGGGCAGTGAGACCACAGAACTCAAACTGCGGCCGGGCAGCGAGATCACAGTGATCATGATGGCCGGCCTTCAGGGCGCGGGCAAGACCACCACGGCGGCGAAGATCGCCGGCAAGCTCAAGCAGAAGGGCCGACGGCCGCTGCTTGTGGCCTGCGATGTCTATCGGCCGGCCGCGATCAGGCAGCTGCAGGTCAACGGCGAGAAGCAGGGCGTGCCGGTATTCTCGATGGGCGAGAATCAGGATCCGGTGGATATCGCCAAGGCCTCGGTCGAGCATGCCAAGAATAACGGTTATAATGTGGTCATTCTCGATACCGCGGGCCGGCTCCATGTCGATGAGGACATGATGAACGAGCTAAAAAATATCAAGGCGGCCGTCGAGGTGCATCAGACCCTGCTCGTGGTGGATGCCATGACGGGACAGGACGCCGTCAATGTGGCAAAATCCTTCAATGAGATCGTCGAGGTGGACGGCGTGATCCTGACAAAGATGGACGGCGATACGCGCGGCGGCGCCGCACTGTCGATCAGGGCTGTGACCGGAAAACCGATCCTCTATGTCGGCATGGGCGAGAAGCTCTCCGATCTTGAGCAGTTCTATCCGGACCGCATGGCTTCAAGGATCCTCGGCATGGGTGACGTGCTCTCACTGATTGAGAAGGCGGAGGCCAACATCGACGAGGAGCAGGCGATCAATCTGACGCGGAAGCTGAAAAAGGCGGATTTCGGTTATGATGATTTTCTGACTTCGATGAACCAGCTGAAAAACATGGGCAATCTGTCCGACTTGCTGGGCATGATTCCGGGGATGAATGCCTCAGCGCTGAAGGGCGCGGAGATCGACGAGCACCAGATGAAGCGCACGGAGGCCATCATTCTGTCGATGACGCCCCAGGAGCGCGGGAACCCGGACCTCATCAATATGTCACGGAAGCGTCGCATCGCTGCGGGCGCAGGGGTGGACATCTCGGAGGTCAACAAGCTGACCAAACAGTTTGATCAGATGAAAAAGATGATGAAGCAGTTTTCCGGCCAGCTTACCGGAAAGGCTGCCAGGAGAGGCAGATTCAGACGGCCGTTTCGATTTTGAGCATTTTTAGGCAATTTCAAGCATTTTTAGGCAATTTCAAGCATTTTCAAGCATTTTTAAGCGTGAAATGCTTTGAATGATATTTATATTTTTTTATTTTATTTCAGGAGGTCATTACAATGGCAGTAAAAATCAGATTAAAGAGACTTGGAAAGAAAAAAGCGCCTTTATACAGGATTGTCGTGGCGGATTCCAGGAGTCCGAGAGACGGACGATTCATCGAGGAGATCGGCACCTATGATCCTTCGACGGAGCCGAGCACGATCAAGGTCAATGAGGAACTGGCCAAAAAGTGGCTCTCGACAGGCGCGCAGCCGACAGAAACCGTTGCCAAACTGTTTAAGCATGCCGGCATTTCCAAATAATTCATATATGAGGTGTGCCAATGAAAGAATTAGTTGAAGTTATCGCGAAAGCACTGGTGGATCATCCAGACGAGGTGATTGTCACTGAGACGGAGAATGAGAAAACTGTGACGATTGAGCTGAAGGTGGCCCAGGATGATATGGGCAAGGTCATCGGCAAGCAGGGACGCATCGCGAAGGCCATCAGGACCGTTGTCAAGTCCGCGGCTTACAAAGATGAGCGCAAAGTTGTCGTGGAGATTTTGTGATTGCACTGGATAATCCTAAATTGTTGTGCTCCGGGCATTTGAATCCTATGCGCCGGCGGCGGGGTGGAGATTTTATGATCATGGAATGTCGTGCCATCAGCGGGCATGAGCGGTTACAGTGATGAGGAATGAGTATTTGCGCGTGGGCACGATCGCCTCGACCCATGGTATCCGCGGGGAGGTCAAGGTTTTTCCGACCACCGATGACCTCATGCGCTTTAGGGATCTGAAGAAATGTTTTCTGGACACGGGACGGGAATTGCTTCCGCTGGAGGTTGAGGGCGTCAAGTTCATTAAACAGTTTGCGATACTGAAGTTTAAGGGCATTGACAACATCAATGATATTGAGAAATACCGCGGGAGAGATCTGCTTGTGGACAGAGAGAATGCCGTGCCGCTTGAGGAGGGCGAGTATTTTATCGCCGATCTGATCGGCCTAGAGGTGGTCACGGATGAGGGTGAGGATTTCGGCCGCATCACGGACGTGCTGCAGACCGGCGCCAACGATGTGCTGGAGATTCAGGCGGAGGACGGGAAGCCCTATTTATTTCCTCTGACGATGGAGTGTGTGCCCCAGATCGACCTGTCCGAGGGCAGAGTGACCGTGCACATCCTGCCGGGACTTTTGGATTTGTAGGAGGTCTGTCATGCATTTTCATATCATGACACTATTTCCTGAAATGATTCTGCAGGGATTGAACACGAGCATTACAGGGCGTGCGATCGAGAGCGGGCTGATTACCGTAAATGCCGTCAATATCCGCGATTATACGGTGGACAGGCATCGCCACGTCGACGATTATCCGTACGGCGGCGGGGCGGGCATGGTCATGCAGGCTCAGCCGGTCTACGATTGCTTCGAGGCAGTCACGGCAGGGATCCGCGGACGGCCCAGAGTCATCTATACGACGCCTCAGGGCAGCGTGTTTACGCAGAAGATCGCGGAGGAGCTGTCAAAAGAGGAGGATCTGATTTTTCTCTGCGGTCACTATGAGGGTGTCGACGAGCGGGTGCTGGAGGAGATTGTCACCGACAATCTGTCGATCGGCGACTATGTACTCACCGGCGGCGAACTTCCGGCGATGGTCATGATCGACGCCATCTCAAGGCTGGTGCCCGGCGTCCTGAGCAACGATGATTCCGCCAGGGACGAATCGTTTCAGGACGGTCTGCTGGAATATCCCCAGTATACGCGGCCGCCCCTGTACCGCGGGCGCGCGGTGCCGGAAGTGCTGCTCAGCGGTGATCACGGGAAGATTGCGGCGTGGCGTCGCGAGAAATCGCTGGAGCGGACCCTGAGGCGCAGGCCGGAACTGCTGGAGGGCGCCGATCTCTCCGACAGCGATCGGGAAATTTTGGCGGCTTTAGTGGAAAACAGCGGAAAATAGGGCTTGTTTTTTAATCATGTGTATGTTATAGTATTTAAGACTGAGAAAAGGGGCGGTCCTCTGGCGCGGGAAGATATGCGCGCCAAGAACGTCTGTATAGAAGAAGGAGGTTCATTCTGAGATGGACGAGATTATCAGGAGCATCGAGGCTGAGCAGATGAAAGCGGAGGTGCCGAAGTTTGCTGTCGGTGATACTGTCAGAGTATACGCGAAGGTCAAAGAGGGAAACAGGGAGAGGACCCAGGTTTTTGAGGGCACCGTGTTGAAGCGGCAAAACGGCGGCAATCGCGAGACTTTCACCGTGAGAAAATCCTCAAATGGCGTCGGTGTGGAGAAGACATGGCCGCTCCATTCCCCGATCGTGGAAAAGATCGAGGTTGTCAGACGCGGCAAGGTCAGACGCGCGAAGCTGTTCTATCTGAGAGGCAGAGTCGGCAAGCGCGCGAAGGTGAAGGAATTAGTCAAATAGGGATCAACAAAAAAGGGACAAGTACCTGGGGTAGTTGTCCTTTTGTTTATAGCGGGCGACAGATTCATCGCAAAAGATGGGAGGGTGTATGGATATACAGTGGTATCCCGGACATATGACCAGGGCCAGGCGTCAGATGCAGGAGGATATGAAGCTGATCGATGTGGTGATCGAGCTGGTTGACGCTCGGATTCCCATCAGCAGCAAAAATCCCGATATTGACAGTCTGGCCGGACAGAAAGCGAGACTTCTGCTGCTCAACAAGGCGGATCTGGCTGATTCGGAGCGCACCGCGGCGTGGACCAAGTGGTTCAAGGACCGCGGCTATGGCGTTGTCATGCTGGATGCGAGATCGAAGAGCTATGTCAGAGATGTGACGGCTGCAGTGACGGAAGTCTGTGCCGAGCGGCTTGAGCGCAATCGGCGAAGGGGCATCAACCGGCCGATGCGCGCCATGGTCGTCGGGATCCCAAACGTCGGCAAGTCGACATTTATCAACAGTTTCGCCGGGCGGGCATGCGCAAAGACCGGCAACAGGCCGGGCGTGACCAGGGGCGAGCAGTGGATCCGGCTCGGCAAGACGCTGGAGCTATTAGACACGCCGGGGATTTTGTGGCCAAAGTTCGAGGACAGGAGCGTGGGCGTGAGGCTCGCGCTGATCGGCTCGATCAAGGATGATCTGCTGGACATGGGCGAGTTGTCGGTTGAGCTGATCCGGATTTTGAGACAGTTTTATCCGGGCATTTTAAATCAGCGCTATCAGGCGGACGAGTCACTGCCGGAGGCGGAAATCCTTGAGCAGATCGCTGTGTCGAGAAATTGCCGAAAGAAGGGCAATATCCCGGACCTTGCGAGAGCGGAGCGGCTGTTTCTGGATGATTTCAGGAGTGCCCGGCTTGGAAGGATAACTTTGGAATTTGCGGAAAATGTTTGAAATGAAGTGGTGAGTGGAATGGGAAAGAACAATTCGGATGAGAATCATTCTGAAGCGCGTAATGAAGAAAAGAAAGAAGAGGAAAAAAAGAGTGTCTGGCAGGATATTTTGGAGCTGATCGTCTACTGCGCCGTGATCCTTCTGGCGACTTTTTTGATCGTCCATTTTGTCGGGCAGCGGACGAAGGTGATCGGTTCCTCCATGTATCCGACGCTCGTGGACGGGGACAATCTGATCGTCGACAAGATCAGCTATCGTCTGCATGAGCCGAAGCGCTTTGATATTATCGTTTTCCCTTCGCCGGACGAGCCGGGAAGAAATTATATCAAGCGCATTATCGGGCTTCCGGGCGAAAGCGTGCAGATCATCGACAGTGTCATTTATATTAACGGCGAGGTGCTTGAGGAAAATTACGGCTCTGAGCCGACGAGCTATGCCGGCGTGGCGGAGAATCTGATTCATCTCGGCGAGGACGAATATTTTGTGCTTGGCGACAACCGCGGCATCAGCAAGGACAGTCGCTACGATGTGGTCGGCAATATCCATAAGGATCATATCATCGGGCGCGCCTGGATGCGGATATGGCCGCTGAATAAGTTTGGCTTCCTGAAGCACCAATGAGGCCACTTTGGAGAGATTGAAAATTGCGTCCATCGCTGTCTGTGCCGCAGGCTTTAGGGACAGCGGAATGGGGAGGATCATATGAAATCGGTCGCGCAAATCAGGGAGGAATATGCGCGGGCAACCCCCGCGCAGTTACCGGTATTTATCGAAAATTACGGGGATGACTCGCGCGGCGGCGTCCGCGCGCTGGTCCTGCGCGCGCAGAAAGCGCTTTCTGTGCTTGAAAGGGAGCGCGCGCGGCTGGATCAGATGCGCCTGTATGAAAATAAATATCCGATGTATACTTTAATCTGCGGTGTCGACGAGGCCGGACGGGGTCCGCTGGCCGGTCCGGTCGTGGCCGGCGCCGTGATCCTGCCAAAGAACGCGGAGATTCTCTATCTCAACGATTCAAAGCAGCTCACGGCAAAGCGGCGAGAGGCCCTGTATGATGAAATCATGGCGAAGGCATTGGCTGCGGCCGTGGGCGTCGTCGACTGTGAGACCATTGATCGGATCAATATCCTCCAGGCCACCTATGAGGCGATGCGCCGCGCCGTCGGCGGATTATCCGTGCGGCCGCAGGTGCTGCTCAACGACGCGGTGATCATTCCGGGGATCGCCCTGCCTCAGGAAAAAATCATCAAGGGCGACGCCAAGAGCGTCTCGATCGCCGCGGCCAGTATTCTGGCCAAAGTGACGAGGGACCGGATGATGATGGCCTACGATGAGATTTATCCGGAGTACGGCTTTGCGAGACATAAGGGGTACGGCACGGCCGAGCACATCGAGGCCATCAAAAAATACGGGCCGTCGCCGATTCACCGGAGGACTTTTATCGGTCACTTTACGGCATGAACTGTAACTATTTCGGCACATGGTAAACTTCCATGCGCCGCTATCTCAGCGCAACACCATGGATGAAAGCCGATTGCTCCGTGCTCTGCACTCCCGCAATCGCCGGCAATATTCGCAAAGTCTACACTCCGTTTCGGTCGGCGCCAAACATGTGCCACTGGCACATGGCGCCGCGTCGC
>CAYRDY010000034.1:0-20622 GCA_964423195.1 uncultured Catenibacillus sp. | reverse complement strand
TTAGCATATTCTCCCAGGATGGGCAAGCACGGAATTTGACACAATACTGATAAATATCAGCTTCGCTCCGGTCGGTGCTAAACGTGCGCCACTGGCGCACAGCACCCCGCAAGCGCGGCAACACCATAAATAAAAGCCCTTCGGATTGCTCCGTGCCTTGCACTCTCGCAATCCGACCCCGTATTCGCAAATCACGTCGCTCCCTCCGGTCGCGCCGCTTTTTTGCTCATACGGGTTAACGTCTCTAATGGACAGACGGCTCAGCCTGCAAGCAGGCTGCCCGCCTGTCCATTGAGACTGGGCTTTTATAGTAAAAAAAGGGGAAATACAAAATGTATTTCCCCCGGAATCCACACGCGCCATTGATTGTCAGTTTGTAATTGTCTCCTGTGTATCCTTGTCAAAGATATGGATCTTGTCAACATTGAAGGAGATTGTGAAATCATCACCAGGCTTGACAACTGTCCCCGGAGCCTCGCGCACTGTGATATCAACATTCTCGCTGGTCACATAGACAAACACTTCAGCGCCGAGCATCTCATAGACTCTGACGGTCGACTTCACGGTGTTGTTGACATTCGCTTTGTCATACTTATCCGTCGAGTAAATATCCTCAGGACGGATGCCGAATGTCACTTCCTTGCCGATATATGCCTCGCAGGCCTTGGCCTTCTCAGGGGTCACAGTGATCTTGTAAGGTCCAAACGCAAGGTAGACATTGTTGCCCTCCTTGACGAGCTTAGCATCAATGAAGTTCATCTGAGGCGACCCGATGAATCCGGCAACGAAGAGGTTGCCCGGCTTGTCATACAGATTCTGCGGAGAATCAACCTGCTGGATGACGCCGTCTTTCATGACAACGATCCTGGTACCAAGCGTCATGGCCTCGGTCTGGTCATGTGTGACATAAATGATGGTCGTCTGCAGTCTCTGATGCAGCTTGGAAATCTCAATACGCATCTGGACACGAAGTTTCGCGTCAAGGTTTGAAAGAGGCTCATCCATAAGGAATACCTTTGGCTCACGGACAATCGCACGTCCCATGGCGACACGCTGTCTCTGGCCACCGGAGAGGAGTTTCGGCTTCCTGTCAAGCAGATGCTCAATGTCAAGGATACGCGCCGCTTCATGGACTTTCTTGTCGATCTCATCCTTCGGGACTTTCCTCAGCTTGAGGCCGAAAGCCATATTGTCATAGATGGACATATGCGGATACAGAGCGTAGCTCTGGAACACCATAGCGATATCTCTGTCCTTCGGCTCCACGTCGTTCATCAGTTTGCCGTCAATGTAGAGCTCGCCCTTGCTGATCTCCTCAAGGCCGGCGATCATACGAAGTGTCGTCGACTTGCCGCAGCCTGAAGGGCCTACGAAGATGATGAACTCCTTGTCTTCGATCTCAAGGTTGAAATCTTTCACAGCGTTGAAGCCGTTCGGATAAATTTTGTAAATGCCTTTTAATGATAAACTTGCCATTTTCTCATGTCCCCCTTATGGATTTTACTTTTTTTTAAGTGTATCATTACGGTCTTCGATGGTTTTATACTACACTATCTTATCCGCGAACGCCATAGCGCTTTTCGCCAAATCGATTTTTTCATTTTTGTTCACATTGCTTAAACTCAAATAATCACATCATTTTAGCCAATTTCAAGCGACTTTTTGTCTGCGCAGGTCATGCAGATTGCATCGTCTGAGTGATTTTTTGCGCACAAAAAATTCAAAAATGTTTAAATTAAATATAATAACCATATTTTTTGCAAAATTTTGATTTATTTTTCCATAACCCGCAGCGCGTTTACGCCTCCGTAATGCGCTTAAAGAATGTCTCCACGTCCTCCCTGAGTCCGTCCGCCGGCATTTCCGGATTGATGTAGATACCCTCGGTGATTCCGGCGCTTCGCCGTCCGCCGTCCACAAAAAAGCACTGCAGCGCGTTGTCCGGAATACAATCCTCTGCGGGCTCTTTTATATCTTTCACATATACAGACCCTTTGGCCGCGCATATCTGCAGCCCACCGTCAACCACGCTCTCTATAAAACTGTACAGGCGCAGCTTGCGCCCCGCGTTGATAAAAGTATACTTGCGCTCGTAGACAAGATTTGTCTCGATAAAACGCGGGCTGTCCTGGATCACATAATCTGGATAATGTCCCTGATAGCCACGGCGCAAAAACAAGTGATCCAGCGTATCACGCACAATTTCGCGCTGGCCGCCGAAAGCCGGCGCCAGATCACCTCTCTGAGGGTAGCTGTGCGCGCATCTGTCGATGATCTCATTCGCGCAGTCATACAGGACACTGCCCGCCTTGTCGGTGATCCTGTAGACCCAGAGCTCAAAAAATTGCCTCGGATGGCTGTCGTAATCCCTGAGCGCATCGATCATATCCTGCCAGCCGCACATCTCAAACAGCTTCCTCGCCGCCAGCTGCATCCGCTTCGTCAGAGGGTTCGCTTCAATGAGCGCCCGGTCATAACTGATGCTCGACCTGCCGTAACCGATGCCCGTCTGCCCGTCCAGATACAGACCGAGATACGTATACAAAAACTGAATGATCGTGGCGTAGCCGAGCTCATAGGTATTCATGGCCGGCTCGCCAAGCATCCGCCATTTCTCCATAAATGCCGCCGCCGGCTCATAGACCAGCCGCCACGGCATCTTGTGCTCCCCCGCCGCAAAGGCGTAAGTCGTAAAATCATAATTCCACAGCGACAGCGCCGATTCCAGATCCTCAAAAGAAAAACTGCTCTCCCGCGCACGCCCCTGCGCTCTGAGACCATTGACAAAACGGATCCGGTAGCGGACATTACCCGCGCCATCCTCCATGCGCTCGCCCCTGACATCTGTCATCAGGATCTCCAGCGGGTGGTGCCCGTCCTCGATCACGACGCCCCGAAACTTTAGCTCCAGTGTCAGGGCCGCCGTATCGGCGACCAGAATCGAAAATGTCTTATTTTTTATTTTATACGGGATGACCTGACGGTTGGCGATACAATCGTAGAAAAGATTCAGCCCTCGCCTCTCATTTCCCTTAAAATATCCGGCGAAACGTGCAAATTCCGCCTTTCCCGCCGCATCCGCCTTACTGCTGTCCATCAAAACAACGCCCCTTCAGATAGTGCCAGACCCCGGCCAGAGGAAGTCCCACAACATTATAATAGTCGCCGGCGATCGCCCGCACGAACACGCCGCCGATGCCCTGAATACCGTAGGCCCCCGCCTTGTCCGCCGGCTCACCGGTCGAGACATACCAGGAGATCTCCTCCTCCGTCATCTCATACATCGTGACATCCGTCTTTTCATAAAAAGTATGCGGGCAGAGACTGCCCCCGTGATTCTCCACAAGACAGACGCCCGTGTAGACCTGATGCGTGTGTCCGCCAAGGAGCCTGAGCGTCTGTGCAGCCGCCGCGTCATTCTCAGGCTTTCCCAGAATCTGTCCGCCAAAGACGACGACCGTGTCCGCGCCGAGCACGATCCGCGGGTCGTCAACTGTCAGATGTCTCGCGGCGATATCCGATGCCTTCGCAGAAGCCCTGCGCACCGCCGCCGCGGCGAATTCATCCCCAAGCGCGACACCTCGCGCGAGGGCATAAGCGTCCTCCGATTCCGTCAAATCCTTAAATCGGCGGACCGGCATCCCCGCATATTCTTCTCTCTTCTCAATATTTTCCTCCGCGTCACTCGGACAGACCTCAAAATCCAGCCCTGCCTGCCTCAATAAATCCCGCCGCCTGGGCGACGCCGAAGCCAAAATGATTTTTCTCATTGTTTTGCAAAATATTCCCTTGACTGCTCGCAGTCCTTGTGCATCTGATCCTTCAGCGCACCCAGCGAGTCAAATTTCATCTCCGGCCGGCCATAGTGAAAGAGCGCCACCTCGATTGTCCTGCCGTACAGGTCGCCCTCAAAATCATAGATATAGGTCTCGACCCGCTTTTTCCCCTGGTCGGAAACGGTCGGGTTGACCCCGATATTGGTCACAGACGGATACAGCCTGCCGGATATTTTTGTCTTCGAGTAATAGACGCCGTTCGGCGGCAGGAGCTTTGTCTCCGGAACGGCGATATTGGCCGTCGGCATACCGATCGTTCGGCCGATCTCCCGCCCGTGGATCACCTCGCCGACCACATGATACGGATAGCCCAGCAGCCGGTTGGCCAGCTCGATGTCTCCGCCGGCGATCGCCCGGCGAATCAGTGTGGCGCTGATCTCTCTGGTCTCCGGCCGCGGATTGCCGTCAAAGCCCGCGGGGATCGTATCGCACACTTTCCCGCAGACAATCGCGCTGTAGCCGAGCGGCAGCGACATTCCCTCAAGCAGATTCGTATTGCCGGTCCGGTTCCTGCCAAAGCGGAAATCATCTCCGACGACAATATAGCGCGCGCCGACTCTATTGATCAGGACATCCTGAATAAAATCGGCAGGCTCCATCGCAGCCGTCTCCCTCGTAAAGGGATATTCGATCAGGATGTCGATACCCATCGCCTCGGCGATGGCGCGGCGCTCCTGAACCGTATAGATTAACTGCTGCTCCTCGCTGCCGAACAGACTCGCCGGATGAAAATCGAATGTGAACATCACAGACTGCATCCCTTTGGCCTTATACTTATTAATGCGGTCAATCAGGACCTTGTGGCCCCGGTGCAGACCGTCAAACTTTCCCAGCGCCACCGCCGTATTTGCCAGATTGAAATCTTTTGTACCCGATATATAGATCATGTTCAATGTTCTCCCGTACCCAGAAAGCGTCCAAGTTCCGCCACAGCGTCAGCGCCCTGATGACCGCAGACCTTCGCGGATCACAGCGCTTTGCGCTGAGCTATAAAAACATTTTAACCGCGCGAAACAAACCACTGACGCCGTCAAACGCGTAGACCGCCAAAAAATGTCCCTGATGATCATAGACACGCGCGTTTGCGCCGTCAAAAAGATCGCCGGATACGCGGCTCACATCCCTCATGGCAAACGGATTGCCGTTATATAAGAGCCTGTCGGACGCCTCCGCCAGATAGACCTGCGGCAGCGTCTCAAAGGCGGCCTCAACCGGTACAATATATTCCCTCAGCCGACCCTCTCGCTCCAGCGAGGCGATCCGGGCCAGTGTCAGTGAATCCTCGATGTGAAAACCGGCGGCCTCGGTCCGCACAAGCCCTGACATGGCCGCGCCGCAGCCGAGCGAACGCCCGATATCATCACACAGCGAACGGATGTAGGTGCCCTTGGAACAGCGGATCCTCATCGTCACAGATACCTTTTGATCCTCCGCCTGACGAATTTCCCCGATGTCGATCCCGTAAATATGGACCGTGCGGACTTTCCGCTCGGCGGTCTGGCCGGCGCGGGCCAGCTCATAGAGTCGCCTGCCGTCCACCTTCAGCGCCGAATACATCGGCGGCATTTGAGCGTACTCGCCGATAAAGCGATTGATGGCGCCGGTAATCTCCGCCTCCGTCAAAAAAAATTCGCGCGCGCCGCTGTCCGGCAAATTTCCGGATCCCGCGCCATCCCGCGGCAAAATCTGGTCTCCCGCGCTGTTGCCCGGCAAATTTCTGGATCCCGCGCCGTCCCGCGGCAAAACCCGCCCTTCCGCGCTGTCGTTCGGCAAATTTCTGGTTCCCGCGCCGTCCCGCGGCAAAATCCGCCCTTCCGCGCTGTCGTCCGGCAGCAGGAAAACCGGCACCTCTGAGAGAACCGTCCCCGTCATGTCCAGCGTGTCCGTGGCGATGCCGAGCAGCATCCGCGCCTCATAGGCCTTATCCCGGCTGCTGATCATATCACAGAGTTTCGTCCCCCTGCCCAGGCACACGGGCAGCACGCCCGCGGCTTCGGGATCAAGTGTCCCGGTATGGCCGATCTTTTTCTGTTTTAAAATGCCTCGGAGCTTCGCCACCACGTCGTGGGAGGTATATCCGGGCTCCTTATAGACATTGAGCATCCCGTCATACATGATCTGTCAGCTGCTCCCCGATTTTATCCAGCAGATCCCCGATCACCGCCTCCGGCGCGAGAGCTACCGAGGCCCCCGCCGCCCGCACATGACCGCCGCCGCCAAAGGCGACCGCCACAGCCGCCACATCGACACATGATTTTGAGCGCATACTGATCTTGCATCCGCCCTCTTCATCTTCCGTCAGCAACACGGCTACCTCCACACCCTTTGTCACCCTGAGCTGATCGATCACACCCTCAAGGTCGCTCGACACGGCACCGTATTCGCTCAGGAGCCGCTGGGTCGCGACCGAGACAATACATCGCCCGTCCAATGCCAAATAACTGTTGACCAGACATCTGCCCAATAATTGATTCTGCATGAACGTCTTCTGATAAAAGATCTCATCGATCATTTTGGAACTGTCGACACCCTTCGTGATCAGCCTGCCGACAATGTTCAGCGTGTGTTCCTTTGTGTTTGAGTGCTTAAAACAGCCCGTATCACACATGATGCCCATATAGAGACATCTCGCGGTCTCCAGATCGATCCTGTCCTCATCCATCAGGTCAAATAAAACCTCGCAGGAAGAGCTGGCATCCGGACGAATCACATTGGTCCCGGCGAAGGCCCGATTGCTGATATGGTGATCGATGCAGAGCGTCCGGTCGGCCGAATCAAACCACCGCGCCGCGCCGCCGAGGCGTTCCTTGTCACTGCAGTCAAGGGCGACAAACAGGTCATACCTTTCGGGCGCGGCACAGCCCGGATCGCCTCGCTTTGGCGCAGCGGCGCCCGATTCGGGATGTTCTCCCTGTTCCTCTGTATCGGGGTTTGGTCGCACATGGCCGACCGAGTCCTGACCACGCGCGTTCCCGGAAAAATCCGAGATGACCTGATCCGTGCCGCGCACCTGCCGGTAAACCTCAGGCACCGGCTCCAGGTACACATCCACATGAATATTCGGATAATTTGTCAAAATATAATTGTATAATCCCAGGCATGCGCCCACGCAGTCGCCATCCGGCCGCACATGGCCGCCGATGGCCGCAGAACGGATGCCTGAGAGCGCTTCAGAAAGCACGCCTGACATATCAATCTTCTTCCTCTCTGTCCGGTAAATCCCTCGTCACCTCATCGATCAGCTGCGACATATGGACGCCATATTCGATGGACTGGTCAAGGCAGAAGATCAGCTCCGGCGTATTGCGCAGATTCACGGAACCGGCCAACGCGCGCCGGATATAGCCCTCCGCGCTCCTCAAGCCGGTAATCGTGTCCTGCTGCGCCTTCGCATCGCCGAGCACGCTGATATAGGCCTTGCAGTATTTTAAATCCGGTGTGACCTCCGCCGCGACCACGCTCGTCATGGGACTGATCCTCGGATCCTTGATCTCCCTCGCTATAATATGGCTGAGTTCTCTCTGAACCTCGCCGTTGATGCGCGTATTTTTGATACTGTTCTTTCTCATACCTGACTCCCATCCCGACAAGCCGGATGAAGTTTATCGCTCAACTTCCTCCATGACAAAAACCTCAACCTTGTCGCCTTCCTTGATATCATTGAACTTGTCGAAGGACATACCGAATTCATAGCCGGCGTTGACTTCCTTCACATCATCCTTGAAGCGCTTTAAGGACGCCAGCTCACCCTCATAGATGACGACATTATCACGGATCAGGCGGGCCTTGCTGTTTCTCGCCACCTTGCCGTCGGTCACATAGCCGCCGATGATCGTGCCCACACCGGATACCTTATACGTCTGGCGCACATCCGCGTGGCCGATGATCTTCTCCTCGAAGGTCGGCTCCAGCATGCCCTTCATGGCCGCTTCCACGTCCTCGATCGCGTTGTAAATGACTCTGTACAGGCGTATATCCACCTTCTCAGCCTCCGCGTGCGCTTTGGCCTGATTGTCTGGTCGCACATTAAAGCCGATAATAATGGCGTTGGATGCCGAGGCCAGCATCACGTCGGACTCATTGATCGCGCCCACACCGCCGTGAATGACCTTGACCGCCACCTCGTCGTTCGACAGCTTCAGAAGGCTCTGCTTCAGCGCCTCCACAGATCCCTGGACGTCAGCCTTGACCACGATATTCAGCTCTTTGACCTGGCCGGCCTGAATCTGATCAAACAGGCCCTCAAGGGACAGCTTTGATTTCGTGTCCGCAATCAATTTCTCGCGGTTTTTGGCAATAAACGTCTCCGCAAAAGCGCGGGCCTCTTTTTCATTTTCGGTCGCCACAAAGACCTCACCGGCCTGCGGCACATCGTTCAGGCCAAGAATCTCGACTGGCATGGACGGCGTCGCGCTCTTGACGCGCCGTCCCGTGTCGTCGATCATGGCGCGCACGCGCCCGTAAGCGGTGCCGACGGCCACATTATCGCCGACGTTCAATGTGCCCTTCTGGACAAGCACGGTCGCTACCGGACCGCGGCCCTTGTCAAGCTGCGCCTCCAGCACAAGGCCCCTGGCTCTTCTGTTCGGATTGGCCTTCAGCTCACGCATCTCCGCCACCAGAAGAATCATATCCAGCAGTTCGTCCAGGCCCTCCTTCGTGTGAGCGGATACCGGCACCATGATGGTCTGACCGCCCCAGTCCTCCGCGACGAGATCATGCTCGGTGAGCTCCTGCTTCACACGGTCGATATTTGCACTCGGCTTATCTATCTTGTTGATAGCGACAATAATCTCAATGCCGGCAGCCCTGGCATGATTGATGGCCTCCACGGTCTGAGGCATCACGCCGTCGTCCGCGGCCACCACCAAAATCGCGATGTCCGTGGACTGGGCGCCTCTCAGGCGCATCGCGGTAAACGCCTCATGCCCCGGCGTATCGAGAAATGTGATCTTCTGCCCCTTGACATCGACGACATAGGCGCCGATGTGCTGGGTGATGCCGCCGGCCTCGCCCGCCGTCACCCGCGTCTGGCGGATGGCATCCAAAATCGAAGTCTTGCCGTGATCGACATGGCCCATGACACAGACGACCGGAGGCCTTGTAACCATCTCGTCCTCCCGCTCCTCGTCCTCCTTGAGCAATTCCTCAATCGCGTCGACGACCACCTCATGCTCACAGAGAATATCGTAGTCCATGGCAATCTCCTCGGCCTCGTCATAAGAAATCTCTGAATTCAGCGTCACCATCTTCCCGCCCAGGAACAGCTTCTTGATGATCTCGGAAGGATTGACCTTCATCTTGTCGCCCAGCTCCTTGAGAGTGATGGACTCAGGCAGAACGATCTCCCTGACCTTCTCCTCCACCGGCTTCGGTTTGGCCGGTTTGCTGACCGCAGGCTTCTTCGAAACCGTATTTTTTTCTGAACCTCTGTTCAGACGCTTCTCGTTCTCTCTATCTCTTGTATTCTTATCCCTTGCACCTTTATCTTTAAAATTGCGGCGGTTTTCACGGGTGGCATCCTTGCTGGCCACCACCTCTTTGGAGATCGCGCTGTCCAGGTTGAACTTCTGATCCCTGCCGCCGCGGCCTCTGTTGTCACGGGTGAAATTCCTGCCGCCGTCACGGCTGCCCTGATCCCTTGCGCCACTCCTGCCGCTCTGATCCCTGCCGACATTTCTGCCGCTCTGATCCCTGCCTGCGTTTCTGCCGCGGTCATAGCCCTGAGCCTGACCGCGTCTGTCATCCTGTCGATTCTGACCGTTGAATCCGCGGCCGTCACCTCTGCCGCTCTGGTCCCTGTCACCATACGGGCGGCCGCCGTCCCGGCGATCACCTCTGTAACCGCCCTGTCTGTCGCGGTCGCCTCTGTAGCCGCGGTCGCCATCGCCCCTGGCATTTCCCTCGCCTCTGTAGCTCTGACGCTCCTCACGGCGCTCGCCGTCGCCTCTGGTGCCCGGCCTGCCGCCCTGGCGGTCACGGTCGCCCCTGTATCCCTGGCGGTTCTCACGGCGCTCACCATCTCTTCTGAAATTCTGGCGCTCCTCGCGGCGCTCACCATCAGCCCGCACAGCCTGGCGATCTTCGCGGCGCTCGCCTTCAGCCCTCACAGCCTGGCGCTCCTCGCGCTGCGCACCATCGGCCCTGACAGTCTGGCGCTCCTCGCGGCGCTCACCATCAGCCCTCACAACCTGGCGCTCCTCGCGCTGCGCACCATCGGCCCCGGCAGTCTGGCGCTCCTCGCGCTGCGCACCATCGGCCCTGACAGCCTGACGCTCCTCGCGGCGCTCGCTCTCGCCCCCGGCAGCCTGGCGATTTTCACGCTGCGCACCATCGGTCCCGGCAGTCTGGCGATCTTCGCGCTGCGCACCATCGGCCCCGGCAGTCTGGCGCTCCTCGCGCTGCGCACCATCGGCCCTGACAACCTGACGCTCCTCGCGGCGCTCGCTCTCGCCCCCGACGGTCTGGCGTCCATCCTCAGTCCTGACAAACGGCTGCTCGCTCCCAACGCTCACATTTGGGCGCTCGCTCTCAGCTCTGAGGTTCTGCCGATCGCCCTCACTTCTCCTCGGGCGCTCCCCCGCAGGGCGAACCATGCCGTCACGCCGCTCGCCTCTGTAGCCGAACCGCTCGCCGTCGCCTCGGATACCCTGACGCTCGCCGTCACTCCGGACACCCTGGCGTTCGCCATCCACTCGCCTCGGACGCTCCCCCACAGGGCGCGCCATACCGTCACGCCGCTCGCCTCTATAACCGAACCGCTCGCCGTCGCCTCGGATACCCTGACGCTCGCCGTCACTCCGGACACCCTGGCGCTCGCCGTCAACTCGCCTCGGACGCTCCCCCGCAGGGCGCATTCGAACGCCGGTCCTTCTGCCGTCCTCGCCGGTATAGCTCCTCGTCGCCTGTGCGCCGTCCGGGCGAACCACCCTGCCATCCGGGCGCGCACCCGCAGGCTGCTGTGTCCGCGCATCCTGTCTGGCCGCCGCCCGCGCCGCGGGTGAAAAATACCGCCGGATCTTGTCGGCATTTTCCGCGCTGATGGTACTCATATGGCTCTCCACGACGACACCGTGGCTCTTCAGCGCATAAATGATATCTTTGCTGCTTTTATTTAATTCTTTCGCTAATTCATGAACTCTGATTCTCGACATCTAACTACCTCCGTTAATTTTCCGGTTTGACCAGTTTCTCAATCGCTTTGGCAAATCCTGTATCCAGAATGGCTATGGACGCCCGCACTTCCCTGCCCACGGCATGTGCGATTGACACTTTGCTGCCATACTCGATCATCGGCACCTTATAATATTTGCATGCATCCCTAAAATTCTTTTTCGTATTATCCGAAGCATCCCCGGCCACGATAACCAGACATGCCTTTCTGCTCTTTACCGCCCTTTCTGTCGAGAATTCACCGCCTGCAACTTTCCCGGCCTTCATCGCAAGTCCGATCAGAGACAATACTCTGTCATTTCCCAAGCCTTTTCATCTCCTCAGTCAACAGATCCAAAACCTCCGTCGGGATCAGCACATTCAGAGAACGCTCAATCCCTTTATTCTTAATGGCCGCTCTCAGGCAGTCCATCCTTGGGCAGATATAAGCACCCCTGCCATTTTTTCGACCTGTGGCATCGATGCACACCTGCCCATCCGGCGTCCTGATAATGCGAAACATTTCATTTTTATCCCTCTTTTCACGGCAGCCGCAGCATTGCCGCTGGGGAATTTTCTTTTCTGCCATATCCGCCTCCGGTCACCTAATAGCCGTACACCTGTGATTCGCTCTTGATATCGATCTTGTAACCGGTAAGCCTTGCGGCCAGGCGGGCGTTCTGCCCCTCCTTGCCGATGGCCAGAGAGAGCTGATAATCCGGCACAATCACACTCGCGCTCTTCTCCTCTATATCCACATCCACGGAAACGACCCTGGCCGGATTCAGGGCATTTTCAATCAGTATCGCCGGATCGTCATCCCAGTTGATGATATCGATCTTCTCGCCGCGCAGCTCATCGACAATGGCGTTGACACGGGAACCGTTGATCCCGACACATGCCCCGACCGGATCCACGTCCGGGTTATTTGACCAGACGGCAATCTTGGTTCTGGAGCCTGCCTCGCGGGAGATGCTCTTAATCTCCACCGTGCCGTCCCTCACCTCGGAAACCTCCTCCTCAAACAGGCGTTTCACAAGCTCCGGATGCGTCCTTGACACGGTGATCTTCGGCCCCCGATTGGTATCCCTGACATCGACCACATAGAGTTTAATGCGCTCCGTCGGCCGGTACACCTCGCCCTTGATCTGTTCATTCTCCGTCAGAACCGCGTCCACCTTCCCCAGATTGATGGCCACATTTTTCCCGATTCTGCGCTGGACGATACCGGTGACTACTTCTCTCTCCTTGCCATAATACTGATTGTAGAGCGATTTGCGCTCCTCCTCGCGGATCTTCTGCACGACCACCTGTTTTGCCTTCTGCGCCGCGATGCGCCCGAAATTGCGCGGCGTCACCTCAACCTGGACAATATCGCCGAGTTCGTACTTCTCATCCCTTAGCTTCGCGTCGGCGAGACTGATCTCGGTCAGCGGGTCCTCAACTTTCTCGACCACCGTCTTCTCCGCGTATACAAGCACGGAACCGGTATCGCGGTTGATGATAACCCTGATATTGTCCGCCTTGCCGTACTCATTTTTACAGGCCGCCATCAGAGAATTTTCGATGGCCTCCAACAATATCTCCTTATCAATGCCCTTTTCCTTTTCAATCTGTTCCAACGCTTCAATCAATTCGCGCCCTTCATTCATTTTCCTTATACCTCCGATCTGAAAGTCCCACATGCGTCAACGGCTCTTGAAATCTCTGTCTTCCGGCATCCTGTTTGGACTTTGTCACCTTACTCATCCCCACAGAAATGCCAGCCGGATGCGTGCTATATCCGCCCGACTGAACGTCATCGTGCTGTCGTCATCCATCTCAAGCGTCACGCTGTCCTCGTCGTAAGCTATCAGGCATCCCGTAAATTCCTTCTGCTTGTCCACCGCTTTATACAGTCTGACCTCGACCTCCTTGCCGATGCTGCGGGCAAAATCCTTCTCTTTTTTGAGCGGCCGATCCAGCCCCGGCGAACTGACCTCAAAAATATAATTCTCCGCGATATAATCCTTCTCATCCAATATTTTCTCGAACGCCCGGCTGATCATCTCGCAGTCATCGACGGTGATGCCGCCCTCTTTATCAATGAAAACCCGCAGATACCAGTTGGAACCCTCTCTGACCCACTCCACGTCCACAAGTTCAAAATGATTGGCCTCAAGGAGCGGCGTGATCAATTCCTCCGTGCGGCTCTCGTAATCTTTTTTCGCCAAATCCTGTCACCTCGCCTTCACTGTCAGATGCTCTATCTCAGAAAAAATTCATACAATGTGAAAGAGTGGACTTGACAGCCCACTCTTTTAGTAAAAACAATATCAGCATAGCTAGTGTATCACTTTAATCATGATTAATCAAGCAAATTTTTGAAATAATTGCAAAAATTTATAAAAAAAGAGCGCATAAAGGGAGCGCTGCATTTATCAGAAGAAGACTTGTACAGACAGATCATTTCGGGTATACTTATGAATGGAATTGAGAAATTGAGAAATCCGCTGAAAGGACAGAGTCATGCATTCATTTTATAAACAAATTGCCCAGATGAGTCAAAGACAAACATATGTCAGTGCCATGGTCATCTCCGGTCCCTACAGCCGCGCCAAAGCCCTCTGGTCAGAGGGCGGATATGTCTATACGTCCGAGGAGATTCCTCTCTGGACAGCGCTTGCCCCGGCGCTGCCGCAGATCCGACAGCAGCGGCTGATCGAAATCGGCGAAAGCACGGTCTTCTGCGAGATGCTCGCGGGGCAACCCGGCATGGTCATCTGCGGCTGCGGCCATGTCTCCATCCCGACCATCGCCCTGGGGAAAATGCTCGGCTTTCGTGTCACCGCGATCGACGACCGCCCAGACTTCTGTGACCGCGCCCGAAGCGCCGGCGCCGACAAGGTCATCTGCGCCGCTTTTGGCGACGCGCTCGCGCAGATACCCGATGATTGGAACAATTATTTTATCATTGTCACCCGCGGACACCGCTTTGATATCGAGTGCCTGAAGGCGGTCATTCACCGTCCCCACGCGTATATCGGCATGATGGGCAGCCGCGCGCGCGTGAGCGCCGTCGTCGAGACGCTTGCCGCAAAAGGTGTCAGCCGGACGCTCTTAGATACCGTACACATGCCGATCGGCATGAGGATCATGGCCGAGACGCCGGAGGAGATCGCCGTATCGATCGCCGCCGAATTGATCAGCGTCAAAAATGAAGCGAGCGCCGCTTCCCATTATTCTAAAGAGATGCTGGACGCCCTGGTTGCCATCGAGCGCGGCGCCGATTCAACCCCACAGGCGGACGACAGACATTTGGGGTCTCCCGGATCAGACGGCACATGTGTGCTGGCTGGGCAGGACGGCGCCTGCGCGCTCGCCGGACAGGACGGCGCCTGCGCGCTGGCCGGTCAGGACGGCGCCGGTGTGCTGGCCGGTCAGGACGGCGCCTGCGCGCTGGCCGTCATCGTCAGACGGCAGGGATCCGCCCCGCGCGGCGCCGGCGCAAAAATGCTGGTCTTTGAATCCGGCAGGACAATCGGCACGGTCGGCGGCGGCTGCGCCGAGGCCGCGGTGATCCAGGCAGCCCGCCGCCACATCAGGGAGGGCACCTCCGGGATCCTGGCCGTCGACATGACTGGACAGGACAATGATGCCGCAGGCATGGCCTGCGGCGGAAAGATCGATGTCTATATCGAGCCAATTGCGTAATATCGCTGCCCCGCCGCGGCCATGGACTTAAACCTTCCATGCCCCGCGAGCGGGGCACCACCATGGATAAAAGCCGCTGCCTTTTTTCAGCCCTTGCTCCGGTCAAATATCTCCGCGTCCGCGAGCGGCCCGGTGGAAATTTTTCTCGGCTCCTGCTGCCACACCTTATCGTTCATCATGAGCTCCTCCGCGTCTTTGATGAGATCGAGGGAGCCGACATGGAAGCCCGCGTCATAATCCGTATTCAGGAAGGTCTCCAGGATGTCGATCGCCTCCCACTCCCCGATGGTTCTGCCGCCCATGCACAGGATATTCGCGTCATTGTGCTTCCGCGTCATCTTGGCCTGGTAGGTGCTGCTCACCAGCGCGGCGCGAATGCCCTTGAACTTATTTGCGGCGATACTGATGCCGATGCCCGTCCCGCAGATCAAGACGCCGCACCTCGCCTCGCCGCTCTGCACGGCAGCGGCGACCTTGGCCGCATAAAACGGGTAGCGCGTCGCCTCGATATCCGGATTGTCATCCGAGCCGCAGTCCACATAAGGAATCCCCTTGCCCTCAAGATACTCAATGCATTTGCTCTTCAAAAAATATCCCGCCGTGTCGTTTCCCAAATAAATTTTTTTCTCCATGATCTTTGCTCCTTTCATTCCATCTTGCCTTCCAGCATATATCTCTGAAATCTCAGGGCGTCCCCCGCGTCTCGGTCCAGCATCTCCTCGGTCATCTCACCGCACAGCGGCCGCCAGATCTTTATATCCCGGCCGACCTCGCCGCCCATATTGACAAACGGCTCCATGACCACAGCCCTGTCATAGCCGATATCCCGCAGCGCCTCGCCGATCTCGCGCCACGGCATGCGCCCCTTTCCGGGCACCATGCGGTTGCACTCCCCCGTGTGGAAATGTCCGAGACGGCTGCCCGCCGTGCGGATCGCGTCCGTGATGCTCGTCTCCTCGATATTCATGTGAAATGTGTCCAGCATCACCCACACGTTAGGCATTCCCACTTCCTCCACGAAAGACAGGCCCTCGGCCGCGGTATTGATGATGTGATTCTCAAAGCGGTTCAGGCACTCCAGATTCAGCTCGACGCCGTAGTTTTTGGCCTCCGCGGCGAGCAGCCGCATCCCCTCCACCGCGTTTTCCCAGTCCCTCGCCTTGTCCACAGGCTTCCCATAATCGACCGGCCAGTAGGAATACAGCGCACCGCCGAGTACTCTGCTGTTTAGTCGCTCCATCACCGAGAAAAGTTTTTTATACCATTCCAGCGCCTCCGCGCGGTACTCCCTACTCCCGATATTGTGTCTCGCGGACGGCCCGTAGCCCACCGTCAGCTCGATGTGGTTGGCCGCCGCCGCGCGCTTTAACCGCCTCACATCGTCCTCGGTGTAATCCGGCAGCGGCGTGCCCCCGATTTCAAGGATGTCAAAGCCCAGCGCCGCGACCTTGTCCACATACCTGACATAGTCCGCCGACCACGATTTCTCCCAGTACGCATAATAGATGCCATGTCTCATGACAGTTCACCCCTCTCCTCCAACCGATTTAATGTGCGGATCATTTTCTCAAACAACTCGACCGCGCTCGCCGGAACCATCGATCTCGGCAGTGTCTTCTTGATCTCAATGATGGACAATTCCCCCGCAAAAGTGCGGATAAAGCCGCTTGCCGCGAGCTCCGGCGCCTCATCGGCAAACATTTTCGCCGCGACGGGTTGCGCGAGAAGTTCATTTAGCGTGGAATCCATCGAGTAGCGCTCTTTTTTGAAGGACAGCGCCGTCCCGTATTCAAAATGATAGTCGCCGGACCCGACGGTCACCGCTTCCCTCTCAGGGAGGCAAATCTCCGCGGTGGTGTTTTCAGGGACGTGAATGTCAGCGATGATGCGCCCGTCCTCGCAGGAAAAGTCACAGCTTATCGGTCCGTAGACAGTCTCATAAGCGGCGTTCACAGACGTGATCCCCTTGACAAGCCTCGGCGCGATGCGCGATTTTTTATAGCCCGGCGCGAGCGCGGTAATCCCGCACAGCTCCCTGTAGAGCCAGTCGCCGATGCTGGCAAAGCCAAACTGATTCAGCGAATTCATCTCGAAGAGATTGAAACTCCCGTCCGGATTCACCCCGTCCCAGAGTTCCCAGATCGTTGTCGCCCCCAGCCGAACACTGTAGATCCATGAAGGGCAGTCATCCTTGAAGAGAATATCGCCCATGAGGTCGTGCTGCCCGTTCTGACTCAGCGCGTGGGTGATATACTGGGTTCCCACAAATCCGGTTCGCAGATGTTTCTTGGTCTTGATAAGGTTCATGACGAGCCGGTCTGTCACCTTTTGGCGATCCTTTTCCTCTATCAGATTGAAATACAGAACCAGTGCCGCGGCCGTCTGCGTATCGCTCACAACCCTGCCCGATGCCGTAATGTATTCCGCCCGGAATTTTGACAGGACATCGTCATACAGGGATCTATAATCCTCCTCGTCGCTCTCAAGCCCAAGGATCCCCGCGGTTTTCCTCATGATATCGATAGAATACAGATAGTACACATTGCCGATCAGATACGGGTCTGTGCCGCCCGCCTTCTCATCCATCGACGGATACATGATTCCCTCCGGCGCCTTGCGAAACGGCCCCTTCGGCGCGTCCAGGGCTACCCAATCCCCGAACTGGGAGCTATTCTCGGCGAGCAAAAGCCCGTCCTCGCCCGCGAGGCGCCGCGTATACGCGACGCTCCGGCGCATGCTGTCATACTGTTCCTCCAATACTCTCCGGTCGCCGTAGGTCTGCCACAGGATCCACGGCACGATCGTCGCGGCATCATGCCAGATGGACACGCAGGCATTTGTTCGCAGGATATCAGGCACGGTGAGCGGCACGCCGAATTCGTCCGTCTGCTCGACAATGAGATCGCGCAGCCATTTTCTGAAAAACAGCGCGACATTCCTGTGAAAGACCGCCGTCGGGAGAAAGATCTCCGTGTCGCCGGTATAGCCCAAGCGCTCATCCCTCTGCGGGCAATCCATCGGGATATCCAGGAAATTGGAGCGCATCGTCCAGTCAATGTTGTGCCAGAGCTGATTGATATCCGCGTCGGAACAGGAAAAGGTACCCGTCCTCTTGCAGTCCGTGTGCATCACGCAGGCCGTGAACCGCGAAATGTCAATCTCCTCCAGGCCCTCGACGCGGATATACCGAAAACCGTGATAGGTAAACGCCGGCAAAAACACATCCTCCCCGCCGCTACAGATGAACGTGTCCGTCGCCCTGGCGGTCCTCAAGTTTGTCGTGAAAAAGTTTCCATTTTCATCCAGGGCCTCCGCGTGGGAAACCGTGACCTTCGTCCCCCTCGGACAGGAAAGCCGCGCCTCCACGACACCCGTCAGGTTCTGCCCGAAATCGATGATCTTCTCATTTTTAGGGGAAATGATCAGCTTCTTCGCCGCCACGCGCCGGATGATTCTGACCGGCTCGTCGACCTGCGCCACGAGAATGTCCTTCGCATAGTCATATCTGTGGACAGGTCTCAGATCCTGTGGCGGCGTGGTGTAGTCAATGATCTCGCCGTGGTAAATCTCACTGTACCGGCGAAAGGCGGTCTTGCATCGCCACGACTCATCGCTTGCGATCTCCTCAGTCGTGCCGTCGTCATACGTCAGCACAATCTGGGCGATGACCGCCGTGCGGTCCCCATAGTGATTCCCCTGTCCGTAAAATCCCAAAATCCCCTTGTACCAGCCATTGCCGACGGTGATTTCCAGATGATTGTCTTCCTTTATAGAACCCGTCACATCATAGGTCTGATACTGCAGGCGCTCCTGGTAGGATGTCCAGCCCGGCGCGAATCGGGCATCTCCAACCCTCTGCCCATTGAGCGCCATCTCGTACACGCCCAAGGCGCTGACATACATTCTCGCGCACTCGACGGTTTTCTGCGCGGAAAAATCCCTGACAAACACCGCGCACGGCTCCAAATCATCCGCGAAATCATGGGTGATCCAGTCCGCGTGAAAATTTTCCCATGACATCAGACCCGTCTCAAAAAAACCTTCCGCGTCCGCCCGCTCGCCCCTCTGATCGGCGACCTCGACGCGCAGAACATAGCGGGTCCTGGGATCGAGCGCCTCACCCTCATATGGAATGTACAGCGAGCGATCCGTCTCCACAGTGCCCGTGTCCCAAAGGGGCCGCCCATCCTGGGAGACAGTGATGCGGTAACTCTTTTGGATGACATCTTTTTCTGTCGACTTCAGCTTCCAGGAGAATGCAGGCCTGGCCTCATCGATGCCGACAGGATTTTCCCTGTACTCAGTCTCCAAATCGTAAATACTGAGCATGTCAAAATCCCTCCTATCTTATTTTATATTCACTACTTATTATTTATTCATTATTTAAATTCCCTACTCACTATTCACTACCCACTACTCACTACTCACTACTTCCACTGATTATGAGTAAACGTTTTCTCTTATTGTTAGCATAATCTTTTTCTCCCGAATTGTCAAGTCATTTTTTTGAAAAATTTTTTCAAAATTCTATTGACAAAGTATTTTGATTGTGCTAAATATAAGGTATGTAAACGATTACTCATGCATGGCAATTGGCTATTTTGCACGAGTAAACGTTTGTTCGAAATTTTAATATCAATAAGGAGGATCTCTCATGAAAAAGAAACTTTTCAAAAAGGTCGCGGCGATTGGACTGGCGGCTCTGACAGCGACATGTCTACTCTCAGGCTGCGGCGGCTCCGGCAATGATTCAGCAAATACAGCGAATACGGCGGATACCGCGGCCGCAGGCAATAGCGAAACACCTTCAAGCGAAACAGCCGAAGCCGCGGGATCAAGCGAAACGCCCGGCAGCAACGGCACGATCATGTGGCTCTTATCTGCTCAGTTCAAGGAAGCCGAAAATTACGCAAAGGCCGTGTGCGAAGCTCTGGGATACAACTTCACTGTCGTCTATGGCGACTCATACAACGATCCTGCGGGCAATCTGTCAGCCGTAAAAAATGGCATGACCAGTGATGTCAAGGGCATCATCGCGGGCATGGACGGCGGCATTATCAATATTCTTGAAGAGTATCCCGATATCTATCTCTGCGGCTTCAACAGCGATATGGCATCCGTGTATACGGAGGACGGCCCGAGTGCCGACGCGCTGAACAACGACCACTTCCTCGGAACGATTGTTGACGGCTATGCCAGCGGTGTCAAAACCGGACATGATTATGCCCAGGAAGTGATCAACAACGGCTATACCAAAGTGTCTACAATCATTTTCCCTGGATATGCCTATCCTCAGCTTCCGATCGCCGATCAGCAGTTTCGGACCGAAATTGAGGAATACAACAGCACCGCCGATACCCCAATAGAGGTTGTCGGGGAGGCAAAGGTTCTCGAATTCACCCCGCTTGACGAGTCCTATTTCATGGAAGCGGAGTATCAGGATCTGGACGCCATAGTGGCTTTCTGCTCAGATCAGTTTATCTATCCGGGCATGGTTGCCGCGATGGCCTCCGGTGTCTGCAGCGCCGACACGAAGCTCCTCTCCTCCGGCTGGGATAATGATGAGGGCATGGTCGCCGCCATAGGGGACACGATCGCCTTCCTCAGCGGCTCTCCTGTGGAAAATCTCGGATATGCCATCATCATGCTGGACAATGCGATCAATGGTTTATCCTACCCTGACGCGGCAAACCCACCTGAACGCATCGACAGTGTGCGCGTGAATCTCAGAACCCAGGAAGACGCGCAGCTTCTGAAGACGGGAAACGTCGTCGGTACCGGTAATCCGGATGACGCGTGGGTCTCCATAGACGAGGTCAAAAATTTGTGCCTGAGATTTAATCCGGACGCAACCTACGCGGATCTTCTCGACCTGTATTCCTCCGAACAGTTAACCATCGAGGGACACAAATAACTTTTTTATAATTCCACGGATTTAAAT
>CAYRDY010000033.1:8068-20665 GCA_964423195.1 uncultured Catenibacillus sp. | reverse complement strand
TTTAAACCGCGCGCCGCGGCAGAAAGGAATATTTATGATTTACATTACAGGCGATACACATGGGAGTTTTGGGAGAATCAGAGACTTTTGTGAGCGTTTCGAGACAAGTCGCGACGATATCATGATTATACTCGGAGATGCCGGCATCAATTTCAGCGGCCCAGCATATGACATCAAGCGAAAAAATGAAGCCGGCGCGCTGCCGATCACGCTTTTCTGCGTGCACGGAAATCATGAGCGGCGGCCGTCCACGATTGAGAGCTATGAGGAGAAGATGTGGCGTGGCGGCAAAGTCTATGTCGAGGCGGATTATCCGACGATTCTGTTTGCGAAGGACGGGGAAATCTATGACCTGAACGGCATGCAGACGATTGTGATCGGCGGGGCTTACAGTATTGACAAGCGGCTGCGGCTGCTGTATGGTTACCCTTGGTTTGAGGACGAACAGCCTTCGGAGGAGATCAAGCGTTTTGTGGAGCGCCAGCTGGATGCGCGCGATTGGAAAATCGATGTCGTGCTCAGCCATACCACGCCGCTCAAATACGAGCCTTTGGAAGTCTTTGATCCGGATTTTGACCCGAAGCGGACGGATCAGAGCACGGAGATCTGGCTGGATGCGATCGAGGACAGGCTGACCTATCGGAAATGGTACTGCGGGCATTTCCACACGGAGAAGAAAATTGACAGACTGGAAATCATGTATGAAAATTATGATGTTTTTCCGGAACAATCTGATCAATCCGAAATTTGAACAAATCAGAGATAAAGGGAGGTCGTATTGATGGGTAAGATTTTTGATGTTCATTCACACTTTATTATTCCGGCCTATATGGAGGCGCTGAAGGCGCACGGCCGGGAGATGGAGGACGGTTTTCCTGCGCCGACGTGGAGCGCCGAGGAGCATCTGGCCTACATGGAGATGGCCGGGATTGAAAAAAGCCTGATTTCCGTGTCGTCGCCGCATTTTCATTCCGGTGACGCGCAGGAGGCGATCGCGCTTGGCGAGGCCATGGACAGGGCCGCTTTTGAGATGAAAAAGCGGTATCCGGGGAAATTTTTATACGCCGCGGCGCTTCCGGCGCCGGAGACGGACGCCTGCATCGAGGCCATGGACAGAGCCTATGACGATTACGGCGCGGATGCGGTGAAACTGCCGAGCAACGCCTGCGGTGTCTACCCTGGGGATGCCCGGATGGAAAAACTGTTTGCGGCGATGAACGAGCGCAAGGCGGTCCTGATCTTGCACCCGACAGCGCCATCAGCCGTCCCAGGCGGCTGTTTCACGGCGGGGCCGCTGCCTCTGCTGGAATTTATCGCCGACACGACGCGGGCAGTCATCAACCTGATCACCAGCGGCACTCTGGAGCGCTATCCCGACATCCGCGTGGTCGTGCCGCACTGCGGCTCATTCTTGCCGAATCTGATCGATCGCCTGACCGGCATCACCGCGGTGCTGGCTGCGAAGGGCGTCGGTCAGCCGGTCGATGTGACACAGAGCATGAAGTCCTTATACTTTGATGTAGCGGGCGACTGCCTGCCGAGAAATATCGATATCCTGATGTCCCTGACGGATGAGGATCATGTGATGTTCGGCGGCGACTTCCCGTACACGCCGAAGGAGATGGTGGCGCAGAAAGTGAAGGATCTGGAGGCCTGCGAGAGAATACAGCCGTATCTGTCGAAGCTGATGTGGGAGAACGCCATACGCCTGTTCGGGGACGGGGAAAAATAAATCGAACCCAATATCAGAATAAGGGGCTTCGGGAAATCTTGGCAGATCTGATTGTGCCAAGATTTCCCGAAGCCCCTTTGGCGTACATTGACAATTTACGACGGGGAATTTATTTTGTGCCGGAGATGCGGTCGCCGGCATCGCCCAGCCCCGGACAGATGTAGGCGTCCTTGTTGAGTTCACGGTCCAGATGGCCGATATAAATGTGGACGTCAGGGTGCGCCGCGTGGAGCCTTTTCAGGCCTTCCGGCGCCGCGATGATGCTTAAGAATTTGATATTTTTCCCGCCGTGGGCCTTGATGAAATTGACAGCCGCCACCGCGGATCCGCCGGTAGCCAGCATCGGATCCGTGACCACGATGGTGCGCTCCTCGATCGGGCTTGGCAGTTTGCAGTAATATTCATGCGGCTCATGAGTGACTTCATCGCGGTAGAGGCCGATATGACCGACTTTGGCGGTCGGCACCAGTGCCGTGATGCCGCTCACCATGCCGAGGCCGGCGCGCAGAATGGGCACCACAGCCAGCTTTCTGCCGGAGATGACCGGCGTCATGCACTTCTCGATCGGCGTCTCCACCTCAACCTCCTCCAGCGGCAGATCGTCCAGCGCCTCGAAGCCCATGAGCATGGCGATCTCCTCGACCAGGGCGCGAAATTCGTTGGTTCCAGTATTTTTGTCGCGCAGGCGCGAAATTTTGTGCTGAATCAGCGGATGGTTTAAGATCGTTACATTTTCCATAAACTATTCTCCTTCGGTTTTTCCTTTATTTTCGAATTTCCCTTTTTCGATGATTTTCTCGTTTTTTTCTTTTATTCGCTTCTTTTACTCGCTTCTTTTATTCGTTTCTTTTATTCGCTTCTTTTATTCGCTTCTTTTATTCGTTTCTTTTATTCGCTTCTTTTTTCGCTTCTTTTTTCGCTTCTTTTTTCGTTTCTTTTTTCGTTTCTTTTTTCATTTATTTTGAGGTTCGTATATTCTTTCGTTTATTTCTCTTTTTGGCTATTTTCTCATTTTGTTCGGTTTAATGCTCACGCCGCGGTAGGTATCGCCCTCCGGATCCTTGCCGAACACATAATCGTTGCCCGGAAGAATGGCATTGAGGACGATGCCGACGATGGCAGCCAGCGCGAGGCCGGTCAGGGTGATGTCGGTGCCGAACACATGGAAAGTCAGGCCGTTTGAAAAGCCGAGGCCGCAGACCAGAATCATGGCCGCGATCAGCAGATTCCTTGACTCCTTAAAGTCCACATGGTTTTCCACAACATTGCGCACGCCGATGGCGGAGATCATGCCGTAGAGGACGAAACTGACGCCGCCGATGATCGATGCCGGCAGCGATCCGATGATCTCGGACATTTTCGGGATGAAGCTCAAAAGCACCGCAAAGCAGGCGGCGATGCGGATCACCCGCGGGTCATGGACACGGCTCAGTTCCAGGACGCCTGTATTCTCACCGTAGGTCGTGTTGGCCGGGCCGCCGAAAAACGCGGACAGCGATGTGGCCAGGCCGTCGCCGATCAGTGTGCGGTGCAGGCCGGGATCCTCGATGAAATTTTCACCGACAGTGGCGGAGATTGCGGAGATATCGCCGATGTGTTCCATCATGGTCGCCAGTGCGATCGGTGCCATCACCAGGATGGTGGTGATATTAAATTTGCAGATCTGGAAGTCTGGGACGCCAATCCATGACGCGGCTGCAACGCCGGAAAAGTCGAGAATGGCGGAACCGTCAGGGTTCGTCATGCCCAGCCCGTTGAAGATACATGCGACAATATATGAGATGACAACGCCCATCAGAATAGGAATGATTTTCCACATGCCCTTGCCCCAGACATTGAAAATGATGATGACCGCCAGGGCGATGATGGCCAGAAGCCAGTTGGTCGAGGCGTTGGTGACGGCCGATGGCGCGAGACTCAGGCCGATGCAGATGATCATCGGGCCGGTGACGACCGGCGGCAGAAAGTGCATGACGCGCTGGACGCCGACCAGTTTGACGATCAGCGCAAGAACCAGATAGAGCAGTCCGGCGACGACGATGCCGCCGCAGGCGTAAGGCAGTTTCTCGCCATAGGTCATATCAGCAAAAATTCCCGAATCAAGTTCGGCGACGGTGGCAAATCCTCCCAAAAAAGCGAAAGAGGAACCGAGAAAAGCCGGAACTTTGAGCCGGGAACAAATATGAAAAAACAGAGTGCCGACACCGGCGAAGAAAAGCGTTACCTGTATGGATAAGCCCTCGCCGTGAAAATAACTGTTGACCAGGATCGGCACGAGGATCGTGGCCCCGAACATGGCGAACATGTGCTGCAGCCCCAGCAGGAGCATCTTGGGGACGCCTAAGGTTCTTGCGTCTTTGATCGGTGCGTTTTCATTCATTCAAACTTTACCTCCTTTGAAATCATCCAGATCATCGTGTGACATTTGCACGGCAGAGCGCCGCCCGACAGACTTTCATGTCTGATTTCGGAAAATTCCGACAGTCTTGTCAAATTTTTCCGCGTTCTATTGTAACACAGATATTGAAATCTGTATAGTACGGAAATCAAAAAATTTTAAAATACGGTGAAAGTTCGGATATGCCCGAAATGAGTGAGACGGCCTTCGCCTACACATATTTCAGCTCAAACGCCGCCCCGTAGGGACGCCCCGTCTCCATGATGATATAGGACGGCTTTCGGCCCATTTGCCTCGGAAATGAGATACTGCCCGGATTGACGGCCCAGACACTCCCCTTCGTATCGATGAGCGGCACATGCGTATGGCCGAACATCACCAGGTCACATGACTGTTGCGCCGCGATATCCTTGATTTTCGACGTCCCGAAACTGACAAAATAATGATGCCCGTGCGTGAGCAGCACCTGATGTCTGCCGATGCGGATGATCTTTTCCCTCGGCAGGTCAGAGTAAAAATCATTATTCCCGCTGACCATTTCCAGCGGGCAGGGCGCCATCTCGCGGATGCGCGCCTCATCCTCCTCAAAATCACCCAGGTGAATCATCAGATCCAGATGGTGCTCGCGCCTCAGCACCTTTTCCAGATGACTTAGCCTGCCGTGCGTGTCACTCACAATCAATACTCTCATCTCGCACCCCATTTTTCACAGATCACTTCGCTGATCGCGCGCAGCGCCTTGCCTCGGTGGCTGATCTTATTTTTCAGTTCAGGGTCAAGCTCCGCCGTCGTACATTTGTACTCTGGCAGATAAAAAATCGGATCGTAGCCGAAGCCGTTCGCGCCGGCGCTCTCGTAGCCGATGATGCCCTCGACCGTCGCCCGCCGCGTCACGATCTCCCCGTCCGGAAACGCGGCAGCCGCCGCGCAGACAAATCTGGCCGTGCGCAGCTCATCCGGCACGCCCTGCAGCCGGTCGAGAATATATTGATTTTTTACGTCATACGAGGTATTCTCGCCCAGAAAGCGCGCCGAATAGATGCCCGGCGCCTTGTCCAGGTAATCCACCTCCAGGCCCGAATCGTCGGCCAGCACCAGGCAGCCGGATGCCGCCATGACCGCTTTCGCCTTGATCACCGCGTTCTCCTCAAAACTCTGCCCGTCTTCGACAATGTCTAGATCTATTCCGGCCTCTCTCATAGAGATAATCTCCGCCGGCAGACCTTTCAGGATCATGCGGATCTCTCTGAGCTTTCCCTCGTTGCCCGTCGCAAAAATAATTTTCTCCATATGTCCTCCTCACAAGAATTTCACACGCGCCGCCCACACCCGAAATAGCGGAAGTCTCACGCAATCACACGCGGTGCCGCGCCAAAGCAGCGGAAGTCTCACGCAATCATACGCACCGCATACCGCGGAATGAATCCTAATCCACAGAATTTGTAAATGCCTTTAAGCAGATATTGCACTGATATTCCGGCTCAACCTGCTGCCACGCCCCGGCGTCATAGCTGATAAACCCTGTGCCGTCGGACAGGTCGACATCGCCCTTCAGGTCTTCGCTGCCATACTCGACGGCCACCGGATGGACGGCGTCATCCGTCTGCACAAAAGCCATCACCGCAAACGGACCGTCCACGGGAATTTCCTGGGCGAAATCCACCGTGTAATAACCCGCGTGCTGCAGATGGCCGCTCTCCATAAATACAGCCTTCTCCGGATCCAGATCATCCGTGCCGCCATAGTCCGGCACGGCATAGACCTCATAAAAGGTATCCTCATCGGTCGCGTAAAATGATGCCGCCGCCAGTTTTTCACCGCTCCCCGCCGTATAGACATTGGCGAACCATGCCTCCGGGCGGTTGTAGCCGATACTGCCGAGCCACCCCAGCTGATCGCTCTGGTAAATATTCGAGTAATTATCCGCGGCCTCAAGATCCGTGTAGACGATATTATAGACACCGATATTGGTATCCTCATAAGAGATATAGAAATATCCCTCCCAGCCAAAATCGCTGCCCCAGCTGTTCTGACAGAGAAACGCGCCGTCATTTTTCGGAAAATTGTTGAAATAATCCCTTGGATAGTGATCATCCCAGCCGACGATCACGATATCATGGTTGGCCTCCGCGTCACCGCTGTAATAATAGGACGCCGTCTGCCGGTTATAATACTGTGAACTGGCGTTGCTGACCTCGATATCCGAGTAGAAACAGCTCTGTACGGCGCCGCGGGTGTAGATCATCCGCTTGATCGTCTCATAATCCTTGTCGGCGATCTTCACCGCGCCCTGCAGATGGCGCACGGGGGGAAGCGTCGGATCCGTGCGCGAATCGCCGTAGGGGTCATCCTCCTCTAAAACCGGCCCGCGCCATGAGGCCAGATATGACAGCGCCATATAATAATCGCCGCCGGAATTCTGGTCGACGCGGTAGCCGTTATTCATGGTCATGTGATCGACTGAAAATCGGATCTGCTCCTGGGGCAGAAGGGTGGATTCCAGGGCTGAGAGCGCCGCGAATGCCCAGCATGTCCCCAGGCTGCCCTGACTTCCCACGGCCGGCACGCGCCCGTCGGTGCGCATATCATATTTTACGGGGAGCGCGGTAGGATCCTCCTGACCGGTGCGCTCGATTTTGGCGGCATTTTCCTCCGACTCAAAGCTGTATCCCTGATCAAACGCCTGACAGACGGCCCGCAGCGCGAAATAGGGCTTGCCGTCAGCCATGACGACGCTATCTGAGAACTCCAGAGTCTCCGCCTCCGACACGATCTGATCGCTGCCACAGCTGAATGTGCAGACGGACTGTCCGTCGCTGATCTCGTAGCTGTCCGCGCCGGCCGACGACACTGTCACATCCAGCAGGCGCACCAGCGCCTGCGGCGCGGCCATCAGTTCCATCTGATCCGACATGAAGAGCTGCTGCCCGCTCCTGTCCGAGAGCGCCTCACGGCCGTCGACATATACACACAGCTGCCTGCTGTTGGCCGGCTCCGCCTCCTTCGCGCTGTGAGACTCCCGCGTCGACTCCGATGGGCCGCCCTGCCAGACCGAATCTCTCATGATGAAATTCACGCCCAGAAGCGCCAGACAGGCCACTATACCTACAAACAATAATACTTTTAAAAATTTCAAATAACTCTCCTCATCCGGCTCGGCGCCTCATCTCCTGGATTTCGGCGGCTTCGGCCCCAAAAACTGATAGATATAAGCTCTGATCATACCGTTGTATATCTTTCTGTTTTTGTCCGCCCGGCGGCCAAAACAGCGCTCCACATCCTCATAAGACGTAATGATATAGCACGACCACGAATCCAGCCGGCTATACGCCTCGCCCAGCTCCTGATAGATTCGCGGCAGAGCAGCCTTCTCCTCCATGCGCTCGCCATAGGGCGGATTGGTGACGATAAAACCATATTTCTTCGGATGGCTCAGCTCCGACACCGGACGCTGCTGAAAATGAACCATTCCGTCCACGCCGGCCAGCCTCGCGTTCGCACGGGCAAAGCTGACGGCCTCGGCGTCGATATCATAGCCCTGAATATCCATATTCAGATCAGGGGTCACCAGATCCCGCGCCTCCTCATAGGTTCCGGACCAGTCCCGCGCCGGAACGATGTGCGCCCACTTCTGCGCCGTAAATGTGCGGTTTATGCCCGGGGCGATATTCGCGCCCATCATGGCCGCCTCGATCGGAAATGTGCCGCTGCCGCAGAACGGATCCACCAATATCCTGTCCCTATGCCACGGGGTCAGCATCAGCATCGCGGCCGCCAGCGTCTCCGAGATCGGCGCCCTGGGCGTCATTTTCCGGTAACCGCGCTTGTGCAGGGACTCGCCGGTCGTATCCAGCGCCGCCGTCACCTCATCCTTGTAGATAAATACCCTCAGCGGAAATTCCTCGCCGTCCTCCGCGAACCATTCGCGGTGGTAGTGTTGCTTCAGGCGCTCCACGATCGCTTTTTTGACGATGGACTGAATATCGGAACTGCTGAACAGCCTGCTCCCCGCCGTCGAGGCCTTTTTCACCCAGAAGCGCCCGTCCTCAGGGATAAAATCTTCCCATGCCACCGCCCGGATCCCCTGAAATAATTCCTCAAAACTTTGCGCCTGAAAGCGCGCCAGACACAGCAGAACACGCTCGGCGCTGCGCAGGAAAATATTGGCGCGTGCGATCGCCTCCGCGTCACCCGCGAATGTGACGCGCCCATCCTCAACCCGCGTCACGTCATAGCCCAGATCATAAATCTCACGCTTCAGCATCGCCTCCATGCCGAAATGGCAGGGTGCGATCAGTTCAAACACCCGCGTTGACATCCCCGCGCGCCTCCTTCCCTGTTGTGATTTGCCAGCAAGAAATGCATCTATATGTCGCGGTTCGCCGGCAAGACATGCATATGTAAAGGCCGCAAAAAGATGCGGCCTTCAAAAAGTTCCAATTAGGGCTGCCGCTTCAATAATCATTATTTTTCAGCAGCACATTTTTGATATAGGCAAAAGTATAGTCCTCGCCTCTGGCCTGCAGCATTTTCAGAAGTTTCACCAGAATCCGTCGGGTCTCAGGATGGATGATCACATAGTCCGCCGTCAGCTTATAATACTTCATCGGCGAATCATTCGTGTAGGCGCTTCCCTCGTAAATCTTGCTCGCCGCCAGGCGGTCCATAAACATCTCCGCCACATATTTCGCCGGCATCTTCACGCCGACAATCCCCATCTCCTTCACCGGGCCGACATCCATCCAGTACTCGTAATGGTGTTTGTTGCGCCCCTTGTGGTGCAGCCAAGCCCGCGAATAACCGATATCCTCCCGCTCCGCCCCGTTCGGGCTGCGATTGCCCTGATAATATTTGGCGCCGGTTCGAAACTCCTCCCAGCTGTATTTCGACAGGTCGTGAAGAAGCCCCTGCCGGTAAAGACCGACTTTAAAACAGCCCTCCATGACGAGCAACCTATGTTTTGTGATCGTCCGCAAATGCCCGATCGCTTTTTTCAGCGTCATTCTGGAATCCATCTCACCATCGCCATTTCATTCCGCGCCGACGGCGCAGGAAAATCTCTATGCCAGCTCGGAGACATATTTATAGAAACCGAGCATTTCTTCCTCTGTCGCAAATTTGGCAATATAAATCTGATTGCCCATGGCCGGCGCCAGCGCGTCCGGCATCCGCGTCTCCATGCAGATATGATCGGCATATCTCTGCATCACGTCCGCGTGGCTGTGCACATAATTGTGGCTGTCGCGACGGCCGGCGAACGGACAGTAAAACTTCTCATCGTAATCCGCCAGACGCCTCTCATCATAGACAATCATGTCCGCCCAGATCTTATAGACGTCCGTGCTGTTGGCGAAATTCATCATATCCGGTGAGAATCCACCGCAAGGGCGCATGTTGACCTCGAGCGCCATGACCGTCCCCTTCTTGCCGATGCGCGGATGGTCGGAGAGCAGGCGGAAAAACTCAAAATGCACGAAACGGCTCTTCACGCCGAAACTCTTGACCGTCTTGCGTCCGGCCTCGCGGATATCCTCCGCCAGCGACTTGACGATATAATAATAGCTCTCCTCCTGATTGTTGACGATGTCCATGACCGAGACCATGGTGACATTGCCCGTCTCAAACAGCGGATTCCCCTTGCTGTCGATGATGGCGTCGTAGGAGTTGACCTCGCCGTCGATAAACTCTTCCATGATATACTGCACCGGCGGCAGATTCTCAAAGAATTTCTTCAGATCCGCGTCGCACCTGAGCTTGTACGTGTCGTTGGCGCCCACACCGTTGTCCGGCTTGACGATGACCGGATAGCCGACCTCGTCGACAAACTTCTTTGTCTCGTCATAATTGTCCACCAGATGATACTTGGCCACCGCGATTCCTGCCCGCTCATAGTACGGCTTCATGCCGGATTTATACTTGATGCGCCCCATATCCTCATTTTTAAAACCCGTGCAGACATTAAAATCGGTGCGCAGCATCGCGTCGCGCTCCAGCCAATATTCATTGTTGCTCTCGATCCAATTGATGCGGCCGTATTTAAAGGTGAAAAATGCCACCGCCTTGTAGACCTCGTCATAGTTTTCAAGGCTTCCGACCTTATAATACTCATTGAGTGATCCCTTTAACTCCGATGTCAGCCCGTCATACGGCGCGTCGCCGATGCCAAGCACATTGACACCGTTATTTTTAAGCGCCCTGCAGAATTTCCAATAATTTGTCGGAAAATTTGGTGAAATAAAAATAAAATTCATCTCTTGAGTCCTCCCTTCCATTTACCCCAGCAGATACGGCAGGAAATACCTGACCTGCTTAAACCACCAATACCAGTGATGATCCACATCAAAGCCCCAGTAATCAAACCACGCGTGAATGCCCTTCTGCGCGCACACCGTGTCCAGTTCCCGCGTGCTCGCCTTGAGTTCATCCTCCCAGGCGCCCTGCCCGACACAGAAGACCATCTTTCGCTCATTGTACATCTGAATATACGGGTGATCCCCCGGCATATTGCGCAGGTAATCGATCGGCGAATTGTCATAGAGCAGCGGCTCCATATAATCGCCGAAGCTGTCCCTCGAACTGTAATAGCCGCTCAGCGCCAGCGTCGAATCAAACAGATCCGGACGCCTGAAAAAGAAATTTGCCGCGTGCATCGCGCCCATACTGCAGCCGAAAGTCATGATTCCCGGCGCGCGCCAGCCATCCACGGCACTGTTGATCTCAAAGATCCACGGCACCAGCTCGTCCGTCACATAGTGGTACCACTGCTCGTGGCGGGCAATGCGGTCATGCGGATTGCGGCCTTTGGCCGACCACGTCTCCACATCGATGGTATCGATGGAAAATACCTGAACCTTGCCATCCTCTATATAATCTGCCCAGTAATCAAGCATCTGAAAATTTTCAAAGTCATAAAAGTGTCCGTCCTGACACGGAAAATAGATGCAGGGCTTGCCGCCCCAGCCGTAAACATTGAACTCCATATTCCGCTCCAGGCACTCGCTGTACTCGTTGTGATACTGAATGTCCATCCACTGCCTCACTCTCCGATTTTAAAACAGATCCCACCCGTGCATCTGCAGGGTGTGCATAAACGCCGGTATGGCGCGCTCCCACGAAGCCTCGCTGTGCGTCCCCCCAGGCACGATGCGCGCGGACGCCATCACGCCCTTTTTCAAAAGCTCCGCATAAACCTTGCTGAAAGCCTCGATCATCTTCGGCGCCTCATGGTTCGCGAGCTCCTCCGTGCCATAATCCATATATAGCCAGGTGTCCTCGTCGATATCGGCGTTTCGGATCATATTTTTGATCTTTCCCGTATACAGCCACAGGCTCGGACTCAGTGCCGCGCCCCTGGAGAAGACATGATTGTACGCCGTCAGCGCATACAATGTCATCAGCCCGCCCATCGAACTTCCGGCGATATAGGTATATCCCCGCTCAGGCCGTGTCGGCAGCTTTTCATCGATCTGCGGTTTCAACACATTCACAAGCCAGTCCATATAAACCGGTCCGAGTCCCTTCAGGTGCTCGCCGTGAAATGTCCCCGGAAACGGCGAGTACTCGTGCAGCCGGCCGTTCCCCTTGTGATTGCACTCCACAGCCACCACAATCAGCTGCGCGTCCGACGCCTCAAGATACTCCTTCATCCCCCAACTCTTGCCGTAAGTGGCATCCTCATCGTAAAATACATTGTGTCCGTCAAACATATACAGGACAGGATAACGTCTGTCATCTTCCATATCATCCGGCAGACTGATATACAAGCGCCGCTTTCTGTGGCCGGTCAGCGGCTCAATGCTGATCTTCTCCTTAATGATCATATCCAATCTCCTTTAACATCTGTCATCATGTACCGTTTGAGCCATACCGAAGCACTCTTTGGGTATGCTATTATCATACCCTATTTTCCCGTCTGTTTCCAGTCTATTTGGCAAAATTTTTTATTTTTGAATAAAGTATTCAAACTTTTCTAATTTTATGACAAATAAGAAAACAATATGACTGTTTACTGAAAAAGTTCCGGCAAATGGCGATGGACTGCGCAAACTTGTTTGCGATGAAAATTTCCTATTGACAAAACGATGTCGGCGGTATACGATAAGGTTATCCGGACACCCCACGGGGGTGTACTGTTCTGGAAGTGACCAGAAGCCACTATCAGCGCAGCGCTGTTTTGCCGGCGCTGCGCTGCTTGGCTGGCACGAAGATATGATAAATCCGAAAAATTTTTTAAAATGGAAGGTTGTGTTTCAATGCATCAGAAATTTCAGGTTACCGGCATGAGCTGTTCCGCCTGTTCTGCCCGTGTTGAAAAAACGGTTTCCAAACTTGACGGCGTCACCGCCGTCACCGTCAATCTGCTCACAAACAGCATGGCCGTCGATTATGACGAGACGCGGATCTCAGAGTCAGAGATCTGCAGCGCCGTCAAAAGTGCCGGCTACGGCGCGTCGCCGGCGCCGGGACG
>CAYRDY010000033.1:0-7968 GCA_964423195.1 uncultured Catenibacillus sp. | reverse complement strand
CATGTCAGTTTCACCGCGGGGCAGAGCGTGAGCGCCTCCAAACAGCTGAATGAGGAAGCCATGAAAAATATGCGCTTCCGGCTGATCGTCTCAATCATTTTCACGAGCGTCCTGATGTATATCGCCATGGGACACATGATCGGCCTGCCGATACCGGCCATCTTTGAGGGGCCGGAAAATTCCGTGATATTCGCGTTTACGCAAATGCTGCTGACGCTCCCTGTCATGTATGTCAACCGCAAATTTTATATCAGCGGCTTTAAGTCACTGGCGCGGCGGGCGCCGAACATGGATACCCTGATCGCCACCGGTTCCTCCGCCGCTTTTGTCTATGGCATTTTTGTCATTTACCAGCTGGCCTACGGCCTTGGGCACGGCGACATGATGCGCGTCCACTCTTATATGCATGACCTGTATTTTGAGTCGGCCGCCATGATCCTGACCCTGATCACGCTGGGCAAATATTTTGAGACCCGCTCCAAGGGCAAAACCTCCGAGGCCATCGAGAAACTGATCTCCCTGGCGCCAAAGACCGCCATCCGCCTGGACGGCGACACCGAGACCGAGATCCCCGCGGAAAATGTCCGCCCCGGCGACATTCTCCTGATCCGGCCGGGCGCGAGTATTCCGGTGGACGGCACGGTCGTGGACGGCTATTCCTCCGTCGACGAATCCGCGCTGACAGGCGAGAGCATTCCGGCGGAAAAAATGCAGGGCTCCTCCGTCCTCTCCGCGTCCATCAACGGCAACGGTATCCTGAAAATACGCGCTGAGAAGGTCGGCGACGACAGCACGCTCGCACAGATCATTCAACTTGTGGAGGAGGCCAGCGCCACCAAGGCGCCGATCGCCAAACTGGCGGACAAGATCAGCGGTATCTTCGTGCCGGTCGTCATGGTAATCGCCCTCGCGGCCTTTATCATCTGGTATTTTGTCGTCGGACAGACATTTTCCTTTGCCCTGTCCATCGGCATCGCCGTGCTCGTCATCTCCTGCCCGTGTGCGCTCGGACTGGCGACACCGGTCGCGATCATGGTGGGAACAGGAAAAGGCGCGAGTCTCGGCGTCCTCATCAAATCCGGCGACGCCCTTGAAACCGCGCATAAAGTGACGGCCGTCGTCCTCGATAAGACCGGCACCATCACCGAGGGCAAACCGCGCGTGACAGATATCATCGCCGCGCCGGGATTTACGACAAAAGAACTGACCGCCATGGCCGCCGCCATCGAGCAGTATTCCGAGCACCCGCTGGCCGGCGCCGTCATGGCCTACGCAAAAGAACATCAAGTGCCCCTGACGGAGCCGCAGGACTTTGAAGTCCTGCCTGGGCAAGGCGTCCGAGGC
Source organism: uncultured Catenibacillus sp. (assembly GCA_964423195.1). Classification (GTDB taxonomy): domain Bacteria; phylum Bacillota; class Clostridia; order Lachnospirales; family Lachnospiraceae; genus CAKRHR01. Next base: position 6,624 of record CAYRDY010000033.1, on the reverse strand, counting down.
AAAATTGACGGCCGCGTTGTCCTGGCCGGCAATCTGCGCCTGATGGAGAACGAACATATCGATGCCTCCGGACTGAAGGCCAAGGCAGAAGCCCTTGCCAATGAGGGGAAAACACCGCTCTACTTTGCCGCGGATCACCGGATCGCCGGCATGATCGCCGCCGCGGATGTGGCCAAAGCCACCAGCCGACAGGCAATCGAGGAATTCCACCGCATGGGAATTGAGGTGACCATGCTCACCGGCGACAACGAGCGCACCGCCAACGCCGTGGCCAAGGCCATGAATATCGACCATGTCGTCGCCGAAGTGCTGCCTCAGGATAAGGCCAGGGCGGTGACCGAACTGCAGAAGAACCATACCGTAGCCATGGTCGGGGACGGCATCAATGACGCGCCGGCGCTGGCCGCCGCGGATGTCGGCATCGCGATCGGCGCTGGGAAAGACGTCGCCATCGAGTCGGCGGATATTGTCCTGATGAAAAATGACCTCCTGGACGCCGTGACCGCCATCCAGCTCTCCAAAAAGGTCATCCTCAATATCAAAGAAAATCTCTTCTGGGCGTTTATTTACAATATCATCGGCATCCCGCTGGCGGCGGGCGTATTCTTTACGGCCTTCGGCCTCAAACTGAATCCGATGATCGGCGCCGCGGCCATGAGCTGCAGCTCGGTCTGCGTCGTCTCCAATGCCCTGAGGCTCAAACTATTTAAGCCAAAACTGACCGCGCCGGCCACCGCCGCGGCCGCGAAAGAATTCACAGCCGTCAATCTGTCGGAAGCTGCCGCTGAAAATGTCCAGGTGAATGCTGCCCTGGAGGGCAGCAATATCAATAAAGAAAGTGAGTGTTGTTTTATGGAAAAAGTAATGATGATCGATGGTATGATGTGCCAGCACTGCCGCAGCCACGTCTCTGAGGCGCTGAACGCGATCGACGGCGTTTCCGCCGTCGTCAGCCTTGAGGAGAAAAACGCGAAAATCACCCTCTCCAAGGATGTGCCTGATGAAGTGCTCAAGAAAGCTGTCACCGACGCCGGTTACACCGTCGTTTCACTGAGCTAAGCGGGCGGGTGACACCATGCAGGCCGACAAAACAAAAGTCACACGGCTCTTAAAGACTGCCCGCGGCCAGATCGACGGCATTTTAAATATGATTGAGAATGACCGCTACTGCATCGATATCTCCACGCAGATCATGGCCGCGCAGGCGGTCCTCACCAAGGCCAACAGGGAAATTCTGCATGCCCACATGGAATATTGTGTCAAAAACGCCGTCGGCAGCGAGAATTCCGACGAAAAAATCAAGGAAGTTCTGGAAGTCATGGACAAGCTGCTGAAATGAAAGGGTTGTCACGTCAACTAACACTGGGGTGAACAAAAATGTTCACCCCATGTACTTTCTACTTTCTCGGAAAGAGAGATTATACTTGGAAAAACTATATTTGCTTAAGTATTGTCCAATTGCCCTTTTTCCTTGATCCTTCTCTGATGATAAAACCTTTCTCCCTTAAATTCTTTAAAGTACGTTCAGCTGTACGCTGTGATACGCCGATTTCCTCCGCAAGACGAGCTACTGACAAAGATGGATTTTGTTTCAAGTGACGAATAATATCCTTTTCTATCGCATTTAATCCGCCATTTAATCCGTCATTTAATCCGCCATTTAATCCGCCATTTAATTCACTGCTAGCCTCAATACTCTTATTTTCTCCTATCACCTTCAACACTTGCCTGTCATATGGAATGATCACATTAATATAAGAATCTCCAATATCAAATGCAGATTCCCCGTATTTTGAAAGTATTGTCGGCACGCCATGACCCGTATGTTCTGTAAGCTCCATGTTCAAAAATATCCTCATGAGCATATCATTCCTCGGTTTGCTGATTCCTTTGAAAAAAAGTTCCTTTGTCTGTCCCTTGGGTAATCCTCCATGGGAAAGGATCTCAAGCCTGTCATTAAACAAAGAAATCAGAGGTTGTGAAATATTCCAGTCATTGTGAACCAAGGCATTAATAACAGCTTCATTCACACAGTCAAAGTTGAAAAGATATTTGTCCTTTCTGGGGCGCACTGTAGTATCCGAAATACAAATATTTTCCGCTGCTAAACGATTTTTTATTTGTTCATATCCAAAGAGCAGGCATTGTGATCCATAATCATTGCGTTCAGATACGGACGATTTATCTGTCCCTTTGAATTTTACAACAATGAGTGGTATCATATTCTTATCCGACAGCAACTCCGCCAAAAGATTATATCTTCCATCAGGAGTTTGAAGATTTAGATTTGCCTCAAAAGAAGAATTTCCTAAATGATAGCCCCTTTCTGAATAGAGAATTTTTAATGTTTTAAAAGAAATTGATTGATATTTTGCAGGGGTTATAATCATCAAGTCTGACTCAGTAAAATTCTTCTCATAACGAAAATGTATTTGTTCTGATGTCATATTACGACAGGTCGTCCCAATTCGAACCAGACAGCCAACTGAAGAATATCCATATTTTTTTTGACAATAAAGTGGTCTGATGCCTTTCTGAATATGTATAATAAGCAATGCTTTTCCATCCTCATATCGAATTTCAGAATGTATCATTGACTGCGGATTTGGTTCTATTTGATCCGTTATTATATCTGAAATTTTTTTAGAGGTTTCATCTATGTTTTTCACCCCAACAACTTGTCCACTATCATCTACACCAATGATAATGTCACCGCCATTTGTATTCAAAAAAGCGACAATATCTCTGCAAATTGTATCCGTAAATCTGGTTTTTAATTCAGTCGTCTCAGATTCTGTATAAACGGTCATTTTATCACCTTCTTGTATCTTGATATTCCTGTTTATATTAAATCATCCATAAGCAGTAACAATTAATTCACGATTTATTCTTCTAATATCTTCTAGTCTATATCTTAGATGCAATATACTATTCCTAAAAATCATTGAGATCTTGAAAAATTTAGTCAGCACTCCATCTCGGTTCAAAATCATCTTTAGACATCTTAAGGCCATTATACAACTTATCAAGCATTTCTTTTCCTCCCGGCATCATCCTAGCCGACATTAGATATTGCTTTACAGCTCTACGAATATCTCGCAGTGACGCCTTTGCTTTCGTCCAGTTCGGAGGACTAAATACTTTATTGTTTTGATTTGCATCACTGAATGCAATTTCAAATCCCATATTCAAACATTGCCCTGCAAGTTCAATAACTGTGTCAAGTAAATTATCTTTCCTTAATTTCTGCAACACAACCGCCGGATTCGGAACTAGATCTTGCATTCTGTTTATTTCACAGAATAACACTGAAACTGTAAAAAGATGATGATATGGTGCATACGCCTTGAGAGCAATGAGCGCCTCATTCAATCCAAGTGGATTATCATTACCCCAATTCTTATAGACTGCTTTGTACAAGTCAGCTAAAGCTTGTATTTTTTCCGGGCTATACTCTCTGTGAAAAAGTTGTTCGAAATATTTATCAAAGATTCTGCTCTCGCTGTATGAAAGTGTTGGCCTTTGAGAGTGCCACGCAATCAACTGCTTTCCTAGTGATGTCAAATCCACAATATGGCATGTGTTATATTTAATCGGATCTGCATTTTCGCCACGTTTTGTAATGAAATAACCATCAGTAAAGCGTTGCTCATATGCTTTTTTCATTGCAAGAACATACTTATCATTGCTACGTAAATCACGAGCTTTAACTGCACTTTGAGAATTAGTACAGGTACTTATTTCATCTGCACGCTCTGAATTTCCGATTTCATAAAACCTGAATAATATGTACGCATCTCTTGCATTGCGAACAGATTCACTGCAATTAAAAATTGTAGTCAAAGACTGGCAGCCATTAACAACATTTAACTCCTTTACGATCATGGTTCCATCAGTAATTTTGATGGAAGAGCAAATAGCCGTGATGCCATTATGTAAAAAGAAAAACTCTTCTGGATTGTTTCTTAAGGTACGTGCAATACCCTTATTGACTTTATTTCCCGATCCGAGTGACTGACGCACATTTTTTCGAAAAAGTGTGCCGTCTTTAATGCCAGGAATCTTGATACATTCCTTCAATGGAATTGAAGCAATAACCGCCTTGGTAGCGCCTAACTGCATCTCCATATATTTCCCTTGTTCAAGAGAAAATTCGTAATTTATATAAGGTCGACTGTGATTTAACGTCTCTTCATATCTTGCCTTCAAAGTTTCATTATCAACAAGTACAAGATTTGCACTCAATGTATCGTTTTCTGCCAATTCCTGCTGGAAAGCAGCCAAATCGGATTTTGCGGATTCTGTTAACTCTGATGTCGTTATCAGTTCAAAACAAATCTCATAATCCTCTTCTAATGCAGTTGCAATCTCATTGATTTTTACTTGCAATCTCTCATTTGCCGCTTCCTGTAACTTTGAAAGATTTTTTATTTGAATCCACGACGATGTTACTTCACGAAGAGGTTCCGCGTCCACAGTTCCCATGTAGAATTTGCCCTGAATAATATAAATAGTTGATGACTGATCATCGATATAGACCGCATCAATCTGCTTGTCCCCAGCTCCATCAGTAATACACGCCTTCGCTTCAAAAGTATCAAGATTATGTATATTCCGAAGATACCAAGCCACAAACCTTTGACCATCATTAGGATAATTATTCATATAATAGTCTTAATCTATATCTTTCTTAATTTTCTCGTACATAATCTTCCTCCTCACATGAAATATCCAATATTATCAATGATATAATCAAATTTATAACGCATCGAATAAGTGATCATTCTTACCTCCGATATCTGCGCGCCGCGTCATAGAGGTCATTTCCGTCTTTGTCGATGACCACGATTGCCGGAAAATTTTCAACCTGCATTTCACGAATGGCTTCTGTGCCGAGATCATCATAGGCAATGACTCTGGACGCCTTGATCGCCTTCGACAGCAGTGCACCGGCGCCGCCGACGGCGGCAAAATAGACGCATCCGTTTCGGACGATGGCATCCTTCACAGCGTCGTTTCGCCGTCCCTTGCCAATCATCCCCTTCAAGCCGTGATCCATCAACAGCGGCGCGTACTTATCCATGCGGCTGCTGGTCGTCGGCCCGGCGGATCCGATCGGACGCCCCGGTCTGGCGGGCGATGGGCCCATATAATAAATCACCTGATTCTCAAGCGGCATCGGCACATCCTCCTGCCGCTCCATCGCCTCAAACATGCGCTGATGCGCCGCATCCCGCGCGGAATAAATCGTTCCGGTGATATAGACATAATCCCCGGCTTTTAATTTGGAAATTTCAGACGCCGACAGCGGCGCGTGAATAGACAGACTCATTTTTTCCCTCCATTTCCGACAGCAGATAGCGCACAAATGAAGCGCAAATCGGAAAAAATCGGCTTCACATCATTCATGCCGTTTTCACTATCCCAATGAAAATATCATCTCAAAGGGTTCTCACGACATGCCTGTTGACGTGGCAGCACAGATTGACGGCGACGGGAAGCCCGGCAATATGTGTCGGATAGGTCTCGATATTGACCGCAAGCGCCGTCACTGTCCCGCCAAGACCTCCCGGCCCGATGCCCAGCCGGTTGATCGCCTCCAGCATCTCTTCCTCCAATGCCCTGATATGCGGTGAGGATGAGTGCTGCCCCACGGGCCGCGTCAGCGCGTGCTTCGCCATCAGGGCGGATTTCTCAAAATCACCGCCCACGCCCACACCGACGACGAGCGGCGGGCAGGCATTAGAGCCGGCGGCATCCACCGTCTCCAAAATCACGCGCTTAATGCCGTCAAGGCCATCCGACGGCTTGAGCATCGCGATCCGGCTCATATTCTCACTGCCAAAACCCTTCGGCGCCAGCGTTATCTTGAAGTCTTCGCCGGGCACGATCCGATAGTGAATGATCGCCGGCGTGTTATCTCTCGTATTCACGCGATCGATCGGGTCACGGACGACGGATTTTCGCAGATAGCCCCTCTCATATCCCCTGCGCACGCCCTCATTGACGGCGTCCTCCAGGCAGCCGCCGGTCAAATGCACTTCCTGTCCGATCTCCAAAAAGACGACCGCCATGCCGGTATCCTGACAGATCGGTATCATTTCACGCGCGGCGATGTCGAGATTCTCCTGCAGCGAGTGAAGAACCTGGCGGCCAAGCGCAGACGCCTCCCGCTCAACGGCCTGTGACAGTGCCGCCTCCATATCATCCGACAGATGATGCGCGGCTTCAATACACATTTCACTGATATTATCGATAACCTGCGAACAGTCTATTTCTCTCATTCGTCTGATCCTCTCCATAATGGTCTTTTCACTTTTGAATACCGCGCCGCGCAGATGGCGCGTGAATGAACATTGATTGAAGGCTCCGTCTATCGGCTTTGAGATGTACATGGCAAAAGTGCTCCAAAATGGCGAAAGCACTCAAAATAGCAAAAGCCCTCGAACAATCGAGGGCTTTCGTCGTGTGCCGCAGGCCGGAATCGAACCGGCACGGGTATCGCTACCCACGGGATTTTAAGTCCCGGGCGTCTACCTATTCCGCCACTACGGCTTATCTGATGGGGTCTGCAGGACTCGAACCTGTGACCCTCTGCTTGTAAGGCAGATGCTCTCCCAGCTG
>CAYRDY010000032.1:0-20818 GCA_964423195.1 uncultured Catenibacillus sp. | reverse complement strand
GCGCTCGCGGGTCACCTTAAACTCCTTGCCGACCTCCTCAAGCGTGCGCGCGCGCCCGTCGTCCAGGCCGAAGCGCAGCCGCAGAACCTTCTGCTCTCGCTCGGTCAGTGTCACCAGCACCTCGGAGAGCTGCTCTTTGAGCAGGGAGAACGCGGCGGCATCCGACGGCACAGGCACATTGTCATCCTGGATGAAGTCGCCTAAATGGCTGTCCTCCTCCTCGCCGATCGGCGTTTCGAGAGATACAGGCTCCTGAGATATCTTCAGGATCTCGCGCACCCGCTCCACCGGGATGTGCATCTCCTCGGCAATCTCCTCCGGCGTCGGCTCCCGGCCGAGCTCCTGCAAGAGCTGCCTCTGGACCCGCACCAGCTTATTGATGGTCTCCACCATGTGCACCGGTATGCGGATCGTCCTGGCCTGGTCGGCGATGGCTCTCGTGATGGCCTGCCGGATCCACCAGGTCGCGTAGGTGCTGAATTTGTAGCCCTTTCGATAATCAAATTTCTCGACGGCCTTGATGAGGCCGAGATTGCCCTCCTGGATCAGATCGAGGAAAAGCATGCCGCGCCCCACATAGCGCTTGGCAATACTGACGACCAGGCGCAGATTGGCCTCAGCAAGGCGTTTTTTGGCCGCCTCGTCGCCGTTTTCCATGCGCTTCGCCAGTTCAATCTCCTCCTCCGCGGAGAGGAGCGGAACCTTGCCGATCTCTTTCAGATACATGCGCACCGGATCCTCGATGCTGACGCCCTCCGGAATCGAGAGGTCGATCTTTTCGAGATCCTCCTCCTCCTCAAGCAGCAGTTCGTCGTCCGGCACGTCATCGTCATCTTCGATCTTTAAAATATCGACGTTGTTCTCCTCCAGATACTCATAGATTTTTTCAATCTGCTCCTCATTTAACGGAATGTCGCCAAAGAAGTCATTGATCTCATTAAATTCAAGCACACCTTTCTTCTTTTTGGCGTAAGGAACCAGCTCCTTGAGTTTTTCCGTAAATTTCTGCATATTCTCATCCACTTTGCATCCCTCCCGGCAATTTCTGCGTATCGTATCTGATTCCGGACAGGCCGGAATTGTGTCACACCAAATGATTTCGCCTGCCAGACATAAAATTTAAATCTGGCAAGATGATTATAAATCCACCTCTGTGTCTACAGGGATATATGTATTTTCTGCAGGTCGCGTCTGGCAGACGCGGCCGCCTGCAGCGATTCGAGATCAGCCGCGTCTCTGCTCATCCGGTCAATGCTGTTCTTTCGAATGCGCTTCACGGCTTCATTGATGGCCTTCTCCCGCGCGCGGCGGTCGCCGCCGCCCTGGAGATCGGTCTGAAACAGTGACGCCGCGAGCTGCTGCTCCTCCGGCTCCTCAAACCGGCTGATGATCCTGGCGGGTGTCACCGTGCCTGTTTGGGCATACTCATCGAACATGAGCTGCGCCACCCTGCGGTATGTCGGCTCCGTGAAATCATCGGCGCCGATATAGGGACTGATCTTAGGAAAAAGGGATGTGTCTCCCGCAAGCCATGTGAGAAGCATCTTCTGGCATGTGAGCATGCCATTCTCCCTGCCTGTGCCTCTGTCGGCGGCAATCGTCTCCCTTGGCGCACGCCTGTCCTGATCATCGAAGCCGATGCGGGCGCCGTAGCTGTTGACGAGTTTTTGCATCTCCTCAAACGCGATTCCATACTTCCGGCAGACGGCCTCGATATAATTGATACGCTCAATTTCCTGCGAAAATTCGAGCATTTTTCTCGCCACGGCGTTGAAGAAGTCGGTCTTGCCCTGCGGGTCATTCAGGTCATAGGACCGCTCCATGGCGGAGATCTCGAAGAGAAAACTGTTTTCCGCTCTGTCTATGCGCGCCTCAAAAGCCTCCGCGCCCATATTTTTGATAAATTCATCCGGATCTTTGAAGGGATCCATTTGAATGATTTTGACCTTCAGCCCCGCGCCCTTGAGTATCGGGATGGCCCGCAGTGCCGCCCTGACGCCGGCCTTGTCGCTGTCATAGGCCAGATAGACCTCATCCACATAGCGGCGGATGATCGAGGCATGGGGATCCGTAAACGCCGTGCCGAGGCTCGCGATGGCATTTGTAAAACCCGCCTGGTGCATGGCGATGACATCCATATAGCCCTCGCAGATGATCAGATACCCCCTGCGCGAGGTTCGTGCAAAATTGAGACCGTACAGATTGCGGCTCTTGTCAAATATCTTGGTCTCCGGCGAGTTCAGGTATTTGGGCGTGCCCTCGCCCATCACCCGCCCGCCAAAACCGATCACATGGCTGTTGGCGTCCATGATCGGAAACATGACGCGATTCCAGAATTTGTCATACGGCCCCTTTTTCTCATCGAAAGTGATCAGTCCGGATTCCCTCAGCATCTGATCATCGTAACCGCACTGCCTCAGATATTGATAGACTGAGCCGCCGAATTTTCCGGAATATCCCAGCCCAAAATGCGTGATTGTGGCCATGGAAAGCCCGCGGCCCGTGAGATATTTAAGGCCGTCGGCTCCGGACGGCTGGCTGAGCTGATAATAATAATACTTAGCCGCGGCTTTTTGAATATCCAAAAGTTGCTGTCGCAGACTCCGCTGTCTCCTGCTCTCCTCGCCCTCGTCTTCCTCCGGCAGAGCCACGCCGCCGCGATCAGCCAGATATTTGACGGCCTCCTGAAACGAATAATTTTCATAATTCATGATAAAGGTGAAGACGTTGCCCCCGGCGCCGCAGCCAAAGCAGTGATACATCTGTCTGCTGCGGCTGACCGAGAAGGAAGGCGATTTCTCGTTGTGGAAAGGACAGAGTCCGAAATAAGAGCCGCCCTTTTTCTGCAGTTTGACATAGCCGGAAATCACATCGACGATATCATTTCTGCCGCGCACCTCCTCGATGATTTCATCCGAATAGTACATTGTCCCCGCCTCCGTCGTCAATAAATCTGCCATGCGGACGGAATACTCAAATCTTTATAAACGGAGATGGCGTACTGATCCGTCATCCCCGAAATATAGTCGCACACGACGCGCTCCTTCGTCTCGCCCTGGCTTTGGATCATCTCTGTGTACTCCGCACTCATCTCTTCCGGGTGCTTCATATAATATGCATACAGTGCCTCCAGGAGATTCTGTGCCTTAATCTCCTCTCCCTTGGCCTTTGAGTTTGTATAGACGTTGTCAAACATATATTTGCGCAGCCCCAGCATGGCCTTCTCAATGTGCGGGGACATGACAATGTCGTTTTTTCCGTCGCTGTGCAGGATAATGTCGTGGATCAACGTGTCCAGCCGCTCCTTGGAACTGTGGCCGAGGACCTCCGTATAGCAGGCCGGAATTTCACTCTCGACGATGACCTGACCGCGGATGGCGTCGTCGATATCGTGGTTGATATAGGCGATCTTGTCCGAAAGGCGGATGATCTTTCCCTCAAGGGTCGACGGCATGCGGGATGTCGAGTGATTGCGGATGCCGTCGCGCACCTCCCAGGTCAGATTCAGGCCCTCGCCGTTCTTTTCCAGCTTTTCCACAATGCGCACGCTCTGCTCAGCGTGCTCGAATCCACAGGGACAGACGCGGTTTAGAGCCGCCTCCCCCGAATGTCCAAACGGCGCGTGGCCGAGGTCATGCCCCAGCGCGATCGCCTCCGTCAGATCCTCATTGAGCAAAAGGGCTCTGGCGATGGTCCGGCCGATCTGTGACACCTCAAGCGTGTGCGTCAGGCGTGTCCGGTAATGGTCGCCTCTCGGCGCCAGAAAGACCTGCGTCTTATGTTTCAGGCGCCGGAAAGATTTGGAATGAAGAATGCGATCGCGATCTCTCTGGTAGCACGGGCGAACATCGCAGGGCGGCTCCTCCCTGTCACGTCCCCGGCTCCTGGCGCTCATTGACGCGTATGGGCTTAAATTTGCGATTTCAAACTGTTCCCTGCGTTCACGTATGGTCACGCTACCACCCTCTCCATCCTGTAAATTTTTCCACAGTCGGCTTCATTTTTTAGCTGTAAAATTTTTCTCCATATTCATATATTCCACAAAAAATTTTTATTTCCTTGATCATTTCACAAAAAAGACAAAGTGACTGCAAAGCGCCAGTTTCCAGTTCTCTAAAGCGGAGTAAACTTCCATGCCCCGCAAACGGGGCAAAACCATAAAAGAAAGCCGATTGCTTCTCCTTCTCAGCGGATGACGACTTTCCGGGCCACATTGATGCCGATCTTATATGGCAGCGGCCTCAGCTCGCGGTCGGCCTCTCTGAGCTTCTCGCGGATGTTGATGTGCTGTGGACAATGCTTTTCGCACCTGCCGCAGCCCACGCACTGTGACGCGAACCCCGGCTCCTTGCGAAGTCCCATCGTCTGGGCAAATTCTAATCGGGCAGAGGACTTTGTCTCCATATACAGCAGATTATAATAGTAAAAATTGCCCGGAATATCCACGCCCTTCGGGCAAGGCATACAGTATCTGCAGCCCGTACAGCCGACTTTCTCCTTCTCGCGGATGATCCGGCGGATTCGCCCGACAATTTTCATATCTTCATCCATGAAATCTCCCACGCCGGCTTTCGAGGCAATGCGCGTATTTTCCTTCACCATCGCGGTGGAATTCATTCCGGAGAGCACGCAGGTGACCTCAGGCTGATTCCATAGCCAGCGCAGCCCCAGTTCGGCCGGCGTGTAGCCTCTGCTGTCAGAGGCCAGCACTTTTTTGGCCTTTTCCGGCAGATTGACCAGCTTGCCGCCGCGAAGCGGTTCCATAATGATGACCGGTATTCCCTTTGCCGCCGCGGCCCTCAGCCCCCGTCTTCCGGCCTGGCTGTGCTCATCCAGATAATTATACTGGATCTGGCAGAAATCCCAGTCGTAGGCATTCAATATCCGCAGAAACATCTCCGTATCACCGTGATAGGAGAAACCGATATAGCGTATGCGGCCTGCAGCCTTTTGCCGTTTGATCCATTTTTCGATCCCCAGCGACTTCAGGCGCTCCCACTCCGCGATATCCGTGAACATATGCATGAGATAATAGTCGATGTGATCCGTGCGCAGGCGCGAGAGCTCTTCCTGAAAAGTCTTCTCGATCGCCGCGGCTGACCGCATCAGATACTGTGGCAGCTTCGTCGCGATATTCACTTTGTCACGGCACTTGTTTTCATCCAGGATCCGCCCCAGGCATTCCTCACTTCCCGGATAAATATAGGCCGTGTCAAAATAATTGACACCGCGGTCGATGGCGAGGAGAATCTCCTTCTCCGCCTTTTCGTAATCGATGGCATTCCCCTTCTTGCTGAATCTCATGCATCCGTAGCCCAGCTGTGAGATCGGATTGCCGTCCCTGTCTTTTCTGTATCTCATATCCATGCTCCCTTCTTTTATATTATTAATTAATCTGATTTTCGCATGCACCTTCACACCAGCCATGCAACCTCGGAAAACCTCCGGCTTCCCTCGGTCGCGGGCGTTCGCCTTTGGCCTCGACGCATTAAGTGTTTGGGCATAGCTCACACTGTTCGTACTTCGCTGTTACTCCTACGCACTAAGTGTTCATATTATACCATGCCTCGGATACTCAATGCAAGAAAGACATTATGTCTAGCTAAAGCGATGTCAATTTTTTACCAGCTTTTCAAATATTTTTGTTTTGCATTTGCGTCCCTTTTATGATAGAATACCCTTTGTACTGGAAGGGGGGCTGATAAGATATGCAATTAAATATTTCCCAGCAAATGCTGTTTGTTTTATTATATGGATTTCTGGTCTGGGCGGGAGAGGCCGTCTATTATGCCGTGACCCAGAAGCGTTTTGTCAACCGGGGTCTGCTCACACTGCCCATAGACCTGGAGTATGGCATTATTTTTGGAAATGTCGCCGTGGTACTGCCCACCTTGGGGCGCAATTATCTCGGCATGTATCTGCTCACTTTTGCCAACCTCATCCTCGTGCGCGGCGTCCTCGGCTTTTTCCGCAGCCGCGTGACACGACGCGCCAAATGGATGGAGGACGCGCCGAGCGGTACCCGCCGAAGTCTTATACTCAATCTGCTCATCGCGGCGGGCATTCTCATTCTCTCTCTGCTGCTGCAGCCGCTCTTTATGCTGCTGACATCATTCATTCCGACCATCGCGCAGAATGTCATCGGCATTGTGGCGCTGGTGCTCATTGCCATAGACTTTATCACAGTCCTCATCGCCGTCAAAAAGGGCGCCTCCGCCTTTGAGAAGGCGCGGGAGAAGGGCAAGACCGACGAGCTCTCAGACAGCATCGCACGCTTTGTGTGGCGCAGGCTTGAGAAGGCCTACCCAGGCATCAATGAGGATCCGAAGCGCACGGACATTGTGTTCGCGAAGGGTATGAGCATGGACAAACTGGTCTGGGTGTTTCTGATCTGGGCACTGGTCGGCGATATCATTGAGACATTTTACTGCCGGATCACGGCTGGCAAATGGATGAGCCGCTCCAGCGTCGTCTTTGGCCCGTTCAGTTTCGTGTGGGGCATCGGTGCCGTCCTTCTGACGCTCTGTCTGATGCGCCTGAAAGACAAAAAGAATCGCTGGATACTGCTGGCAGGCGCCATCTTAGGCGGCGCTTTTGAATATATGTGCAGTGTGTTCACCGAGGTCATGTTCGGAAAAGTTTTCTGGGATTACAGCAAGATGCCTCTGAACATCGGCGGGCGCACCAACTTGTTTTTTATGGCTTTTTGGGGCATTCTCGGCGTGATCTGGGTCCGGATTGCCTATCCGCCGCTGGACAAGTTTATCGAGAAATTCCCTCCGGTGGCAGCTAAGATCGCTACATGGGTGATCGTGGCGTTGATGTCTTTCAACGCCGTATTCACTGTGGCCGTCATGATGCGCTACAACACCCGTCAGACCCGTCCAGAGGCAAACAACGTCCTGGAACAGTTTATCGACAACACCTATGACGACGCGTATGTCGAACACCGATGGCAGAATATGAGCAGTAAATAACCAAACGCTGATAGCGATTTTGGCCGGCCGGCATATCAACGCCGATGGCTGAATTTGATCGGCCGGCATATCAATGCCGATGGCTGATTTTGACTTTTCGGAAAACAGACATTCATTGACTGGATTCATCTTTTATGGTATGATGAATCCACTTACGGACAGACTTTCGAATGAGGTGATTTTTTGAATCAGTATGCATACATCGTCGATAAAATGAGATGTGTTCTCTCCGCTGTCTCCAGCATCGGGCTGCTGGCGGTCGCCGGAGCGTCATTTTACCTGCATTACTGGATCGCGGCAGCCATCTTCATGGTTGTCGGCATCATTTTTGCCTATATGGCGGTGACCTACGGTGCCATCATCCATATCGACGACAAGGGATTTACCCACAAGATATTTGGATTTACCATCCGTCACCTGGATTGGAATGAAGTCCGGGAGATCGGCGTTCTGAGCACCAAATTGTATGGCAACAAGGGGCGCGTCGACACGCTGAATATCTATATGTCACCCGTCAAAATGACGGAGGACGACTGCTTTAACATGGTCGTCAGATGGCCGCCGACAAAAATCAGTTATCTCGCCTATTCCAAGGTGCGCCTGGAGAAGATTCAGATACTGAGTGATAAACCTGTCAAAAATTTCAACACCGATAAGATGAATTTATAGGATCCCAGACATTTTCCATCTGATCGCGTCGTCGGTAATTCCCGTCATATCCTGCCCTCTCAGCTTATCGTAGGCCCCCTTGATCAGGGAAAATTTAAAACAATGATATATCATGTCCCGATTTTCAAGTTCGGCACCGCGTTCAGGTCAAGGCCGTGGCGCGTCCCACCGATAAACGCGTAATAGGCGGCCGCGCCGATCATGGCCGCGTTGTCGGTACACAGAATGGGTGACGGAAAACAAAAATCCAAATCCGCCGCCGTACAGGCCTTCGACATGGCCCGGCGAAGCGCCGAATTGGCGGCCACGCCGCCGGCCAGACACACCTGCCCCATGTGAAATTCCCTGGCGGCGGCCAGCGTCTTCTCCACCAGCACCTCGACCACCGCCATCTGAAATGATGCGGCGATGTCCGCCGTGTGAATCTCCTCTCCTCTCATCCTGCAGCCATTGATATAATTCAGGACCGCCGACTTGATGCCGCTGAAGCTAAAATCCATCGGCGCGCCGTCGATATGCGCTTTCGGAAAGGCGATGGCTCTCGGATTGCCCTGCTTCGCCAGAGCGTCCAGCTTCGGGCCACCCGGATAGCCGAGTCCGATCGCCCGCGCCACCTTGTCAAATGCCTCGCCCGCCGCGTCGTCGCGGGTGCGGCCGATGACCTCGTAGATGCCGTAATCTCTCACCAGCACCAGATGCGTGTGGCCGCCGGACACGACCAGACATAAAAACGGTGGCCGCAAGTCTTTATTTTCAATATAATTTGCGCAGATATGGCCCTCAATATGATGGACACCCACCAGAGGCAGGCCCTTGGCGTAACTGATGGCCTTGGCCTCAGCGACCCCCACGAGCAGTGCCCCCACAAGTCCTGGACCGTAAGTCACGCCCACCGCGTCCAGGTCGTCCAGCGTCACGCCGGCATCGAAAAGCGCCTCCTCGATGACCTCATTGATCTTCTCGATATGCTTTCTGGACGCGATCTCCGGAACGACCCCGCCGAACAGCTTGTGCAGCTCGATCTGCGAGGAGATCACATTGGACAATGCCTCCCGTCCGTTTTTGACCACCGCCGCCGCTGTCTCATCACAGGAGGTCTCGATCGCTAAAATCAGTATATCTTTTTTTTGTTTGTCACTCATCTGCATCACCTGACCCTGCGCTGCCGCATGAAAAGCAGCGGTTCACATGCGCTCATATGATCATGAAACGTTCGACGCGTCGAAATTCATCTCCACGGACATTTTATCTCTGCCGGCATGCGCGTTCGCAAATATCTGGCGCACGTCGTCCATAAAGATCTCCGGCCGCGCCAACGCCGGACTGTAATGCGTCAGCCACAGCTCTCTGACATTGGCCGCCCGCGCAATTCTCGCGGCCTCCTCAAATGTCATGTGCTTATATTTCACGGCGTTATTGATGTCGCCCTTCTCACCGTACATTCCCTCGCAGATCAGAAGATCCGCGTTCATGGCGTTGTCAATGATCGACTGCACTGGCCGCGTGTCCGTGGTATATGTCAGCTTCAGCCCCTTGCGCGGCGGTCCAAGCACCATATCCGGCGTCAGCGTGCGCCCCTCATATTCAATGATCTGCCCCTTTTGCAGCTTACTCCAGAATTTC
This sequence comes from uncultured Catenibacillus sp., assembly GCA_964423195.1. Lineage (GTDB taxonomy): Bacteria > Bacillota > Clostridia > Lachnospirales > Lachnospiraceae > CAKRHR01. Next base: position 11,549 of record CAYRDY010000032.1, on the reverse strand, counting down.
TGCGGTATATCAGCCTGAACGGCTCTCTCCACGTCAAACATGCCCGCCCGCTCAATCTCAATCGTATAGCCGTAGCAGGTGATCTTATGATTGACACGGAACGCCCGGATCACATAGCCGTTGATGCGAAACGCCTCGACCGGCTGCGTCAACTCGATAAAGCGGATCTCAAACGGCAATTCCGGCGCGATCACCCGAAGCGCGCTGACCACGCGCTCCAATCCCTTCGGGCCGATCATCACCAGCGGCTCGGTGCGATCTGAATTGCCCATGGCCAGCAATATGCCCGGCAGCCCGCTGATATGATCGCCGTGGAAATGGGTGATACATAGAATATCCAGCGGTCTGAAACTCCAGCCCTTCTCACGCACGGCGATCTGCGTCCCCTCACCACAGTCAATCATCAGACTGCTGCCGTTGTAGCGTAGCATCAGCGAGGTCAGCCAGCGATTCGGCAGCGGCATCATTCCGCCCGTCCCAAGCAAACAAACATCCAACATTTTATAGCCTCATTTCATTTGATCCGTAGATCCGTTTTCTCCCGTGCCAATGCGCTTCAGATTCGGATGCAGCATCACCACCGCGTCCTCCGTCGGTTTCTCATAAAAGCGCTTCCGCACGCCGACAGGCTCAAAGCCCAGTTTCACATAGAGCCGCCTGGCCGCGAAATTGCTCTCCCTTACCTCCAGATAGCAGCGCTCGATCCCTCTCACACTGGCCGCGGTAAGCATGGCGCGCACCAGCATCTCTCCGACACCGCGACGCCTGTCATCGGGATGCACGGCCACTTTGGCGAGCTCGCCCTCATCCAACACGCCATAGAGGCAACTGTAACCGACGACGATCTCACTACCGACCGCAGTCTCACCGTCGTCGACTGTCCCATAGTCGGACGCGACATCTCTTGCCACAGTCTCTTCACCGGCCGCAGCCACAGTGTCGCTTAGCTCCGCCGCGGATGCATCTGCGCTCTCTCCTGGGAGATACCGCAAAGAGCCGTCCAGCACCGCGACCAGCATGATCGCATTTGCGTTCGCCAGGCCTTCAGTAAAACCGATTTCCGACCAGGCGTCCGAAAAGACCGCCGACTCGATGGCACAGACCTGATCGATGTCGGACCTACACATTTTTCTGATTGTCACATTCATCATATCTCACGCTCGAATAGCCGCGCCTGATCCTTTCACTCCGCCTGCGGTCTGTAAGTCTTATCCCGCGCCATCAATTCACGCTCCGCCTGCGACACGCGAAGGTACTCCGGCCGGTGCGCCGAGGCGGATTCCGTTTTGCCCTCACGGTAATAAATTTCCGCCAGCGCGCCCACCGCCCCTGCCCTCGGATATGCCAGATGGGGTGCGGCAAACACATAGTCCGTCTCCGTTCTCTCCTCGATCACGCTCCGATAAACCGGCACACCGTCGCCAAGGAATATCACACGCTCTCCCCGCCGGTTGATCACGTCGATCATCTCCATCACGGAGGCAGCGCGCTGTGGCAAAATCACATTCAGATCATTTCCGGAAAAAGTGTACAATCCCGTATAGACCTGCTGCCGGCGGGCGTCCATCATCGGGCAGACGAGGGCGTCGTTGCCGCACAGATTATAGGCAAGGACATCCACCGTCGGTACCCCGATCAGCGGAATGCCAAGCGCCAGTCCAAGTCCCTTGGCGGTGGCGCTGCCGATGCGAAGGCCCGTAAATGACCCCGGCCCCCTGCTGACGGCGACCGCGCCGAGATCCTGCGGCGTCAGATCAAGCATCCGGAGCAGCTGATCAACCATCGGCAGCAACGTCTGCGAATGCGTCTTCTTTAGATTCGTCGTAAACTCGCCGATCAGCATCCCGTCATCCATCACTGCGGCAGAGGCCGCAAGCCCAGAACTCTCCAAAGCCAGAATCTTCACCTGTGCCCTCCCCCTTCACTCACCGTGATCCTGCGATAATCAAAACCACGGCTCAAATCTTTTTCGATGGATACGCGCACATAGGCCCTCGGCAGGATCTCATCGATCAAGTCCGCCCACTCGATCAGACAGACGCCCCTGCCCTCAAGGCAATCATCAAAACCGATCTCATCCATCTCCGACACGTCCGCGATGCGGTACACATCAAAGTGGTAAAGCGGCAGCCTGCCGCCGTCATACTCCTGCAAAATGGTGAAGGTTGGGCTGTTCACCGGCTCCTCAATGCCCAATCCCGCGGCAAAGCCCTGGGCAAAGACCGTCTTTCCCGCGCCGAGATCACCGATCAGGCAGTAGACCTCGCCGGGCGCGGCCTGCGCGCCGAGCCTCTTTCCCGCATCAAAAGTCTGCGCGGCGCACGTCGTCTCTATAGTCATCGCCAAAACTCCATTCATTCGATTTTCGTTTTTTTGTCGCCGCGCCGCACCGGCCACCTCATGAAAGCTTGCTCTTGAGGCGCAGCCTGGAGGCCTCTGTCATTTGCTCTTGAGGCGCAGCCTGGGGGGCCTCCGTCATTTGCTCTTGAGGCGCAGCCTGGAAGCATCCATCTTCTGTCTCAGAATATCTGTGATCTCCCGATACTGGCTGTCAAGCTGATCCTTTGGCCAGATAAATGCGCGCATTTTGGTCACATAGACGATCAAAATGTACTTCGTCTCTTTGATCAGGCGCAGCTCACCCCATGGGATGGCGGCCTGCGCCTCGTCCTGTTCGATCACCAACGCCTCATCTGCCAATATATAGTCGAGCGGCGTCTGAAAAGTCGGATTTTTCCGGACCTGCTGTCTGGCCTTGACACAGAGCATCAGCGGATTCACGACCGTGAAGAGCAGACCGATGATCAGAAACACGACGCGCGTCGTCCAGTTCATATCCGCGAATCCCACCACCAGATAAATAAGCGCCGCCGCGCTGATGATGATCCCGATCCAGCCCTGAAAACTCGAATAGTTGTGGTAGAGTACAAAATGTTTCATATCTCTCTCCGTCATCAAGACAGAAAATTTAAAGCCCTCATAAACCTTTTTCTCCGGCACGATTTTTTCCAAATCCTGGCTTTCTGCCGCCTCGGCTGTCGTCTCTCCCCTATTTTCATCCATCACAGGCACCTCCCGTCTATCTCTGACCAGTGTTTTTGATGATTCTGCTGATCCGTTTGTACAGAAGCATCGTGATCACTGTCACGATCACGCCCTTTAAAATATTGAACGGGACAACGGCAAACAGCACCAACGTTGAGACACTGTTGATATGTGAATTGACAGCTGTGCCCATCTCCACCAGCGCGTCCATTGGCAGGCCGTAAAGCTGTGAAAATTTCGGAAGCAAATAAACCGCGTTAAAAAATGATCCGAAAACAGTCATCACCAGCGTCCCCGTGATCATGCCCATTAAAGCATTCTTTTTGGTTTTATGCGCGTAATAAATCACGGATGCCGGCACAACCATACTGCAGCCGATGATAAAATTTGCCAGGTCGCCGACAAAAGCGGTTGAAGTGCCTTTGATCACGAGCTTGAGCAGTATTTTTACCAGTTCGATCACAACGCCGGCCACCGGTCCCAAAGAAAATGCGCCAATCATGACCGGAATCTCGCTGAAATCAATCTTGTAAAACGGCGGAGCGAAAAACAGCGGCAGTTCAAAAAGCATCAGCACAGCCGCGAGCGCGGACATAATCCCGCAAACCGTCAGATAACGGGCACTGGACATATTGCGCTTTGTCCCCCGGTGAATCAGCTTTTCAGCCGCAAGCGCCACAGCAAGGATGACCGCCACCACGACCACACAGACGAGCAAAAATGAAAGATTCTCCTTTGCGGCACCTAATAAATCAGCCATATCTCTTCATATCCTCCTAAATCTTCATCGTCAGCTGGATGCGACCCCTTTTCGCATCCACGCCGAGCACCTTGACATCCACGACATCGCCCACACTGACAACCTCCAGCGGATGATTCACAAACTTTTTATCGGTCAGCTGGGAAATGTGTACCAGCCCGTCCTGATGGACACCGATATCCACAAACGCCCCGAAATCGATGACATTGCGCACGGTTCCCTTGAGAATCATGCCCTCCTTTAAATCCTTCATCTCCAGCACATCGGTGCGCAAAATCGGCTTCGGCATCTCATCGCGCGGGTCGCGTCCCGGCTTCTCCAGTTCCCTGACAATATCCCTCAGCGTAATCTCGCCGACACCCGTCGCCTCGCTGATCGCTTTGTAGTCCCTGACCTCCCGCGCGAGTCCGCGCAGTCCAGCGCCGCTGATCTCCGAGACACTGTGGCCGACGCTTGCGAGCAGAGCTTTCGCGGCCTCGTAGGATTCCGGGTGAACACTGGTGGCATCCAGCGGATTTTTGCCGCCCGTGATGCGCAGGAAACCCGCGCACTGCTCAAAGGCCTTTGGTCCGAGTTTCGGAACCTTCAGCAGTTCCCTCCGGTCGACAAACCGACCGTTCGCCTCGCGGTAAGCGACAATATTTTTGGCAATCGTCTTGGTAACGCCCGAAATATATTCCAAGAGCGACACAGAGGCCGTATTCAGGTCAACGCCGACCTTATTGACGCAGGTCTCGACCGTGGCGCCGAGCGCCTCGCCGAGTTTCTTCTGATTCATGTCATGCTGATACTGTCCGACGCCGATCGCCTTCGGGTCAATCTTCACGAGCTCCGCCAAAGGATCCTGCAGGCGCCTCGCGATCGAGGCGGCGCTGCGCTGTCCGACGTCAAAATCAGGAAACTCCTCCGTTGCCAGTTTGCTCGCCGAATAGACGGAGGCCCCTGCCTCATTGACGATCACATATTCCACCTTTTGATCCAGTTCCCTGAGCAGGTCGACGATCACCAACTCCGACTCGCGGGAGGCCGTCCCGTTGCCCACGGAGATCAGATCGATATGATATTTTTTGATCAGGCGTTTTAAAACCGCCTTGGACTCGGCAATCTTTTTCTGCGGCTCCGTCGGATAAATGACAGTCGTATCCAGGACTTTGCCCGTGGCATCGACCACCGCCAGCTTGCATCCCGTTCTGAATGCCGGATCCCAGCCCAGCACGACCTTTCCGGAGATCGGCGGCTGCATCAGCAGCTGTTCCAGATTTTTGGCGAAAACCCTGATAGCGCCGTCCTCGGCATTTTCGGTCAGTTCATTGCGCACCTCGCGCTCGATCGACGGCGCGATCAGCCGACTGTAACTGTCCGCGATCGCCTCTCTCAGCGCAGGTGTCGTGTAAGGATTATCCCTGACGATGATCTTCCTCTCAAGATAATTGAGAATCTTATCCTCCGGCGCCTCAATCTTTACGGTCAGGACTTTTTCGTTCTCGCCGCGGTTGACCGCCAGTGTGCGGTACCCGGCCATCTTGGATACCGGCGCCTCAAAGTCATAGTACATCTCATAAACGGTCTGCGCATCTTCATCCCTGGCCTTGGAGATCAGTCTCCCCTCGCGCAGAGTTGCTCTCCGGATAAATGTCCGGCAATCGGCATCATCCGCAATCTGCTCGGCGATAATATCCTTCGCGCCGGCAATCGCCTCCGCCGCGTCCGACACACCCTTCTCCTCGCTGATATAGCGCTGAGCCTCCATCTCAAGCGGCTCCTTTGTCATCTGAAGCATGATGACAGCGGCAAGCCCGTCCAACCCCTTCTCTTTGGCAACCGTTGCCCGCGTGCGCCGCTTCGGCCTGTACGGACGATAGAGGTCATCCACCGCCACCTGTGTCGTCGCACTCAATATCTGTTGCCTCAGCGCATCGGTCAACTGCCCTTGGGCCTCAATGCTGGAGAGCACCTGCCGCTTTTTATCCTCAAGATTTCTCAGATAGACCAGCCTGTCGTACAGATTACGCAGCACTTCATCGCTCATCGAGCCGGTGGCCTCTTTGCGGTAGCGAGCGATAAAAGGGATCGTATTCCCCTCATCGATCAGTCTCACGGCGGCTTCCGCCTGCCAGCGCTGCAGCTGAAATTCCTGCTGTAATATTTTGATGATATCCATAAAAATCTATAACTCCCTGTCCAATTCCGAAATTGCGCCGCATGAAATTTTTGATCAGAATTTTAAACCCTGATCAATTCCAGTCTATCATAACAGATTTGAAAAGAAAAATCTACATAAAAAATATCCTTGCTTTTCCGTATCGCGATGTTTATAATGTAAATGGACGCCGGTTCTGGGAGGAATGCGGTTTTGCCCGTATCGGAGGTGTCTCGGTTCACACATTCAGATTATCCCGGAGGAACACGCTCCGGCCGGCGTGCCATTTTTCGATTCTCATATCTTACGGCCAAATTGATTAAATTTTTCTCTTTTAAATAAAAAACACATTGAAAAGCCGCATGATGCAACAATTCAATGTGTTCTATCTTCGGATATGCACTCGCAGGCAATTTGCCCGGCAAACTGATGGACATCAAAAATCTGCGCTTAAGGAGCCAAAATTGCGCACATGCTCGATCCCCTCCGCACTCACCGAATGATTACCGTATAATTTTTTGTCGTTTCCTACAGGGCAGACAGCTGTGCAGCGTCCGCATGGATAGTGAAATTCGCCCTTTAGCTTCTGGTGATACAGAGCACATTTATGCTTGTCCATATGGGCCACGATCCCCTCTTGCTGTGGCATGAACGCTTGAACAGGGCAATTCTTCACGCATTGCATACATCTGATACAAAGATTATTCTCAATCATCTTATCTGCCGGTAATGACGCGTCGGTAATCACACTCACAAGACGCACTCTGGAGCCGTATTCCTTTGTCAGCAGTGTATGATTCATGCCAATTGTGCCGAGTCCCGCATAATAACCGGCGATTACATGAGAAAAAGCCGCCTTCGGCTTCTTTACCAGCACGGAAATGTCCCCATAACAATCCCGCGGAAAGAAATGGGCGCGGTATCCCATGCCATTCAATCTATTTGCAATCCTGTAAGCTATATCATCCAGCATCCGGTTGGTCGTATTGTAAAGCTCTGAATAGACAACGGATGGCGTTGTTTCCAGCATCGGCAGATAAATTTGAACGGCCAACACAATCACTGTTTTTGCCCAAGGCCATATGTTATGCGGATAATATTCCGGATCCGTAAACTGAAATTCTTCCCATCGCTCCACATTCGCAAAGCCGATCAGATTGACTCCAAGCCGCTTTGCCTCCCGTTTGAGCTTTTCTTTGATTTTTGACGGGGCAGGATCCTTTTGTTCACGCATGGCGAAGGCCTCCCAGTGCTGTCTCTATCTGTGCTATGATGTCTTTTGGATCCTCAATTCCAATGGAAAAGCGAAGCTGTGCCGGAGAAATACCAATCTCCTGCAATGCCTCTTTGCTATATGCGCGATGTGATGTTTTAGCGGGATAAGAAACGGACGTCGATGTCCCCGCAAGACTCGGAACATATTTGATGAAGCCAAGATGATCGACGACATAAGTCGCTTCCTCAACCCCTCCGCGAATATCCGCACTCAACATGCCTCCATACAGACCATTGCGGAACAGTCGAGCAGCCTTTGCGTGGTCCGGGCTTGAAGAGAGTCCCGGATAATACACGCGCGAAACAGCTGGATGCTGTTCAAGAAATTCAGCCACCTTCAGAGCATTCTCCGACTGCCTCGTCACGCGCAGCTCCAGCGTGCGCAGACTCCGCGCGAGAAGCCAGCTCTCCGCGGCGCCCAAAGTTGCCCCGTAGAGCGTGAGCTTTTTTCTGATTGCATCAATCAGCGAATCATTTCCGGCAACTGCACCGCCCACAAGATCACTGTGCCCGCCAAGATATTTTGTAGCGCTGTATAAGACCAGATCCGCGCCATAGCGGATGGGCTGCGCCACGACAGGAGAAGCGAAAGTGTTATCGATGAAAAACAATACGCCATGTTGATGCGCCAGATTCGCAATTGCCGGTATATCGGGTACTGTCATCAGCGGGTTACTGATTGTCTCTGTATAAAGCAGTCTTGTATTTGGGCGCACAGCTTGTCTAATAGCATCAATCCTATCAAAATTGACGAAAGTAACCTCTATGCCAAAGCGACTCAGTTCATTTTCCAGAAAATCATGCACGCCGCCGTATAGCACAGGTGAAGAGACGACATGGTCTCCTGCCTGCAAAACGCTCAACAGACTCAGCGTTATGGCTGCCATCCCGGAGGAAAATACAAGCGCGGACTGCGCGCCATCCGCCGCCGCAATCGTTTTCGCCGCCGCGTCATTGTTTGGATGGCGCATACGGGAATATACATAGCCGTTTTCCACACCCTCGTAGACATCATCCACGCTCTGCACGTCATCAAAAGCAAAGACGCTGGTCATATAAACGGGAAGTACTTCCGGCACTTCCTGAAGCTTTTTTAGCAGCTTTTCCTCCTGCCCGTCTCCGGAATGAGCCAGGATACTGGATATGTTTTCTCCCATCACAAATTCTCCTTACGCATCCATGAGCGGCAAGTCCGCCGCTCATTTTTTACGATATTTTTTTGCGATATTTTTTTACGATAGTTTTTACGATATTTTTTTAGTTTTTACGATAGTTTTTTATATAAACGGTTCCCAACCATCTGGATCAGCTGGACAATAATAATCAATATGACGGAACAGGTAATCAGATAATCTGTCTTGTACTGTTGATAGCCAAAGCGAATGGCAATGTCGCCGATACCTCCGCCACCCACAGTACCCGCCATTGCGGAATAGCCGATAAGCGAAATAATGAGCAGCACGATTCCATTGATAATACGCGGAATGGACTCCTTGACATATACCATCAGCAGAATCTGCAGATTGGATGCGCCGAAGGATTTCGCCGCTTCGATCACCCCCTGATCTGTCTCGCGGAGAGCATTTTCAAAAATTCTTGCGATAAAGGGAATTGCCGAAATCGTCAGTGGCACGATGGATGCGGTCGTCCCAATTGCCTTGCCGACAATTAGCCTTGTAAACGGAATCACAAGAACCAAAAGGATGATGAAAGGAAAGCTGCGAAATACGTTGATGATAAAGCTTAAAATCTCATAAACCGGTCGAATCGGGTGTAGGCCGTCCGGGGCGGTAAGCGTGAGAACGACCGCTGGGATAAATCCGATGATCACAGAGAAAAGCGTTGACCAGAACACCATGTAGAGCGTCTGCCACAGCGCATTGAGAATCACGCCTGACATACTCGTCGTTGATAAAACACCCATTAGTCAAGCACCTCCCAATGCACACCTTTTTTGTTCAGAAATTCGCATACGCGTTCTTTGTCTGATTCCTGAATATTCAACACAAGACTCCCATAGACATTTTCTCGAAAATCCTCCAGTTTTGCCCAACAGATACTGAAATCCTGTTCCAATTCTCTTGCCATCTGGGTCACGACCGGATCATCTGAACCTTCGCCGAAGAAGAAAAGCTGGATATTCACGCCGCTTTTCGGGAGAAGCTCGCTTTTATCCCGTAAAAATGATTTAATCTCAGTCCGAGAGGGTTTAATAAACAATTCCTCCGGCTTTCCTTCGGCCAATACACGACCATCGCTTAAAAAAGCGACACGCTGACAAATCTGTTTGACAACTTCCATCTGATGGGTTACCACTACGATGGTTATGCCAAACTCCCTATTGATCCGCTGGAGGAGTGAGAGAATTCCCTTGGTGATCTCTGGATCCAAGGCACTTGTAGCCTCATCACAGAGCAGAAATTGCGGATCTAAAACAAGCGCTCTCGCGATGGCGACGCGCTGCTTCTGCCCGCCGGACAACTCTTTTGGCCTTGCGTGAACCTTTTCATCCAGTCCAACCAAATGGATCAGATCCATGACCTTTTTTCGGCTCTCTTCAGAGCGAGTCTTCTGTCCCCAGAATTTCATCGGCAAGGCAATGTTGTCATAGACATCCAAACGTTCAAGAAGATTAAAATTCTGAAATATCATGCCCATCTTTCTTTGAAGATCGCGCAGTTCTTTTTTCTGCTTAATGTCTACCGTGATTCCATTTGCCACGATACTTCCGTAGTCATAAGATTCCAAACCATTGATACATCGCAGCAAGGTAGATTTTCCAGCTCCGCTCTGGCCGACGATTCCGTAAATTTCTCCATCTTCAATTGTCAGGGAAACGCCTTTCAGGACCTCAAGATCCTGAAAGGATTTCCGCACATTTGATATCGTAATCATAACTTATTCTGGGTCTATAAAGGATGGAATGACTGATCCCTTATAGGTATTCTCAATGTATTGTTTCACCTCGTCAGAATTAATTGCCTCTACAAGGGCCTTGGTCTTTTCTGTCTCTTCATTACCCTGAAGCACAACAATGAAATTCGTTCTGCGCACGCTTGTCTCATCATCAAACTCCTCAATATCAAGGGCTGGATAATTCGTCGGAAGTTCAGCGCCCAAGGCGTAGTTCCCATTGATCGCAGCCGCGTCTAAGTCAGGAAGGGAAAGCGGCAGGCTGGCAGCCTCCAATGTTGTGATCTTGAATCCGTGCGGGTTTGCCTCCGCATCATCAACGAGGGACTCAGCCGTTACATTAGGATCCGTGCCATAGTCGCCAAGAGAATTCAGCAAACCTTTTTGAACCAGGAGATTCAATCCTCTTTCTGTATTCTCAGGATCGTTCGGGATACCGATTTCCGCGCCGTCAGGCAGTTCGTCAAGAGATTTATATTTCTGTGAATAAATCCCCATCGGCTCGATATGAACACCTGCCACAGCCGCAAGATGGAGACCATTGTCTTCATTCTGCTGGTTCATGTACCCAAGTGTTTGGAAATAGTTTGCGTCCAGTTCACCCTCCTCAAGAGAGGTATTAGGCAAGACATAATCCTGGAACACGACAACCTCAAGCTCCCACCCGGCATCCGCAAGTACAGGTTTTACCGCATTCTCAAGAATGTCAGCGTGGGGCACAGGATTTGCGCCGACAACGATTTTTTTATCGCTACCTGCTTCCTGACCGCTACCTGTTTCCTGTTCGGTACCTGTTTCCTGTTCGGTACCTGTTTCCTGTTCGGCACCCGTTTCCTGTCCGGTAGTGTCATTGTCCTTTTGTGAGATTGATTCCGAAGAAGTGTCTTTTTGAGTTGAAGAATTGTCGGTCGATCCGCAGGCTGCAAGGCTGAATACCATTGCGAGCACAAGAACAACACCTGCGATTTTATGAAGTATTTTCATGATTGTTTAGCGGACATTCTGCTATTTAATGTCCTTCCTCCTTTCAACTTGATGTTTTTTATTATACTCATGCGCTGTGTTTCCGTCCAATATGTCATTTTAATATGCAGATATAGATCGAAACTATAACGATGCTTTAGCGAATTCAAAGCATTAAGAATTAACCTTGAAAAGGATACAGAGGGCACAAGGACAACGCCATAGGATGCCGTCCTATCCTTGAAAGCACATCCTCACCATCAAACAGCAAAGTCCATATCTATGTCCACTGATAGGCGGGGAAGGTCGAATATACTTTCTCAAAGGTATCCCTGACAAAGCCCAGTTCCTTTGCCTGTCTGCCAAGAGAAATGCGGTCAAACTGCATCATAGTCGGATACCCCCTTATCGACAAGTCTCTTTAATTCCATCGGCGCATATAACAGCCATTTT
>CAYRDY010000031.1:14411-21104 GCA_964423195.1 uncultured Catenibacillus sp. | reverse complement strand
AGCAATGCCGCCATGCGTCCGGGAACATCACTCGGCCTTGCCGTCTCATGGCCGCCTACGACATTGGGTCTCCTTTTGTAATCGCCCACACAAATGCAAAAAAAGTAAACCTTCATAAGACATCCTTCACAGAAACATCGCCATATACAGCGGCAGATGCCAGATTCCATCCTTTTCCATCACATCTTTGGGGTAGAGAATATATGGCGTGCCGATCTTCTGGGAGAATTTCCTCCTGAATTTATCCAGCGAGGCATGGGACCGGTAATTGCCGGACTTCACCTCAATCGGCGAAATTTTCTTACGCTCGGTGATCAGGAAATCTATCTCCATATGATTTTCGCGGTTTTCGCTGTCACTCCGCGAATAGAAATAAAGCCTATGGCCATTGCGTCGCAGCATCTGCGCGACAATGTTTTCCATGATCATCCCCTCATTGATGTCAAGTTTGTCGAAGAGTACCGCCCTGTAAAACGCATTGTCTGTAAACGCCCGATCCATAAAGGTCTGCGTGACAAGCAGGCCGGTGTCCGCCATATAACATTTCTGCGTGGCATAATCCGCGCTGAGGGCAAGGCCGACATTGGGATCCGTGGCATTGAAACATGTGTTTACTACCATCGCTTCATTCAACCAGATAAAGGAATCCTCATAGGCGCGAAACCGGGCGTTTTTATTGATCGCGGACAATCTGTATTTTTTTTCTTTTCTGGAGAGCTGCCCAGGAATACCATCGAACACGGCATAGACCTTCTCCTCATATCCGGCGGCAAACTTGGAAATGTCATCCCGATACAGGCGAAGAATCCTTCGCTTCGCCTCGTCTGACGCCTCAAAATCCTTGCCATTGATATAAGCGAGAATGGACTGGGGCATCCCCCCGACCAGCATGTACTGCCGGAAGTCATTCATCACCTTGCGATGCAGCGCCTGGCCGAGGGGAGCTCTGGTCTCAAAGCATCTGCGGATCAATGGAACCGTCACCTCGTCGCCCAGAGCCCAGAGGAATTCCTCAAAATCCATCGGAAACATCTCAATATGCTCCTCCTCAGATGGAATAATGATATCTTCCGTATTTTTTTTCAGACGGATCAGTGATCCCGTCTCAAGATAATCATATCGGCCATCGGCCACAAGGTACTTGATGAACTGTCTTGCCCGCGGAAATTGCTGCACCTCGTCAAATACGATCAATGACTCCCTTTCATAAAGCGCAGTTGAATAAAATACGCCAAGTTTTGCAAAAAAAAGATCTAAATCCGTGCTTTCATAGAGAAAGAGATCAAGAATATCCTGCGAAACATTTCCAAAATCAATAATGATATGACTTTTGTACTCCCGTCGGGCAAAGCGCTCGGCAATATAACTCTTTCCGACACGACGCGCCCCATCAATGAGCAGCGCGGTTTGCCCGTGGCTCTTTTGCTTCCATGAAAGAAGCGCATCATAGATCTTCCGTTTCAACATACCACAGCCTTTCAAAAAGTTTTCCCACACGAAGCCCGGCCACACGCCGCTAAACATTCACAGTATATCATAAGATTCACGAAAAAGCAAGTTCAGAATGGTCGATTTGTCACGAAAAAGCAAGTTGAAGTCGGCTGATTTATCACGAAAAAGCAAGTTCAAGACGGCTGATTTATCACGAAAAAGCAAGCCCAAAGCAACTGATTTATCACGAAAAAGCAAGCCCAAAGCAACTGATTTATCACGAAAAGGGCAGAGGCCATTTACTTGATGGCCTCTGCCCTTTTGTCAAAATATTGCGGAAGAGAAAATTCCTGACTGAAAATAGCGGAAAATGATCTGTAAGCCTCAGATCGCCCAGTTCCCGTTCCGGAAGACCGGCACCTTCCTGCCGTCTTTGGTGAGGCCTGTCACGGAGAGGTCTCTCGTGCCCACCATGAAATCGACATGGATCATCGAGGCATTTCCGCCCCTCTCTTTGAGTTCATCCTCGCTAAGCCCCTCGCTGCCGTCCATATTTGTCGGGTAGCTGGCGCCCAGCGCGAAATGGCAGGATGCGTTTTCATCAAACAATGTATTATAGAAAAGGATGCCAAGGTCAGAGATCGGCGACGCATACGGCACCAGAGCGACCTCGCCGAGGCGACGCGCGCCCTCATCCATATCCAGCATACGGGAGAGCACATCCTCGCCCTCCTCAGCCGAGAAATCCACCACCCTGCCTTCTTTAAAAGTCAGGGAAAAGTGATCGATCATATTGCCATTGTAGCTCAGCGGCATGGAGCTGACCAGTCTGCCCTCGGCCCTCAGGCGGTGCGGCATGGTAAAAATCTCCTCGGTCGGCATATTCGCGAAAAACTTGACACCGCTATCCGCGGTATCGGCGCCGCCCTCCCAGTGGTGTCCTTCCACAAGGCCGACCGTGAAATCCGTCCCAAGGCTGTTTTCATAGTGCAGGGCGTCAAACTGATATTTGTTGAGAATCCGGCATTTCTCCGCCAGGTTGTTCGCGTGGGCCTCCCAACGGGCGACAGCATCGCCCTCGCCGATGCGCATCGTGTGGAAAATGGCATCCCACAGTTTGGCGACCGCCTCATCCTCCAGCGTATCCGGAAAGACTTTCTTCGCCCACTCAAGCGTCGGCACGGCGACCACATTCCACTTGAAATCCATGCGCAGCATCATATTGATAAACTCTTTATTGGCAGCGTCGGAGGCCTTGTTGGCAGCCACCATTTTATCGACATCCACACCCTTGAATGCCTCCGGATCCGTCCCTGTGACCGTCACAAAACCGTCGCCTGCTTTCGCATAAGCCAGATTTTCGTCCACCTTCCACTGCGGAAATGTCTCAAACACTTCCATCGGCGCATATTCAAAGCGCATACGCCCGATCTTGTCGTCACTCCACTGGACAATGACATCCCTTGCGCCCGCCTCGTAGAGCTCTTTCACGATCATCCGCGTAAAATCCGCGCAGTCCACCGGCGTGCGCAGCACAATATCCTGCCCCGCCTCCACATGGATCCCACAGCGCGCCACCAGCCGCGCATACTGCTGCAATTTCTCCTCAAAATTCATCTTCTGACACACCTTTCATTTCACTTTTTCCTGATAAATATTGAATCTTTTTTTATTCGCAGACATCGATTCTCTTTTCCGTAGACATCAAATCTCTAATATCCGTAAACATCCCGAATCTCTCTCGTATACACGCCCCGCGACTCAAAGACAATCAGCGGCTTCTCCACCGCAAGCCGCGAATTGGCGCCTTTGACCGCCTCGATCAGCACCATATTCGGCGCCCTGTCCACAAACGGATGCACCATCCGCATCCGCTTCGGCTCCAGCCGGTACTTTGTCATGGCCGTGAAAATCTCCACCAGACGGAATGGCCGGTGCACCAGATAAAACCGCCCGCCGGGACATAAGAGCGCGGCCGCCTCCCGCACCACGTCCTCAAGTTTACACAATATCTCATGTCGGGCGATCGCCTTCGGGGCCTCCGGATTCTGCAGGCCGTGCAGCTGCGTCATATACGGCGGATTGCAGGTCACCACCTCAAAGGCGCTCCTGCCGAATTGTCTTGAGGCGGTTTTTATATCTCCCTCCGCGATGGAGATCCTGTCCTGCAAATGGTTGAGCGCCACACTCCGCCGCGCCATCGCGGCGCTCTCCGGCTGAATTTCCAGTCCAACAAAAGATTTTGCCTCTGTCTTGGCACTCATCAGAATCGGGATGATCCCCGTGCCGGTGCCGAGGTCGATGACCCGCTCACCCTTTCCGGCCTTTGCAAAACCCGATAAAAGCACCGCATCCATCCCGAAGCAAAACTTTTTCGGATTCTGGATGATCCGATAGCCGTTGCGCTCCAGGTCATCCAACCGCTCGCCCTCTTTTAACTCAACCCTCTGTTCATCCATAATTTCCTCTTTATTGACGCATTTTTCTCATGACAACGCTGACGGCCCGCTGTCCTTCTCCAGCGCGGAGAGCTCTTTCATCTCTTCAGAGGAAATATTGACCTTTTCCTTTTCTTTGCGTCGTTTCGGTTTAAACCGGAGCTCCTTCACTTTGTATTCTCTGATCTCCTTCTCGTCATTGTCCAGCGTGATAATCACTTTCACCAGCTGCCGCAGCACATTGACGTCGGACACCTCACCCTTGAAGCCGTCGTCCGTCGTCACATGATCGCCGATATTCGGCAGCTTGCTGTTGAGGTATTCATAGGTCTCCTGCTCATTTTTCAGGCAGCACATCAGGCGCCCGCAGACGCCGGAAATCTTTGAGGGATTCAGCGACAGATTCTGCTCTTTCGCCATCTTGATCGATACCGGCACAAATTCCGACATATAGCAGTTGCAGCACAGGCAGCGCCCGCAAATGCCGACGCCTCCCATCAGTTTCGTCTCGTCGCGCACGCCGATCTGGCGCAGCTCAATCCTCGTCTTAAACACACCGGCGAGATCCTTCACCAGTTCCCGGAAATCGATGCGCCCGTCCGCCGTAAAATAAAACATGATCTTATTGTTGTCAAACGTGTATTCCACGTCGACCAGCTTCATCTCAAGGCCGTGTTTGGCAATCTTTTCCAAACAGATCTTAAAGGCCTCCCTCTCTTTTTCCTTATTCTCGGCGGCAATCGCGTCGTCCTCCGGCGTCGCCACACGAATCACCGGCTTCAGGGGCGAAACCACCTTCTTATCGTCCACCTCGCGCGGACCGATCATCACGCGGCCGTACTCCACGCCGCGGGCCGTCTCCACGATCACATTCTGTCCGACCTCAATGTCATAATCCAGAGGATCAAAATAATATATTTTTCCCGCCTGTCTGAAGCGGACGCCAATCACATTTACCATCTCAGTTCTCCTTTATCGTCAGCAACATCAATTCCAGGGTGAGGTCAAAATTGACATTTGCCCGCAGACGCACCTTCGCCTTCTCAAGCCCCTGGATAATCGTGTCCAGACCGTCAAAAGAAGTTTTCTGGGCGCGCCGGTTCAATGCGCTGTACTCATCTTTATAAACCAGCAAATTGATATCATTGGTGATCTTGAGCATCAGCACATCCCGATACCAGACCATCATCATATCAATAATATCATAAATATCCGCCTTATGTTCGGAAAGATTTTTCACGGCATTCATGACCTCGTAGACGTCCATCTCGTCCACATTCTTCACAATGTACAGGACATCCTCCTGCAGCTCATTAAAATCGGCGGAGAGCGCCATCCGCACCGCACGGCCGACATTTCCCTGGGCAAATGCCGCGCAGATCCGCGCCTTATAATCCGGCACCTGATATTTGTCCATCAGAAACGCCACGACTTTGTCAAATGTCGCCGGCTTCATATTCAGTGTCACACACCTTGATCGGATCGTCGGCAGCAGCGCGTCGATATTGTTTGTCAGAAGCATGATAATACCGTACGCCGGCGGCTCCTCGATCGTTTTCAGGAGCGCGTTCTGCGCACCCGCTGTCATTTTTTCCGCCTCGTCGACGATATAGATCTTATACTTGCTGCTGTAAGGCTTGACCGCAATATCGCTGTTCAGCTGAAGCCTGATGTCGTCCACGCCGATCGACTTCCCCTTTTCATGCGTGACCCACTTGATATCCGGCTGATTCCCCGTGTCTGTCTGGTGACAGGAAGCGCACATATCACAGGCATCCCCGTAACCGGCCTCACACTGCAGCGCCTTCGCGAAGGCTTTCGCGAGCATATTTTTTCCGGTACCGTCCGCACCGTTAAAAATATACGCGTGCGAGATTTTCTTATTTTTCAGCGCACTGCTCAACTGAGCAATAATCTGCTCATGACCAACCACATCTTTGAATGTCGCCATCTCCTGTCACTCCTTCCCTAGCCGTCACATATGCCGGCGAATTTCTTCCCCAACTTCATCTATGCAGGTATCCAGAGAAATATTCTCAAAAATCCTGCCGATACCGCACCGTGAAATTTTTTCCTCCGAAAAATCCTCGCTGTCCGCCAAAAAACGGCGGCACATTTCCGCGTAATCCGGATGCGTCCGCTGCCGCTCACGCGCCAGCGCCCTCGACAGCCTCAGTCCATCCTCGACATCTATATAAAGCGGAACCACCCTGTCTTTCCCGTAATAAGCCCTGATTTTCAGGTAGGATTCCGGGGTCCCGATCACGATAAAAGAACCTTTGGAAAAATCAATCTGGCCGTCGTCCACCATAAAATACCGCCACGGCCCGTGAACGGTCATATAACAGCGGTCCTCAATGATTTTCCCCTGAGCCTTTAGCAGCTCAAACTGTGTCTCATCAACAAACCAATATTCTACACCCTCTGCCTCTCCCTCACGGATCGGTCGGGTCGTATAAGGAATGACTGTTTTCAGGCCAAGCGACACATCCGCAACCAGATGCTTATAGATCGTGTCCTTGCCTGACGCGCTTTTTCCCATCATACAAAAAAGTTTGCCCATGCCATGCCTCATACTTTCAGAAAATTTTTGCGGCGCACGCCATGCGCCACCGGACAGCTTAGCGCTTCCATTTCAGCACCCTCAGCGTTTGCAGCGTCTCATCCTCCGGTCCGCGCACAAGAAATCCCGCGTCCCTCATCTGCCGCATATACCGCAGATGTCCCGCCTCAATGCGCTCACCCGGCACCAGAAATGGGACTCCCGGCGGATAGATACAGGCATACTCCGCCGTCAGCCGGCCCGCGCACTGATCAAAAGGTA
>CAYRDY010000031.1:13103-14311 GCA_964423195.1 uncultured Catenibacillus sp. | reverse complement strand
CCGCCGTGTCACAGATACTTGTCATCGCCAGACAATAATCTCTTGACGCCATCTCCAACTGTAAATGATATTGATTTAATAATAAATCATACAGCCGCTTTCCGCAACCCCTGAGCGGCTCCGTATAAATAACAATCTTTGAAATATCAAACCCATAAATCGCATTTTTCCCAAGTGCCGCCGCGCTTTGCGCGGCCGGCTGCCCTGCTGCCCCTTTGTCGAACGCCACCGCGTCTGAATTTCCCGCCGCGCCCAGGATCCGCACCTGCCCAAAGCTCCGGCACTGATCCAAAAAATTCATCAGCAGCCGCCGGTAATTTTCAAACAGCACCTGCCCCCGCTGTGCGAGCAGCGTCACACAATGGTCGATTGAGGCCATCATCAGATAGGAGGGGCTTGTCGTCTGGACATAAGAATAAAACTTCAATATCTTTGCCCTGTCCGCCAAACTTCCATTCATATGTAGCAGTGCCGTCTGCGTCAGCGACGGCAGTGTCTTGTGCAGACTTTGAATGACCACGTCCGCGCCCAATCGCACGGCCGTCTGCGGGAATGCCGCGTCGAAGCCGAAATGCGCGCCGTGTGCCTCGTCGACGATCAATGGCACCCGAAACTGATGCGCGGCGGCCGCGATCGCGGCCACATCCGAGATCACGCCCTCATACGTCGGCGATGTGATCACCACCGCCTCAATGTCCCCGTATTTTTCTAGCGCCGTCCGCACCGCGCCGGCATCGATGCTGCCACAGATGCGCGGCGCCGGAAGTATCGGCGGATAAATATACACGGGCCTAAGGCCGCCCATCTCAATGGCATGGTATACCGACTGATGGCAATTCCTCGCCACAAGAATGCGTCCGCCCCGGCGGACACACCCGAAGATGGCCGCCAGAATCCCCGCGGAACTGCCATTCACCAGAAACCTGGTCTCCTCAGCGCCGTAAAGTCCTGCTGCCCGCGCCTGCGCCTCGCGCAAAATTCCCCGCGGATGATGCAGGTCGTCAAAGCCATCGACCTCCGTGACGTCCATCGACACCGCCCGGTCGAGATCCAGAAAATCCGCGTTCCGCTTGTGTCCCGGCATATGGAACGGATAGATATCCGACTGCCCGTAAGCCTTTAATTGTTCAAACAGATCCGACGTCCGCGCCATTTCCCTTCCTCTTTTGTCACAGTTACACGCCTTTCGCTCGTGCGCACCGCGCGCA
>CAYRDY010000031.1:0-13003 GCA_964423195.1 uncultured Catenibacillus sp. | reverse complement strand
CCTCGTGCGTGTTTCGTGACTTTCTCCCATGCACCTTACGCTCATTTCCCTCGTGCTCTCCCCGCACATTTCCCCGTGTGCGCGGTGCCCACTTCCTCCTGTGTGCGATTCACGCCTTTTTGTGCGCCTCGTCATAGGCCCGCATCAGCCTTGCCGCGCACTGTCCGTCCGACTCACACGGCACATACCGAGTGCCATATTTGATAAACTCGTCGCTGCCCTTCCCTGCCATGATTAAAAGTGTCGGCTCCTCGATCTCCGCGAAGGCTTTCTCTATCGCCTCAATGCGGCTCTCGATCACCTCATAGGGCACACCGGTCTGCCTCACATAGCCCTCAAGCTCACCGGCGATCTGATTGAACGGTTCCGGCCCCGGATCATCGGCCACGATATATACTTTGTCCGAATAGGCCGCCGCCACCCGCGCCATCGGCTCGCGGCGCGTATAGCCCTTGCCGCCCGGACAGCCAAAAAACGAGATGATCCTGTACCCAGGATACTCCTCCCGCATCGCCGAAAACAATTTTTCAAAACTCAATTTATTATGCGCGAAATCCGCAACCGCGATAATCTTTTGATCCTCGGTGGCATACATTTCCATGCGCCCGCTCGGATGCGCCCGATAAAGACCCGAATAAATATACTCGGCAGGTATCTGATAAACCGACAGCGCCGCCACCGCCGCCAGCGCATTTTCCACATTAAACGCCCCCGGAATCGTCAGCCGGAACTCCCTGTCAAACGCGTCACAGCGGATGTGAAAAACGGTCTCATGCCCCTCTCTGTGAATCTGATATCCGTAGACATCCGCCTCCGGCGCAAGCCCAAACGTAATGACCCGCTGTGCCTGCCGCGCCGCCGCCATCACCTCGTCCAGCCTGTCCGTCCCCAGATTGACGCAGGCGACTTTTGTCTGACCGAACAGCCGCAGCTTTGAGTGAAAATAATCCTCGAAATCCGGATGCTCCACCGGACTGATGTGGTCGTCCGAGATATTCAGAAAAGCGCCCACATCAAAAGTAATCCCGTCCACGCGGTCGTACTTTAACGCCTGGCTGGAGACCTCCATCTCCATAAAATCGATGCCGCAGTCCACTGCATTGGCAAAATGGTGATAGAGCTCCACCGCCTCCGGTGTCGTCAGATGCGAGACCTCGTCAACCACGCCGTCATACGTCCGAATCGACGACAGCACCGCACTGTCATGCTTTCCGCAGGCGGCCAGATAATCGTCCAGAATCGCCTTTATAAAATAAACCGTCGTCGATTTGCCCTTCGTGCCGGTAACGCCGATCAGATTCAATTGCTTCCAGATCTGCCGGTAATGGAAATCCGCGATCACCGGCATCGCCGCGCGCACGTCGCGGACGATCACATGCGGCGCCGCCAACCCATAGTCGACCTCACTGACGTAGGCCACCGCCCCTGCCTCAAGTGCCATCTCCAGATAAGCCTGCTTAAACGCGGCGCCTTTGCAGATAAAAAGCGCCCCCGGCCTGACCTCTTTCGAATTGTAAGTGATATCCGTGATCTCTGAATCACCCATGCCGCACAGATCCGAGGCGGCCGTCATCTGATGCCGGTCAAGCAAATCTTTGTAATCCTTTAATCTAAAATAAGCCCGCATAATAGACTCCAACACAACACATTCCTGTAAAATTTCATGCCCCGCAAGCGGGGCAACGCCATGGATGAAAGCCGATTGCTCCGCACTTCGCGGTCTCCGTTTCACTCCGGTCGGTGCTAAACGTGCGCCACTGGCACACAGCACCACGCAATCGCCGGCATTTTCGCAAAGTCTACACTCCGTTTCGGGCGGCGCCTCTCACAGGCAACCCGTGATCGTCTACTGCCCGTCAGGGTTTTCAATATATTCCGCGCCGGACCGCACGATCGACTCTCGGATCAGCACGTCCATCGCGTCCAGACAATCCTCAGGCACCCGATGGTACTGCTTGTAAACCGATAATTCCGTACACGCCAGGATCACCGCGTCACAGCCCCGATTTTTCAGTTCGCCGTACACCGCCGCAAACAGCGCCTCGCTGCCGCGCCCGCCGCGCTTGATCTCATCATAAATGACAGTCATCACTTTTTTCTGCATTTCCGGCGAAGGATAGACCGCCGCCACGCCGGCGCCCTGACATTCCCTGTCATAGATGCCTGTCCTGACGGTGCCGTCCGTCCCCATGATACCGATTTTTCTCAGCGGATGAAAATGCGCAGCCGCGTAAGTCACGCTCTCCCGCACCATGTGGATAATCGGCACCGCAGTCATTTGCTGGATCTGATCATAAAAATAATGCGACGTGTTGCACGGAATAGCGATATTGGCCGCGCCCAGCCGCTCCAGGGCCTGCACATCCTCGCGGATCAGCCTCAGAAACTCCGCGTCGTCCCCGCTCTCGATCACCGCCGTGCGGTCCGGCAGACTCGCGTGGCTCAGCAAAATGATATCCAGATGATCCTGATCGCAGGCAGCCCTCGTGTGCCTGACCAAGCCGCTGTAGAAAAAACTCGACGCCGCCGGTCCCACCCCGCCGATCACGCCCAACCTCTTTTTATTTTGTTCACTGCTTTGCATATTCTCCCCCGCATCCAAAAAACTGCCATTGGGCTTTACACATATAAAAACCTGTCAACAGTTTCTACGCAAAAAAACTGTCAACGGCTATGGACTGCGCAAAACTTCTATGTTAGTATAACCTTAAAGCCGCCAACCGTCAAGCTGGCAATCCCTAAAGATTTCCGGACGGCAAAATTTTGGACAGAGACCGGACGGCTGTAAAAAATGGAAATACTTCAAAAAATATATCCTGATCACTCTTGACAATTTCGGCTTCATCCCTCAAAATAGAAGTATCAAATAAATTGCTCTGCGAAATGAAAGTTGGCGCGGTGGAAACTGCCGCAGCGTGGTTTGCCACAGCGAACATTTATGTAAAGGATTTTTTTCAATGCGTTTATATCTCAATGAAATTCTTCTTGTTCTCGACCGCGTTCACCCTATGCCGGTGATGCCGGTCGTGATGATTTGGTTTAAGCCTGTCCCGCCTGAGCTTGTCAAGCGTGACATCTCCAACATGCTCGCAACGTGGACTAAACTCACGCGGCGCTCAACTTTTAAGAGGGATATCTTCGGCTGGTACCGGCGCGTGTTCGTACAGGATGCGGGTGACGGCATGTTCCAGGTTGGAGCATGGTACATCATCGACCTCACCACTGTCGGAGACGTCGTACCGCTGAAGCCGTCCGAGGAGCGGCTGAATGCCCTTGCGGAGGCATTTACCCGCGCAGGAAAACTGCCGGAGCCCCCTATTGTGGAGGGCTGGTGCTGTACGGGGCACGGTGACAACCTAGTGAATTCTGTCCGCAGCAAGACGGGCGGATATCCGTTGATTCAGGACGTGCTGAGAGGCAAGAGTTATGAGGTTATAGAAATGATTTCGGACGCCATCCGTCACAGATCCCTGATGGACAGCGGCGGCTCCTTCAGAAAAGTGGTGAGTTTCCTGCTAGAAAGCATGCCTTTCTGACCATCATGCGCTGCCCTCGCGGCGCGCCGCCACGCAACACCACGGACAAAAGCCACAAAAGCCAGATCGTCAGAGCTGTCACCGTAAGACATGGATTTTTCGAAATATTCGGAAAGACGATCGCTCCCATAAAATAAAAATTTAAATCCCCGGTCTGCCATTTGTCGCAGGCCGGGGTTTTAGATTTAAATGTTATTTTCACTGGTATGGAGGTTTACACACAATCTCCCTCGACCTTTTAAAAGCTTCGGCCGCCGCCGCCATGCGCACTGCCCGAACTGCTGCTGTGCGTGCTGCTGCCGCTGCCGCTGCTGCTCCCGCTCTCCGCTTTTGGCATCCGGCGGGTGACCACCGTGCGGCGCACAAAGCGATCCTCACGGACATTGATGCGGCTCTCCCCAGGACTCATATAGGTGTCTTCGTTCACGGAAGTTTTGCCGCCTCGGCTCTTAACCATGATGGCAACCACGACAGCGCCCACGGCCGCCGAGATCAACAGTCTGATCAGCACCCCCATCAGGCTCGGCGGTCTTCTCACGCGCTGCCCTGGCGGCACATTCATATATCTGTCGGCATCTTCCACGAAGACGACACACCCGTCGTAATAATCCCCATCAGAAAATTCACTGTAGACATCGTCCAGCATGGCATCGATTCGCGTATCCGTAAAGAAATCGATGGCGCGGCCCGCTGTCGAGATCCAAAACTGCCGCGACGACATGTCGACGACAAGGATAATCCCCGTCCCGCTCTCATCATAGCCATATCCGTTTTCGTCATAATAATCATCGGCATAATCCCGGATATACTTCCCGTCCGTGCCCTGCGTGGTCACAACGGCCAAATCCAGCTGTTGCTCCTCTCGCACCTGCAGAATCAGGTCTTCCAGTTCTTCCTCCTCGGATTCATCGAGCAGCCCAGCCATATCGACCACATGGGACGCCGCGGCGGCCACAGTGGCGGCCGTACCCGGCCAGATCAGGGCGATGAGCATCAGCAGTGCGAACACAACGGCCGTCACGGAGAGTCCCCACAGGGCAGCCTTAAACGGACTCACCGGCGGTTTGCCGATCACCTTGCCGGTCTGCCCGTTCATCACAAAATTGTAAGGCTGACCCCGATAAGTATAGTCAAGCTGCCAGACAGGCATGAGGGCATATTGCCCCTGCGCGCTGACCATTCCCGTATTCTGATTTACCACATTGACCGTCGAATAGCCGCTGATGGTGGCCATCGTGTGTTCATAGGCATACGCGTTGACGCGCTCGGCAAGCACCGGTTTCATATGTTCCTCATCCAAATCGTAACAGTTGGATTCATATCCGGCGAGATAATCCATACAGAACGGCTCCATCTGCGAGTAATCAAACGGTTCCAGTTTTTTCATCATCTCATCATCGAGCTTTACCGATGCGTCGCATGGCACGCTCCGATAGATCATGTCCACATCACGGCGGACATCAAAAAAGCTCGTCTCGGTATACTGCGTCTCCCCGGTCACATAGGTCCTCACCTTGGTGGCCGTGGCGTCAACCCGCGAGTGGACGTCCGCGTCAAACAGCCAGTACGGCACATAGATGCCTTTCATTCGCTTGATATTCTTCTCACTGACAAACCCGCGGGGCGTCAGCAGCCCGCCCTTGCACCACTTCTTAAAGGCGCCCACCGCCGAGGCACGGTCCGTCTTAAACGGGATCATTTTCATCGGGCGCTCACCGCCCGAAAGCCGATCCGGAATCACTACCGAGGCGCCGCAGTACTCACAGATCAGAGATGTCTCTCTCTCATCCGTCTTCAGCGGTCCGCCGCAGTCCGGGCAGACATAAGTTTTATCCGCAAACGCCTTCTCCATCCCTTCCGCCTGCCGCTCGGCCAACGCCGCCTGCAAAACTTCCTCGTCATCCGCTCTGACTGCCACATAGTTATTACAGTGACCGCAGTAGAGTTTGGCCGATTTCGGATCAAAAATCATATCGCCCCCACAATTCGGGCAATTACAGCTCTTAACCATGACCCTTACCTTCCTTAAAAAAACGGAATCTCAAAAAAAGGGAACAAACCTTTCCGGTTCATTCCCTCTGTTTTCAGTCAATTGCGCCACATCATCCAAAATATCTCTTCAACAGGCCCTCAAATGCCTTGCCATGCCTTGCCTCGTCGCGGGCCATCTCATGAACGGTGTCATGGATCGCGTCAAGATTTGCCGCTTTCGCGCGCTTCGCCAGATCAAATTTGCCGGCTGTCGCGCCGTTCTCAGCGTCCACACGCATCTCAAGATTCTTCTTGGTGCTGTCCGTGACTACCTCGCCGAGCAGCTCAGCAAACTTCGCGGCATGCTCCGCCTCTTCCCAGGCTGCCTTTTCCCAGTACAGGCCGATCTCCGGATAGCCCTCTCTGTGCGCGACTCTGGCCATCGCCAGATACATGCCGACCTCCGAGCACTCGCCCTCATAGTTCGCCCTCAAATCCGCAAGGATATCCTCGCTCACGCCCTGCGCCACACCGACGACATGCTCCGCTGCCCATGTCCTGTCAGCGGCCTGCTCTTTGAACTTCTCAGCCGGAGCCTTGCATACCGGGCAAAATTCCGGAGGGGTGTCGCCCTCATACACATAACCGCACACTGTACATACAAATTTTTTCATCTTTGTTCTCTCCTTTGGATTTTATTCGTTTAATAAATATCAGTAATCATTACTGATATTTCATATACTATATACGATCTATCCGTATTTGTCAACTGTTTTTTTGCGCGCGCCTCCAGCGCACTTTTGCAGGCACGCCCGGCACTTTCCGTAAAAGAAAGCCGTATGCCCCTCGATCTCCCCGTCAAAATGCTCTCCGGCGGCCTTCTCAAGATAATCGGCCGGTGGCATCTCCAAATCCATGACTGCTCCGCAGCTTCTGCAGACAAAATGATAATGGCTGCCCGTCCTGGCGTCGTAGCGGTCGCTGGCGCCGCCGGTGCTGAGGCGGATGATCTCCCCGTGCGCCTCAAGGAACGCCAGATTTCTGTAGACCGTGCCCAGGCTGATATTTGGAAACTCTTCCCTGACCGCCGAATATATCATGTCCGCTGTCGGATGATCGCTTCTGGACATCAGATAATTCTTGATACAGTCTCTCTGCCTGCTGTGCTTTACAGTCGTCATTCACAAGCTCCTTTCCATAATAACAGTAACAGTTACTATTATTTTATTGGAAATCGATCAGCTTGTCAAGACTTTTATTCAGCAGAATCACCCTCTGATTGGAACTGCCCCTGTATTTCAGATTCAGATCCCTCAACTCCTGCACGTACCGCCCGTCCACAAGAATATCAGTCACCGAGAGCAGCTCCCGAACATGCTCATCCGCGGCCGCCATCTCCAGCAGCTGCTCATATGTATAGCCGCTGTAGGTCATGACATTGTGTCCGAGCGCCTTCACCTTCAGCGCCAGCGCGTACAGGGGTTCGGGCTGGCAGAAGGGCTCTCCTCCGGAAAATGTAATGCCCGACAACAGTGGATTTTCGCGGTACTGCGCAAAAATATCGTCGATGCGCATCATCGTGCCGCCGTCAAAATCATGGGTCTGCGGATTGTGACAGCCGGGGCAGTGATGAGGACAGCCCTGAGTAAAGACTGTATACCTCAACCCAGGGCCGTCTACGATCGACTCTTCTACAATACCGCTGACGCGGAGTTCAGATGCCATGTTTCACTCTGTCCTTTTCCTCGGCGCGCTTCGCATTGTTAAAGCGCTCTGTTGTGCCGACAAGATAGCCGGTGATCCGCCTGATTCTCTCAAAGCCGACACCCTGGCCGACCATTTTATCCGTCTGATTCATTGCATTTGTGCTCGTCATTTTCAAATTCCTCCTTAACTCACACATTTTCACTGATACGTCCGCCGGACATATCCGCGAAAATATTTTAAAGCCCTAATCACAACACTTTGGGACGTTCGGATATTTTTTCCGAAGCTCTCTCAGCTTTTCAGCGCTGACCGCCTCCCCCTCGCGGCGTCCACACCGCGGGCAGACCTCGTCGATCACGCCGGTGTAGCCGCAGACAGGATCCCTGTCCACAGGATGGTTGATCGAGCCATAGCCGACCCCTTTTTCTTTCATATATCTGATGATCTTTTCGAAAGCCTCCAGATTCTTGCACGTATCGCCGTCCAACTCCACATAGCTGATATGCCCGGCATTGGTCAGCGCGTGATATGGTGCCTCCAAATCAATCTTTTTGTATGCCTTGATCGGGTAATATACCGGCACGTGGAAGGAATTGGTATAATATTCCCTGTCGGTCACACCCTCTATCTTGCCGTAAATATTTTGGTCGATCTTGACGAAACGGCCGCTCAGGCCCTCCGCCGGCGTCGCCAGCAGCGTGAAATTCAGACCGCGCTTCGCGGACTCGTCATCCATGCGCTTCCTCATATGGCCGACGATCTCCAGTCCGAGCTTCTGCGCCTCCTCGCTCTCGCCGTGATGGGCGCCGATCAGCGCCTTCAGGGTCTCCGCGAGACCGATAAAGCCGACGCTCAATGTGCCGTGCTTTAAGACCTCCTCGACACTGTCATCCAATTCGAGATCGTCCGAGTCGAGCCAGATGCCCTGTCCCATCAGGAACGGGTAATTGCGGACTTTCTTGCCGCACTGGATCTTGAAACGGTGCAGGAGCTGACGAATCACGAGATCGATCCGCTCATCCAGCAACTGATAGAATTTATCAATATCTCCGTGCGCCTCAATCCCGATGCGCGGCAGGTTGATCGAGGTAAAACTCAGATTGCCTCGCCCGCAGGTGATCTCACGGCTGCGGTCATGGACATTTCCGATCACTCGCGTGCGGCAGCCCATATAAGCGATCTCCGTATTGTAATCGCCCGCGTGGTAATACGGGAGATTGAACGGGGCGTCGATAAAGCTGAAATTCGGAAACAGGCGCTGCGCGGATGTCTTGACCGCCAGCTGGAACAGATCGTAATTCGGCTCGCCCGGATTGAAATTGATGCCCTCTTTCACCTTGAAGATCTGTACCGGAAAGATCGGCGTCTCGCCGCCGCCGAGGCCGGCCTCCGTGGCCAGAAGCACATTTCGGATCACCATCCGCCCCTCCGGCGTGGTATCTGTCCCGTAATTGATGGAACTGAACGGCACCTGCGCGCCCGCGCGTGAATTCATCGTGTTCAGATTGTGGACAAGCGCCTCCATGGCCTGATAGGTCTCATAGTCCGTCTGTGCCAGCGCGCACTCATTGGCATAGACATCGGCCTTTTCAAGGAATTCCCGCGTCAAGCCGTCAAGCTCACAGGATGTGATCGCCTCCGTGAAAATCTCCGGCTCGCTCATCGACGGCTTCGTCCTGACCTGCGCCTTGATCTGATCAATCAGCGCGTCCGCATCGTCGGCACCCATCTCTCCCTTGAGCTGGAAAAAGGCCTTCAGCGCCTTGTAATACTCCTTGACATAGGTCTTTGCCACGCCCTCAGCCATCGCGTAATCGAAATTCGGCACGCTCTGGCCGCCGTGCATCTCATTCTGATTGGCCTGAATGGCGATGCATGCCAGCGCCGAATAGCTGCGGATGGACTGCGGCTCATTGAGATGGCCGTGTCCTGTGGAAAATCCGTCCTTGAACAGCTTGAGCAGGTCGATCTGGCAGCAGGTCTCCGTCAGCATATAAAAATCCTTGTCATGGATATGTATGTCGCCGTTGATATGCGCCGCGGCTATATCCTTTGGCAGGACATAATTGTCAATAAAATACTTGGATCCCTCGGATCCGTACTTGAGCATGGTGCCCATGGCGGTGTCGGCGTCGATATTGGCATTCTCACGCTTGATGTCCTCATCTCTGGCATAAGAATAGGTGAGGCGCTCATATATTTTCATCAGATCCGCCTCCGTGTTGCGGATCTTGGTGTGCTCGGCGCGGTACAAAATGTAGGCCTTGGCCGTCTTTGAGTAGCCGTAGCGGATCAGGATGTCCTCGACAAGATCCTGCACCTGCTCAACATTCGGCAGCTCATCCTCCGGCAGTCTGTTGCAGACCTTCTCGGTCAGAAACAGAAGATCCGTCGTCGACATCGGCTCAACCTCCACGGCCTTGCTCGCCGCGCTGATGGCATTTAAAATTTTTACGGAATCAAAGTCAACGACCTCGCCGTTGCGCTTGATTATCTTGTCAATCATCTCTTTCTTCCATCCTTCCGCCCGTATTCCCGCAAAAAGAATATGTGGTCACTAATGTTTTATGAAAACATGTTTTCCACATATTGTATCGTCAAATCATTTAAACACTATATATTGTGTCGCTATTATAAACCATGACAGTCAAAAAAGCAATAGTCATATTGTACAAATATTTTTTTCCCAGAAATCATTGACCGCTTTTTCGACAGTCGAGAGATTGACCCTATCATACGGCTGCCATTCCTTCGGGAACAATCCCCGGTAGGTCGGCGTGAGAAAACGGTCGTCGAGCAGAGCGATCACCCCACGGTCATGCTCCGTTCGGATGACCCGCCCGCCGGCCTGCAGCACCTTGTTCATGCCCGGATAGACATAGGCGTATTCGTAGCCGCAGCCCTGCCTGCGATCATAATAGTCCCGCAAAAGTTCCCGCTCCGATCCGATCTGCGGCAGACCCGTGCCGACGATGACCGCCCCGATTAGCCTCTCCGCCTTCAAGTCGATGCCCTCGGAAAAAATGCCGCCCAACACGCAAAATCCGATCACGGTCGAAGTCGTCTCCGCCTGAAACTGATCGAGGAAATCCTGCCTGGCCGCCTCAGTCATGGCATTTTCCTGGATCACCATCCGAATACCACAGCCCGCCTTGCAGAGCTCCATCTCCGAAAAAACCTCGCTGACAGCCTCCATGTAGGCGTAAGACGGAAAAAACACCAGATAATTGCCGGCCCTGGCGCGCACAATCGTCCGGATATATTCGGAGATGCGGCGATATTCGGCCAGGTTGCGCCGCGTGTAACGGCTGCTCACATCCGTCGCCAGAAGAATGCGCCTGTTTTCACTGTCAAACGGCGATTCGATATACAGGTCATAATCCGTCTCCGGCGTGGTGCTGAGCAGTGTCTTATAATAGCTGACCGGCAACAGGGTGGCCGAGAAGAAGACGGCGCTGCCGCCGCGGTCCAGCCGCTGTCCCAGATCTTTTGACGGGTCAATGCAGTAAATTTTAATCATAAAATCCTGCCCGCCCATCCGGTCACTGTAAATGACATAGCGCTCATCCATATTGTCATAGGTATTGACGAAACGCCGCACATCCAGATAGACGCTCAGGACTTTCTCCCGAATTTCCGCCGGCGCGCCGCCCTTCATAAAGATTTCCATATCTGTCATCATCCGCATCAGATGCATGGTCAGCGCGCCGAGCGACGTCACCACCTGAAAATCCTCGCTGTCATCGCTGAGGCTTTGCATATATCCGCGGCATTTCTCGATTTTGGCGGACAAATTCGCACTGTGGCCGTGAATCTGCCGCTTCAGCTGCGCCAGGTCGGACAGCCGCAGGGCGGCGCTGTACATTTCCCTAGCACGCTCCACCAGATTGTGGGCCTCATCGATCAGCAATATATAGTCCGTCTTTGTCCCTCCGTCATACGTCTCGCCAAAGAAGCGCTTCAGATAGACACTCGGATCAAAGACATAATTATAATCGCAGATGATTCCGTCACACCACAGCGCCGCGTCGAGCTGCATCTCAAAAGGGCAGACGCTGTGCTTCGCGGCATACGCCTCTATGACCGCCCTGGTCATCTCATTCTCGTGCGTGATCATATCAAAAACCGCGTCGTTCACCCGATCAAAATGCCCGCAGGCGCGCTCACAGTCCTGCGGACGGCACCGCGCCTCATCAAAAATACAGATCTTGTCCCGTGCCGTCAGAGTCACGGATTTAAACGCCAGTCCCCGCTGCGCGAGCAGATGGAAAGTCTCCTCCGCCACCGTGCGCGTGATGGTTTTGGCTGTCAGGTAAAATATGCGGCTGCCCCTGCCCTCGCCCATGGCCTTGATTGCCGGAAACAGTGTGGCTATGGTCTTGCCCGTGCCGGTCGGCGCCAGGGCAAACAGTTTCTTCCCCTGAACAATCGTCCGGTAGACGCCGCCCACGAATCGCCGCTGTCCCTCGCGGTAGGGAAACGGAAATGCCGCGTCTCTGATGCTTTGGTCGCGGCGCGCCGTCCATGCAAGCTGACGGCGCACCCACACCGCATATCTCTCCAGAAGATCCATAAACCAGCCCTCAAGTTCAGAAAAGTGCTCTGTCTCCCTGAATCTTTTGACCGCTCCCGTCTCAATATTCACATACGTCATCTGCACATCGATCAGAGGCAGCTGATTCTCTCTCGCGTAAATATAAGCATAACATTTAGCCTGTGCCAGATGCACCGGCACAGGCTCCGTGATTTTATTCAGATTTGTATAGGTCGATTTGATCTCATCGATCGTATAATACTCATAATTTAAGAAGACCGGACTGTCTGCGGCTTCTGCCATTACGGCGGCATCGGCGGCGCCGGCATTTCCCGCGCTCCCGGTAATCCCACCGCTCCCCGCAGCTTCCTTATCTCCCGCGGCACCGGCGGCGGTGTCAGCCTTGCCGCCGTTTCGCGTGCCGTCCATCAGGTCCGTGATATCCGGGAGCCGGTAATCCGTGATCACGCCGTCCGCCCGACCCTCAAGCACAAAGGTCAGGTCATCGCCGAGCGTCACCGCAAGCCTCATCGGCACCTCGGCGCGGTATCCGGCGCCGGCCGCTCTCTGCAGTTTCCGGTGGATCCTGCCGCCCTCCTGCATGGCCTCGGCCTCGCTGACCGCGCCCACAGTCCTGTCAATATCGCCGGATCGCATAATAAATTCCACAAGACTGCGGATCGAAATTTTGAAAATATCCATGTTCCGCCTCAATCAGTTCAACTCTTTGACTCTGGCGTCAATTCTTTCTATCAGTCCATTCATGCTTAACCCGCTGACTTTTGTAATGACACGCGACGAAAAAGCACTCGAACTATGGGTGGAAAACAGATGGCTCATACCATCATCGCTTATCCAATATAAGCTCTGTAACTTTTCTCAAACTCAGACGGCTCCATACTCGCCCGCTTCGCCGCCTCGGCAATATTAAGTATGTTGTCCTTCACAAGATCAAACAGCACCTTTAATGTGCCTTTTTGCATACCCTGCTGTATGCCTTTCTGCATACCTTGCTGTATGCCTTTCTGCATACCTTGCTGTATGCCTTTCTGCATACCCTCCTGCATGCCTTCTTGCCTGCCTTGGCTCACACCTCTATCGTAAATCCCTGTACTCAGATTACACACCTGACTCACCTCCTGGTTGATCTCCTCAGTTAATTTTATATGGAATTCATCTGACAAAACCGCCTTTTTATCCTCCGCCGTCCTGTTGGTGGAAAACAGCCGGCTGAGCAGACGGATCGCGTCATCGC
>CAYRDY010000030.1:0-21400 GCA_964423195.1 uncultured Catenibacillus sp. | reverse complement strand
ATAAGTGCTTTATGTCCTTTTTATTTCTTCTTCTTTTTGGAATCGCTGTCCGCAACCGTGTTCTTGGCGTTTTTATTGCCTCCGCCATTCTTTTTTGCCTTTTTCTCTTCTTCCGCTTTTGCAGCGGCATCCTCCTCGTTGATCTGTCTGAGTTTGCCCATCAGTTTTTGACGCATGGTTCTCTTTCCCGGCTTCACGAGGGCCGGACCCCTAAGACTGCGTACTTTGGTGATATAGATACCGCTGACGGTGGCCTTGATTTCCTGCTTGACAGGGATCATGTCAAAGATGTCATTATCGGCGATCAGCGTCATGATTCGCGGGCCGACCTTGGCCTTGACGACAGGTACCTTGGAGCGCCTTGCGTATTTCGGCGTCGCGTCCACGACCACCTGTGGCAGATTTGCGTCTTTGAGCCGCATCTTCTTTTTGTCAATGACCAGCATGGTGATCTGCTGGGAATTGGCGTCAATCTGTTCCTGCGCCTCCTCCATTTTTTTCTGCTGTCTGCGTCCAAAAAAATAGAGGGCGACAACTGCGGCGATTAATACAACAGCGATGATGATCAGGACGATCGCCAACGTTGATATAAGTGCGATTGGTGCGAGTGTCACGATAGAGCCTCCCTTATTTAATATTTTGACGCGCCCTATTGCCGGGCGGCATCGCATATGAAAGATTTTATCATCATTTTTATATTTTGACAATCATATTTTGACCGTAAATGAAGCGAATATCTTATACGGCCGTTTCAATATTTTGATGTTTCCCGCGCATATTGATAATGATGTCGCGCACATAGGCCCCGGCATGGCGCTTTGTATCCCTGTCAAGGGCTTTGAGGTCGATCGGCTCGCCAAATTCAAAGACGACATTGGCTGGCAGCACTCTCGGGAAATGTGCCTCAAAGATATTTTCTGTGCCGGTGATGGCGACAGGCACGACCGGACAGCCGCTCCTGTCGGCGATTTTTAGGCTGCCCTCCTTGAACGGCAGAAGCTCCGCCTCTTTGGCGCGCTTGCCCTCCGGGAAAATAAAGATGGACGTGCCCTCCTTGACGAGCTCAATGCCGTCCTGGATGGTCTTAAAGGCCTCTCGGATGTCGTCGCGGCTGAGGAACAGGCAGTTGATAATTTTCATCCATCGCCCGATCAGCGGTACTCTCCTGAGCGTATCCTTGGCAATAAAGCCGGTATTATTTTTGACAAAGCCGTAGCCGATAATCGCGTCGAAAATGCTGCGGTGATTGCCGACGTAGAGGACCGGACCCTCCGCAGGGACATTCTCCAGGCCGAGGACGGTCACTTTTGAGCCGGTCATTCGCGTCAGTGTACGCAACACCCAGACGACAAATTTCTGGCCAGATACGGCGCATTCCCTGGGATGTTTTTTCCGCCGAATCTCGTAGTAAATAAACTGCGGAATGCTGACGATGTACATTAGGAGCATAAATAATATCATGATGATAAATCGAAACATTTCATATCCCCCGAATCATGATTCAAATTTCAGAAAACGACTGCTGGCGTCTCCGGAATCAGGAGACGCCCGAACCCGAATTTTTCTGAGCCCGTGAGGCGTCTGCGGTCGGATGAATTTCCGGAGCACAGCCGTTGCCTGTCGTCGCCGCTTGATCTGCTGTCGTTTTCACCGCGTTAGTTTCTTCGTCCACATCCCCGGAGCGGCCAAATAAAACACAGGTCTCCCGGATCTGCTGAGCAGTTTCACTGTTCAGGCGATCCGCGCGATAACGCCACGCCCAGTTTCCAGCCGCCACTCCCGGCGTGTTCATGCGGGCGCTGCTGTCCAGGCCAAAGAGATCCTGGAGCGGGAAAAGGGCGTATTTGGCGGTGGATGCCATGGCCGTGCGGATGAAATCCCAGGTGATATAGCTGCCGTCACAGCGCATATAGCGACGCACCTTGTCGCGGACCTTTTCGCTGACGCTCTCATACCAGCCGCGCGTGGTGTCATTGTCATGTGTACCTGTGTAGCAGATGCAGTTGCTGCTCTTGAACTGATGCGGAAGGAATGCGTTTTCCGCGAGATCCTCGAAGCCGAACTGGAGGACTTTCATGCCCGGAAAGTTGAAGGCATCGCGCAGCGCCTCGACCTCCGGCGTGATCACGCCCAGATCCTCGGCAAAAATCGGCAGGTCATCGCCGAGTTTTTTGCTGATCGCCTTGAACAAATCCTCTCCGGGACCCTTGATCCACTGTCCGTTGACGGCGGTCTCCTCGCCGTAAGGCACGGCCCAGTAGGATTCAAAGCCGCGGAAATGGTCGATGCGCAGATAATCGACGAGCTCCAGCTGGTGCGCGATGCGGGCGGTCCACCAGGCGTAGCCCTCGGCGGCGTGGGCATCCCAGTCGTACAGCGGGTTGCCCCACAGCTGGCCGGTCTCGGAAAAATAGTCCGGCGGCACACCGGCCACAGCCGTCGGAAAGCCCTTGGAATCCAGCTGATAGAGGTGTTTGCTGCCCCAGACATCGGCGCTGTCCGGCGACACAAAAATCGGGATATCGCCGATGATGGAAATATGATTTTTATTGGCATAGGCCCTGAGTTCCCGCCACTGTTTCGAGAAGATAAACTGAAGATATTTGTAATAGCCGATCTCATCGGCGTATTCTTTTTCAGTGATTGTGCGGGTGCGCGGCTTGATAAATTTGTATTTTTCAGGCCACTGTGTCCACGCCCTGCCGCCATTTGCGTCCTTGAGCGCCATAAACAGGGCATAATCGTTGAGCCAGTATCCCTGCGCTTCACAGAAGGTTTCAAAAGCCTCATGGAGCTTTACGCTGCGGCTGGCCTTGAAGTGTTTATAAGATTTTTTGAGCAGTTCTGTCTTGTAAATGATGGCCGGGCCATAATCGATCTTTTCCTCATCCCATTCCGGGATATCGCTCAGATCCCTGTCCGTCAGCAGGTGCATTTCCCTGAGCTTGTCCGGACTGATGATCAGCGGCTGACCGGCGAAGGAGGAGAAGGACTGGTACGGCGAGTCGCCGAAACCCGTCGGGCCGAGCGGCAGGCACTGCCACAGCGTCAGCCCCGCTTCTGCCAGAAAATCGATGAAATCGTAAGCGCCCTGTCCCATATCGCCGATGCCGTAAGGGGACGGGAAAGATGTCGGATGGACGAGAATACCGCAGTAACGCGTCATTTTGTTTTTGAGTGTAGCCATATATAAACCTCCATATATAGTATTTTTGAAAAGAACCCTTGTTTTTGACGTTCGTGAATCTACTTTTATAATACACGATTTTGCTGATTTGTCATAGACATTTTGAAAAAATTTTTTGTTTTTCATTTGTTACATTTTCGGTCTTTCTTTTTTTGACGGGGCATGATAGTATGTAAGATAGAATTGGCAGTTCGGATTTGCGCAAATCGCCGCAGAGGGTATTTTTACGCGCTGCCGCGGATGCGTTTGCATGAGCTGCTGCAGATGGATACTTATAGAAAAGGGGTTATTTTCGATGGATGAGAGAATTAAAATTCTGGCGGGCAATCTGGTGAATCATTCCGTGGAGGCGAAGCGCGGCGACAAGGTTTACATTCAGTATACGGGGCCTTCGACGCAGGATCTGGCGCGGGCTCTGGTGAAAGAAGTTTACAGGATCGGCGCCGTACCGTTCGTCAAATATACTGATCCGCGCGTGGAGCGGGAGCTATTGCTCTCCTGCACGGAGGAGCAGATGCAAATCATGGCTCAGAACGAGGCGGAGCTGATGAAGCAGATGGATTGTTACATCGCGGTGCGCGGCACGGACAATGTGGCCGAGTATTCCGATGTCCCGCAGGACAAAATGCGGATCTATGAGCGCCTGTACATGACGCCGGTGCATTATGACATCCGCGTGCCGAAGACGCGCTGGGTGGTTCTGCGCTATCCGAACCACGCGATGGCGCAGCTCAACAGCCAGAGTTTGGAGGCGTTTGAGGATTTTTATTTCGATGTCTGCAACCTGGACTATTCAAAAATGGACAGCGCGATGGCGCCGCTGGTCGATCTGATGAACCGCACGGACCGCGTGCGCCTGGTGGGCCCGGGCACGGATCTGACGTTCTCCATCAAGGGCATTCCGGCGGTTCCATGTGCCGGCAACGCCAATATTCCCGACGGCGAGGTCTTCACAGCGCCGGTCAGAGATTCGATCAACGGCAGCCTGACATACAATACGCCTGCGGTTTACCAGGGGTTCACATTTGAGGATGTCAGCTTTGAGTTTAAGGACGGCAAAATCGTGAGAGCCACGGCTAACAATACGGAGCGCATCAATGAGATCCTGGATATCGACGAGGGCGCCAGATATGTGGGTGAATTTTCGATCGGTGTCAATCCGTATATTCTGAGACCGATGAAGGATACGCTGTTTGATGAGAAAATTGCGGGATCATTCCATTTTACGCCGGGCAACTGCTATGACACCGCGCCGAACGGCAATCACTCGTCCATCCACTGGGATCTGGTCTGTATTCAGAGGCCTGAGTACGGCGGCGGAGAAATTTATTTTGACGATGTGCTGATCCGAAAGGACGGCCGCTTTGTCCTTCCGGAGCTCGCGGGGCTGAATCCGGAGAATCTGATATAGAAAAATGGGTCAGGTGTTACCTGGCCCATTTTTTGGAAGTTCTGTCATATTTTCTTTGCCAGCATCTCCGGATTGGTGGCATAGGCCAGCGCCGTGTCCTTTGTGATCTTGCCGCTCTTGCAGAGCTGGGCGAGGCTGGTGTCCATCGCGAACATTTCCTTGCCGGAGGCGGAGTAGACGATGCCGTCGATCTGAGGGATCTTGTTGTCGCGGATCATATTGCGGATGGCCGGAGTGACGGTCATCAGCTCAAATGCCGGCACACGAGTGCCGTCCGTTGACGGGATCAGCTGCTGTGAGACGACGGCCTTCAGGACCATGGAGAGCTGTACGGCAATCTGGCGCTGCTGGTTTGGCGGGAAGACGTCAATGATGCGGTCGATCGTATTGGCGCTGCCGATGGTGTGCAAGGTTGAGAGAATCAGGTGGCCGGTCTCGGCGGCCGTCATGGCGACCTGAATCGTCTCATAGTCCCGCATCTCGCCGAGCAGGATCACGTCCGGACTCTGGCGCAGCGCCGCGCGCAGGGCAGTCACATAGCTCTCGGTGTCGACGTTGATCTCGCGCTGACTGACAATGCTCCTGTTGTGGCGGTGCAGATATTCCAGCGGATCCTCCAGCGTGATGATATGGCTCTCCGTGTTGCGGTTAATGGCGTCAATCATGCAGGCCAGCGTCGTCGATTTACCGCTTCCGGCGGGGCCGGTGATCAGGACGAGTCCCTTTGAGAAGCGGGTCAGATCCATGATGCTGTCCGGAATGCCAAGGCGCTCCGGATCCGGCAGTGTGAATGTGATGATGCGGACCACAGCGGAGAGTGTGCCCCTCTGTTTATAGGCATTGACTCTGAATCTTGACAGGCCGGGAACGGCAAAAGAAAAGTCGTCGTCGCCGGTCTTCTGAAGGTGATCCATTGAGCGGTGCCCCGCGAGTTCATAGATCTGCCGCACCAGTTTTTCCGTGTCGTCCGGCATCAGCCGATGATTGTCATAGCGCACAATGGTATTGTGGATGCGCGAGGAGGCCGGGAGGCCTGCGACGATAAATACATCGGAGGCGTCGTGATCGATAGCGTACTTAAATAAACTTTTAATGTCCATGATTTTATCCATCCTTTAAAAATATTGTGTGTAAGCCCTGTCGGGCGATTTTTATTTTTATTGCAGCGCCATATCCTGGCGCGCAAAAAATAATCGCAAAAGGCGCCGTCGGTCGGCCTTTATTTTCAGCGCCACGCCGTCTCTTGGCGCAAAAAGTTATGCATTTGTCTGAGATGTCTACTGAATCAGATTCAGGCTGTCATCACCGTGCCATTCAGCCGTGGAGACCTCCTGCCAGGTTTTGACCTTATAGTAGCCGTCCGCGAAATCCCGCGGCGGGTTGAGCTCCAATACGACGGAGAGTGCCTGGGAGTCATTCACGGGAACCACAAAGGCGGCTGTCGGTGTATCCGAGGAAAAATCTGTTGTCACGTCGGATATTTCTCCCAGCAAATCATCCGCCGCGCCGTAGTAGGCGGTCTCATCCGCTGTGGCAAAGGACTGCATCCTATGTGCCTCGCGGAGCTGTCCGTCGATCTCGCTAAGAAGCTGGGTCGCTGCGTTGGAGGCCTCCAAGTATTCCGTGTTGTGCTGAGCCAGCTGCTGCGTGTAGTTGTACTCGCTGACCGCGCCTGACAGCGACAGAACCGCGAAAGTCACCAGGCAGAGGACGATAAACGTCATCAACAGCGACGCCGAGCCGATATTGGACATGGGCACAGAGCGCTTTTTCACTTAAAAATCAGCCTCCTTTAAGAATGCGCCTGATAGGGCACATAGGTCAGGACTTCCGTCTGGTAAATATTTTTCGCGTCGCTGACGCGTGAGACCGTCAGCGCATAGCTTATCGTCCGGTTATTTTCCGAGGCGGTAATATTCAGGCGGTAAGCCGCGTCCGCCGCCGCGCACGGAATGAAATCCTTATTATAATAAATATCCGCGGCATCGGCGGAGATCTCAGCGTCCGGAAAGAGCGGCTCAAAATCCGCCAGAGTCGCCTGCGGGCGATTTAAAACGGCGGCCGCCGACGATGTCTGAGTGACAGCCATATTCAGAGCGCCGGTGTCCTCGCCCAGCGTGTGGGATTTCACGAAGATCTGAAGACAGATGGCGCTGGCGATCGAAAAAAACAGGATCGCGATAATGATCTCTATCAACAACAATTCGGAGCGGCCGGCCGGCTTTCTTTTCATGGCATGCTCCTTTCCGAGGCAAGCATCGACGTTTTCCGGCCATCCCTGTCCACCAATGTGAACCGGAATAAGCCTTCTTCCGGCTCGTCAATCTCTAAGGAGACGATCTCCAGGATGTCGGTGCCGCCCTCCAGAGAAACGGGCACGTCGTCACGGATGAAGAGCTCTTTGAGCATGCCGTCGCAGGCGTAGATATATGTCGTACAGCCGACGCCGTCATAATTTTCGGAGAGCGCAAGGCATTCCGTGCCGTCGATATTGACAATATCAATGGCGCCGCCGGTGTCACTCTGGCGGATCTTCTCGGAGATGTATGACAGCGGCGTATATTTTTCCTCATTGACATCCAGTTGGCGGTTGGCGGAGCTGTAAATGTCCGCGGCAAGGATCAGCACGGCCAGTGCGGAGGCGGCGAAGACAAAGAACAGAGCGATCGGAAAGACCATATCGATGACATGTCTGCCGCGCGTGCGTATTTTCATGGCTTTCCCCCGCCTTCCCTCTCAATGATGGTGATATCCGGCATCAGATTGCTGCCCAATATCTGGTAGTCAACAAAGAAACGGTCTTCATCGTAGGAAAGCCCGTAATTTTCTTTCAGATAATCAAGGCTTTCCGGATACGAGCCCTCAATCGAATAACAGCGCACAACGCCCCTGTTGATGGCCTGCTCAAGCGTCCTGAGCTCCTGGGCGTCGGTCTTGTCCGACACGGCGGATATGCCCAGCGAAAAACAGCCGACGATAAGACAGAACAGCAGCACGGAGAGAATGGGGCCTTTCCATGGCGATTTCGGTTTTTCAGTTTCAAAACGATGCTTCATATGCAGGACTCCTCAATATCCTTTGGATCATCGCATGATACGCGAACACACAGAATCTTTCGCGGATCATCGCATGGCGAATTTTTTCAATATTTTCGGATCATAAACTGGACATGATGCCCATCAGAGGCAGCATGACCGACAAGAGAATCAGGCCCACGATCAGCGAGAGGACAATGACCAGTGTCGGTTCCAGCGTGGCGATGATGCCGGCGAATTTCTGGTCAACTTCCTCCTGGTATTTGTCCGCGATATCCTGCATGACCTCATCGAGGACACCGGTCTTGGACCCGATCGATACCATGCGCGCGTAGACGCCTGAGAAGACGCCGGCGTCCAGAAGGGCATGGGAGAGATCCGCGCCCTCGGCGATGGCCTTTTTGCAGGCGTCAATCTTTTCGCGAAAAGGCGCGTTGTCGATCAGCTTCTCCGCATAATCCAGACATTCGTCAGGGCTCATGCCGCTGCTCAAGGTCAGGGACATGCCGCTTGCGAAGCGGCAGGCGGCGATTTTTTCGGTATAAGATCTGGTCCATGCGAAATGAGCGGAGAAGGCGCGGATTTGTCTGCGCCCGCGCTTTGTCTTGGCAAAATAGAGGACCAGCAGGACGATCACGGCGATGAGGACGATCAGCACGACCGAATAGCGGTTGATGACTGTGCCGATATTGAGAATGGCCCTGGAGAGGCCGGTCATCTCGCTGCCGAGCTGTCGAAAGACCTGATTAAAGATCGGCATGACCTTTGTGATCAGAATGAGAATGACCAGAAGCATCATGCAGACCATGATCAGCGGATAAGTCACGGCGCTTTTGA
The DNA here is from genome assembly GCA_964423195.1 of uncultured Catenibacillus sp. Classification (GTDB taxonomy): domain Bacteria; phylum Bacillota; class Clostridia; order Lachnospirales; family Lachnospiraceae; genus CAKRHR01. The sequence goes on along the minus strand of CAYRDY010000030.1, from coordinate 12,930 downwards.
TCGACTGTGAGATAGACGCCTCGCGCTCATAATGAGCGGCCAGCGCGCGCATGACATTGTCCAGGTGGCCGGTGAACTCGCCGATCTCAACCATGTGCAGCATATAATCCGGGAAAGCCTTTGTCTCCTCGATAGCCGTGTGGAAACTGCCGGTGGACACAAGCGTCTCATTGATCGAAGTGAGCAGAGCCCGCTCCTCGTTGTCCTTTGTCTCCTCAAGCATCAGGGTGACGCCCTCCAGGGAGGAGATGCCGGAGCCGAGGATCATCGCCATCTGCGAGCAAAAGGCGGAGATCTCCGTATTTGAAAGCGGGGTTATTGATTGTTGTGCCATGGGGACTCCTTTCATTTTCTAATAGGAATATTTTAGCGTGTAGCTGCTGCCGTCGCCGATAAAATCCGCAAGGGTGTCATTGTCACTGCTGGAGGCAAAGGTCGGATCCATCAGCTCCCAGGACTGGCCGTCGAACTGGATGATATTGTCGATCCAGCCGATGTCATCCACATAGGTGCTGATCCACGCGTGATAGGCCTCACCGGCATAGCCGACGTCCAGACGTGTCGGTATATTCTGGGTGCGCAGCATGGCCGACATCAGCGCCGCGTAATCAAAGCAGATACCGGTGCCGCTCTCAAGGGTCTCGTCGATCACCGGCAGATAGCCATAAACGACATTCTTGGCTTTTTCCTGATCATAGGTAATATTTTCCACGACGTAGTGATAGACATTTTCCACGACCTCCAGGTCCGTATGCGCGCCCTCGGCCAAATCCTGTGCCAGGGCGACCGCTTGATTGTCTTTGGTGAACCACACATACTGATTCGGGTAGAGGTACGGCAGGAATTCATCGCTGATGCTGGTATCGATTGTCTGCGTGAACGCGGTCAGATATTTATCACCGGTCACATTCTCATACACGCTCAGAGAATAAGTGCCGCTGCCCCCGTTCAGAGGGAAAACCTCATAATCGCCGCTGTCGGACAGAAGGTAAGTATATTTGTCGGCAGAGGGCGTTGTGATCTGCAGCTTGACTTTGTGGTTGTCGCCGCTGTATTTGACCATCACGTAGCCCTGATCGGTATGGGATGCGTCTATGGTGACGATGTCGGAACCGTAACGCTCCAAGCCGTCCGCCGAGGGGACGAGTACATTCGGCGTATTGTCACGCAGTGGGCGTGTATCTGTACTCTCCGCGGCAGAGGCGCCCTGGCCGGACGCATTACCCGATGGATCGCCGGAGGCTCCGGATGTCTGGCCGGATGAACCGGAAGCAGGCACCTTGTCCGAATCGCCTCCGGAACCGCCGCCCCCGCAGCCGAACAGGACAATGCAGCACATCACGGGCAGCAGCAGTGTCAATAGCAGAGATTTTTTAGTCATGCCGCATCCTCCTCGTATCATAAGTCTGCAACCGGTAGGAAACCGGTTGCAAAACGATTCTTTCTATATATAAACGCATTATAGCACAGATTCAGCCGTGATGGAACGAGAAATTTATAACAAATGAAATATTTAAAATTTTCCGGAAACAGACGTAAAGATATGGAAAGAAGTAGCGGCGCTAAAAGTTTGGAAGTAATTTTCCAAACCTACCTTGATGACGCACGAAAGTGCGTCAAGAAAGAGGAAATATGAGTAGATAATTCGTCCGCGATGTGCTAAGATATATGGCAGTGATTAATTTTCGGGAGGCCGGTTTTTATGAATCTTACAACAGTGAGGGAACTCTACAGGAACACTGAGGCTTTTATAGATAAGGAAGTGACGGTCGGCGGCTGGGTGCGCACGGTCCGCGACTCAAAATCTTTCGGGTTCCTTGTGATGAATGACGGGACGTATTTTCAGACGCTGCAGGTGGTCTATCATGACACGATGGCAAATTTTGCCGAGATCTCCGCGCTCAATGTCGGGGCCGCGGTGATCGCGCGGGGGACGCTGGTGGCGACGCCGAAGGCCAAGCAGCCGTTTGAGATTCAGGCGGAGGAAGTGACTGTGGAGGGCGCGTCTACCCCGGACTATCCGTTGCAGCCGAAGCGCCATAGTTTTGAGTTTCTGCGCACGATCAATCATTTGAGGCCGAGGACAAACACCTTTCAGGCCGTTTTTCGCGTGCGGTCGCTGATCGCCTATGCCATTCACAAGTTCTTCCAGGAGCGGGATTTCGTCTATGTGCACACGCCGCTGATCACCGGCAGTGACTGCGAGGGCGCCGGGGAGATGTTTCAGGTGACGACACTCGACCTTCGCGATGTGCCGAAGACGCCTGACGGCGCGGTTGATTATAAGAAGGATTTCTTCGGCAAGCCGACCAATCTGACGGTCAGCGGCCAGCTCAATGTCGAGACTTTCGCGATGGCATTTCGAAATGTCTATACGTTTGGGCCGACATTCCGCGCCGAAGATTCCAACACCACGCGCCACGCGGCGGAGTTCTGGATGATCGAGCCGGAGATTGTCTTTGCCGACCTTCAGGATGACATGGATCTTGCCGAGGCGATGATTAAATATATCATTCGCTATGTGATGGAAAATGCGCCGGATGAGATGAACTTTTTCAACCAGTTTGTGGACAAGGGGCTGATCGACCGCCTGAATCATGTGGCAAACGCCGAATTTGCGCGCATCACTTACACGGAGGCGGTGAAGATTCTCCAAAAAAACAATGATAAATTCGAATTCAAGGTGGCATGGGGCACGGACCTGCAGACGGAGCACGAGCGCTATCTGACAGAGACAGTTTTCAAAAAACCGGTCTTTGTGACCGATTACCCGAAGGCGATCAAGGCGTTCTATATGAAGATGAATGACGACGGCGAAACCGTGGCCGCCATGGACCTTCTGGTGCCCGGCATCGGGGAGATCATCGGCGGCAGTCAGAGGGAGGATGACTACGACAAGCTGCTGGCGCGCATGAGGGCACTGGGCATGAAAACCGAGGATTATGATTTTTATCTGGATCTGCGGCGCTACGGCACAGCCAGGCACGCGGGATTCGGCCTCGGATTTGAGCGCTGCGTGATGTACCTGACCGGCATGGGCAATATCCGTGACGTGATCCCGTTCCCAAGGACGGTGAACAACTGCGAACTGTGACAGATCGTGAACGATCGCAAATAGGGACAGAACCCGCTGTTTTAAATATTCGCACTGGACTTTTAAAAAATTTGTAATATAATATTTATGAATTACCAATAATTTCAGACTGAAAATTTTATATACTATTCTTGAAATTTTCAGGGGACGGGAGAGCAAATGTCAAGGGCCGGCAGAATTGTGAGAAATATATTATTGGGAATAAGTATTCCGCTGTTTTTGGTGGCGATTGTCTATATAGCCGTTGCCGCGTTTTTTTCAAAACATTTTTTTCCGGGGACGTGGATCAATGGCGTGGATTGTGCCAACATGACCGTGGACGAAGTGATGCGGATGCTGCAGGAGGACAATGCGGATTTTATTTTTCACCTGACGGAGCGCGGAGATAAATCGGAGGATCTGGACGGGCGCAACATCGGCTATTCGATCGTGTTCAGCGGCACGGCGGATGTCAAGGCGCAGCAGAGCATGTGGCTGTGGCCGTTGAGTATTATGAACGTCAATTATTACAGTGTCGAGGGTGAACCGAGTTTTGATGAGGCGAAGCTCAAGTCCGCGATCGCGGCGCTGGATGGCATCTCAGGGAGTGACGTCCAGGCGCCGCAGGATGCCTATGTCGACTACAGCGACGGCGTCCGGATTGTGCCGGAGGTTCAGGGGACGACGATCGATCAGGAGAAGCTGTACGGCGCGATCGCCGAGGTGATTCTTGGCGGTGACGACAGCCTTGATGCCGAAGCCGCCGGATGTTATCAAGTCCCTGCCGTGACCGTGGACTCGGAGTCGTTTTTGGAGGAAACGAAGGATATCCGCAGGATTCTCGATATGGTGATCAGGCTGCATATCGGCGGCGATGACTATGTGACGATCGACGGCGATGTCACCTCGAAATGGATGTATCAGACGGAAGACGGCGGCGTTGGCATCGATGAGGAAAAAGTGAAAGCCTACATGGACGATCTGGAGGAGAAATATTCGACATGGGGCGATGACCGGAAATTTATGACCAGCTACGGGACGGAAGTGACGGTCGAGGGCGGCAATTACGGATGGTCGATCGACGCGGAGCATGAGACAGAGCAGATCATGAAGGAGCTCCAAGCCGGCGAAAATGTTGACCGCGACATCCTCTTTGACGGTACGGCGGCCGAGTGGGGCGACGATGAGATCGGCGATACCTATTTGGAGATCAGCATCGACAATCAGCACATGTGGTTTTATAAGGACGGCGAACTGATCACGGACACGGATATCGTCAGCGGCTGCGACTACACCGGCCACAGCACGCCGCGGGGGACATACAAGATTTTGAACAAAGCCGTGGATCAGACCCTGAAGGGGATCGATCCGGAGGATCCGTATGAATCCGAGGTTTCCTACTGGCTGCCGTTTATCGGCAACACTTTCGGGGTCCACGATTCAAGCTGGCGCGGCTCCTACGGCGGTTCGATCTATTATTATAACGGCTCGCACGGCTGCGTGAACACGCCGTATTCAAAGATGAAGATCATCTATGAAAATATTGAGATCGGGACGCCGGTCGTCGTCTGGTAGAGGAAGCGTGTCGGCGCTGTAAAATTGGACAAGAGCGGGTTTTGCCCGCGTATGAGAGCAGATACTTCATTATGAGTATCTGCTTTTGTGGTTAGACTTCCATGCCCCGCAAGCGGGGCGACATCATGGATGAAAGGCGAACGCGGCACCGAATCGGAAGAAATGATCATCAGAGCCGATGCAAGGTCGCCGGACAGGAAAAGACGAGGAGTGGTGTGTATATGAAAATCAAAAATCTGAGGCAAAATAAGGCTTGGAATCTGACATTGGATATCGGCGCGGACGTCGTCGGCTCGCTGATTTACGCGGTGGGGCTCATCTCTTTTATTCAGCCGGCGCGGATCGCGCCGGGCGGGGTTTCGTCGATCGCGCTGATTATTGACTATATCGTGCCGGTGCCGATCGGCCTGACCAGTTTTCTCATCAATGTACCGCTGCTGATCCTGGCGTATATTTATCTCGGCAAGGCGTTCTTCTGGAAGACGATCCGCACCCTCGCGATCAACACGGCCATCATCGATCTTGTCGTGGCACCGCATGTCCCGGTTTATACGGGGGACAGGCTGCTGGGCAGCCTCTACGGCGGCGTTCTGATCGGTGCCGGGCTGGCGCTGATCTTCATGCGCGGCTCAACCACCGGCGGCACGGACATCATTTCATTTCTGATGCAGAAAATGATGCCCCACCTGCCGATCGGCCGGGTGATGTTGCTGGTCGACGGTGCGGTGATCGTGGCTTCAATGGCTGTCTTTCGTGATATCGAGTCCGGACTTTTCGGCATCATCTGCCTCTTTGCCATGTCCCAGGTACTCAACGGCATTATTTACGGCGTGGATAAGGGCAGCCTGGTGACGGTCATCTCGCCGAAGAACAGGGAGATCGCCGACAGAATTATCAGAGAATTGGACCGCGGCGTGACTTTTTTGCGCGGCGAGGGCGGCTATTCCCACGAGGAGAAGGACATCCTGTGGTGCGCTGTGCGCAAGGTGCAGTTCGCGCGCCTCAAATCCATCATCTACCAGGAGGACAGGGACGCGTTTATCATTGTCAGCGAGGCGGGGCAGATACTCGGCGAGGGATTTAAGGAAGAAAGCAAGCAGAATTGAAAAAAAGGGGTTGCATTTTAAAATATGTTCTGTTACAATATATTTAGCAATACAAAATATATGGCATAGACAATTACTCAGGAGGTGGCTAAGATGGACGTCCGTTATGAGAGGCAGCTCAAGCGGGGCATTTTTGAGATCGTTGTCCTGAAGATGATCTCGAAAGAGCCGACCTATGGATATCAGCTTCTCAGTGATATGGATAGAGCCAGCGATGGTCTGTTTAAGATGCATGAGGGTACCCTGTATCCGATTCTTTACCGGCTTGAAGATGAGGGATTGATCCGCAGCGAGTGGAGCATGCCAAAGGATCGGGATGTCTCCAAAAAGTATTATGTGATCACGGAGGCCGGCCGGCAGGCGCTCGGAGAGCTGACGGATCTCTGGAAAAGATATGACCGGACTGTCAGCAGGATGTTGGAGGTGGACAGTGATGACGAGGGATGAATATATCAAGCGTATTGTCAGGCAGCTGGATTGTGACCGCGCGAAGAAGAAGCGCATTCAGAGCGATCTGGAGAGCGATATCAATATGGCGCTTGACAGCGGGGAGACGATGGAAGAGATCATCGACCGGATGGGGGCGCCGGAGGAGATCGCCGGGGAGTTTATGGAAACCATCCGAGAGACGGGCGGGAAAAAGGCGCATTCCCAGGGGATATTTATCCTGGTGGGCGCCTGTATGATCCTGATCATCGGGATTTTGATGAATATTTTGCTGACAAAAGTCATCGACATCGGCGTCACAAAGACGCCGTTTCAGGAGATCGTCTTTTTTATGATCTGTTGGCTGGTCATGGTGATCGTGCTGGTGATCGTGGAGCTGCTGACGCAGGGTCTGACGACGATATGGTTTGCCGGCGGCGCACTGGCGGCGCTGATCACGGCGCTGCTCGGCGGCAGTCCGCTGACCCAGGTGATCGTCTTTTGTGTGGTCACGGCTGTCCTCCTGTTTTTGACCAGACCGATCGCCATGAAGTATTTCAATAGAAATCGTGAGAAGACCAATGTGGAGAGCCTGATCGGAAAGACCGCCGTCGTGACGCAGGATATTGACAACATTCAGGGGCAAGGCGAGGCGGTCGTCAACGGCATGATTTGGACGGCGCGCTCGGTCAGCGACGCGCAGAAGCTGGCCAAGGGCGAGGCCGTGCAGATTGTCAGGATCAGCGGGGCGAAGCTGATCGTGAAGCGGCTGGTGAATCCCTGAGGGCGCGCCCTGAATGAATCCCAAAGGGCCTATGGCGGAAGGAAAGCGGAGGCGCCGTCGAGAGCGGGGGTTTTGCCGCGTCAAATAAAAGCGGGTTCGGCCGCATAAAAATATGGACAATCCGTGAAAATTGTGTATACTGAAATTAGGAATTAAAAATTTTTGGGAGGTATTGGTATGTTTAATGTCATTGTTCTGGCAATCATTATCATTGTCGTGCTGTTACTTCTGGCATCCTGTATCAAGATTGTGCCGCAGGCGCAGGCGTATGTCGTGGAGAGGCTTGGCGCTTTTCAGAGCGCGTGGTCGGTCGGCCTGCATTTCAAGGTCCCGATCATCGATAAGATCGCCAAGAAAGTCATTCTCAAGGAGCAGGTGGTCGACTTTGACCCGCAGCCCGTGATCACCAAGGATAACGTCACCATGCAGATCGACACCGTCGTGTTTTATCAGATCACGGATCCGAAGCTGTACTGCTATGGCGTGCAAAATCCGATCATGGCTATTGAGAATCTGACAGCCACCACATTGAGGAATATTATCGGTGAGCTCGAACTCGATGAATCCCTGACATCCAGGGAGATCATCAACGCCAAGATGCGCTCGACGCTGGATGTGGCCACGGACCCGTGGGGCATCAAGGTCAACCGCGTGGAGCTGAAAAACATTATTCCGCCGTCAGCCATCCAGGACGCGATGGAGAAACAGATGAAGGCAGAGCGCGAGCGCCGCGAGTCGATCCTGATCGCCGAGGGCGAGAAGCGATCCGCGATCCTGAAGGCGGAGGGTCACAAGGAGTCGGTCGTGCTTGAGGCCGAGGCCGAGAAGCAGGCGGCGATCCTGAAGGCGGAGGCCGCCAAGGAGGCCAAGATTCGTGAGGCGGAAGGCGAGGCGGAGGCGATCCTGAAGCTGCAGAAGGCGGAGGCCGACGGTATTCGCTTTATCAAGGAGGCCGGCGCGGATGCGGCGGTGCTGCAGATCAAGAGTCTGGAAGCGTTTGAGAAGGCAGCAGATGGAAAGGCGACAAAGATCATTGTGCCGTCCAACATTCAGGGCATTGCCGGATTGACGCAGACCATCGTCGAGGTCGCAAAAAATGAGTGATCGCTCGGCAGAAAATAGGCTGAATGTGGACGGAATATAGAACTGAATATGGGTTGTCAGCGCCGGCTTTGATGAAAAAAGCCGGCGCTTATATTTCAATGATGTATTTTTCGTAGGCATTGATGATTTTGGTATTTTTGTAGGTGCTCTCCCGCACATACTGCCGGCCGTAATTCATATGGACATGCCCATGGACCAAATATTTGGGCTCGTATTTGTCCATCAGAGTGACAAATCCCTTGAAACCCATGTGCGGTAGATCCTCGCCGTCGTTGATGTGGTAGGCGGGCGAGTGCGTCAGCAGGATATCAAAGCCCCTGTGCAAAAGCAGGGAGGGCCGCAGCCTGCGGATGCGCTTGTCCATGGCCTTTTGCGTGTACTGGAAATCGCCGCGGTTGTATGCCATGCAGCCGCCGAGGCCGAGGATGCGCACGCCTTTATAGACATAGATCGTGTCCTCGACGCTAAAGCACCCGTCCGGCGGCGTCTTTTCATAGCAGCCGTCGTGATTGCCGTGGACGTACAGGACGGGCGCGGTGGTAAACGTCGCCAGAAAGGACAGATATTGGGGCGCGAGATCGCCGCAGGACAGGATCAGGTCGATCCCGTCCAATTTACTCTTTTCAAAATAATCCCACAGGAATTCGGACTCTTTATCCGACAGTACCAAAATTTTCATCGTTGCCTGAAATCCTCAGTGACAAACATGCGGAATCTGTCACAGCTCAGAGATCTCCAAGCTGTGACAGGTCATTTTACAGCTTCTCATCGCCAAGCGGTCCCTGGATGAGGACGACCGGCTTCGCTTCATCTTTTAATTCGTCCAGTGTCGGGATCGAGCCGATGATATCCTCGTCCAGCCAGTCCATTTTGATGATGTCCTCCGGCTCCAGCGTCAGGTGTTCACTCGGCTGGACGACGCCGTCCTGAGAGTGGAGGACGCCGGAAAACGGGTTGAAGTCGCCGCTGCAGATCGTTTGCTTCAGCAGCTCCACCAGGCGCTTGGTGCCGGTCGGCAGCTTTTGAGAGCAGATGACGTCGACTGCGCCCGCGGACATCCCCCACCAGTAATTCAGGGCCTGATTGGAGGCGTCGGCCTCCTCCTTCCATGTGCCGGACATGATGCCGCGCAGCAGCCGCTCATAGAGGACGCCCCAGTGCCAGACCGGCATCGCCAGATTGACCGGCGAATGATTTTTATCAAAGATCGTGAGCCCGAAGCTGCGGTTGGCATCCTGCGGGACGATCATCTCGCGGGTGGAGACAAACGATATGCCGCTGTCGATAAAGGCGTCAGGGATATTGTTGTCCTTGACCGTGGACCATTCGAGATAAATTTTGGTTCTCGGATTGACCAGTTTGGCGCCCAGAGCGAATGCATTGATGTTTGCGGTCATCCCGTAGATCGGATAGTCCGCGATATAGCCGATCCTGCCGTCCTCGCTCATGGCGCCGGCGATGGCGCCGATCAAAAATTTTGCCTCATACATGCGCACATAATAGGTTCGGATATACCGGTGCGACGTGTTCAGCGAGCAGTTCAGCACCTTGGTCTCAGGATGATTGACGGCCGTCTTGAGGCTGACATTCAGAAGCTGCGGCGTCGTCGTGAAGATCACGTCACATCCGTCCGCGGCGATATTTTCGAGCGTTTCCATGGCGGCTTTCTCGTCCTTCGGGTCGACATTGTCGACGCAGCGGACCTCGATTTTGTCGCCGAAGACCTGTTCCACATGCTTCCGTCCCAGATCATGGCCATAGATCCACGAGGAGACTTCCGGCGATTTGTCGTAGACAAAGGCCACTTTGAGTCTGGCGGGCTCCGGTGAAATGATCTTGGTAATGATATTGACCTCCGGCGCGATCAGTTTGGATAGGATATTTTTCTTCGGCTCCTCTGTCGGCTGCATGAGCAGGGCGACGGAATCATCCGCCTCAAGCATCAGGAATTCGTCCCAGATTTTTGCCAAATTTTTCTTCATATCCGCGGCGGAAGTCTCAGGGATATCCCGATAGCCGTAGATCTCGATGTAGGCGAGCATCGCGTCCGCCGGCGTGATCTTTAATTTGTCGCCGCCGGCTTTTTTGAACTCTTTGGAGAAGGCCAGATAGCATGAGCGGAAGAATGTGCAGTCGTCCTCTGTCCACGGTTCATCCGGCGCCTTGCCGTCCACGGTCAGCATCTTCGTGAAACTCCCTTTTTTGCTGAACCATATATAGTTGATTTTTGTCATCGCGTAGAAGTCCAGAAATTCAAAATAGATGGCGGATTCCTTGTCCTCGGTGCGCTTCGGCACGAAACGGGTGACATTGCCGTAGAGGCTGACCGCGTTCAGATATTTGGAAACGCTGACGCGCTTGTTGCCCTCGACGACATAAAATTTGTTCATAAATTCGTAAGCCTTGATCGGTTCGCGCTGCCCCGATGCCATGAGCTGATCGCTCAGTGTGATCCATTTGCCGGCAAATTCTGTGCCGGATTTTAAGAGGGGCATGAAATTTCCGGCAAAAGCCGTGGTGCGGCCCTGCGTGCTGGTGCCGACGATCAGTTCGAGCGGGATATCGACGAGACCGAGGTCGACACGGGACTCGATCTCTGTCCGCGATAAAATATCATCCAGCACAGGCAGATACGGGTAGTCGCCTTTGGCCACCCTGGCCCGATATTCTTTTTGGCCGAGCCTGAGTGCCTTATCATAATCTTCAAATGCCATAGTGATGCACCTCCTTGCCCTAACATTATCATTTAATTTCAGAAAACAAAAGGGGTCTTTCCGAAAAAAAACAGAGAATAAAATTGGTCATCACGAGGAAAAATTGGCATTTTAGAACGAAGAAGGCTTCGCTACAAAAAAACAGAGAATAAAAATGATCATCGCAAAGAAAAATTGGCACTTTAGTCACGGGACGAGATGTGGTATACTCTGATTGTCAGTCCTTTACAGGAAACGGATGTTTTTGGTGTCTGTATGGGCATTTTGGGTAATGGACAGGGGGTGATTTGGATGGATGCCGTGATCAGATTTTTGAAATGGACGGCCTGGCCGATGAAAACGTGGCAGGTCTATGGCAGGGAGCATCTTTTGACGGCGGTCTTCGGCATCACGGGCGCGGTGCTCCTCGGGGTTCTGCTGGCGCTTCTCTGCAAACGCATCAGCAGGCGCGGCGCGCAGGAAACCGCGTCAGCCGCGGTGCAGACAACCGGGGCAGCAGCCGGTGAACAGAGTTTGCCGAGCGGCGCACAGGAAGCCACGTCAGCCGCGGCACCGACATCCAAGGCAGCAGTAACCGGTGAGCAGGGCTTGCCGAGCGGCGCACCGGATCCTTCGCGCTGGATTTACCTGGTGACTGGTCTGCTCTTGCTCCTGAGTGAAATATACAAGCAACTGTTTAATTATTATATTGTCAACGGCGGGCATTATCGGTGGGATCTGCTGCCGTTTCAGCTCTGCAGTCTGCCGATGTACCTGTTTTTGTGGATTCCATGGATCCGGTCGCCGAGACTGAAGCTCTGCCTGAACACTTTTCTGATCGATTTCAACGTGATGGGGGCGGTCATGCTCTTTGCGGATCCGTCAGGCATCTTCCACCCCTATCTGACGCTGACGATTCACGGGATTTTCTGGCATCTGTTGATTCTGGCGATTGGCGTCTACGCAGGCGTCAGCGGACTCGGCGCGCATCGGCACATGAGAGGTTTTCTCTATGGCCTGCCGGTCTATGCCGTCACCTGCGCGATGGCTGCGGGCATCAATGTCCTGGTACACCCTTACGGCACGGCCAATATGTTTTATCTGGATCCATACACGCCGTCCGTTCAGATCGTCTTCTGCGATATTGCCGCGCGCTACGGCATTTTTGCCGGAAATCTGTGCTATTACCTCGCGATGATTGTGGGCGCGCTGGTTTTCCACGGGATATTTTTTGCCGTGGGGAAACTTACCGGGCTAAATCCCCATGCCTCGCAAGCGGGGCACCACCATGGATAAAAGCCCTCCGGATTGCTCCGTACTCCGCGGTCTCCGCTTCGCTCCGGTCGGTGCTAAACGTGCGCTACTGGCGCACAGCACCCGCAATCGCCGGCGGTATTCACAGTTCATGTTAAGGAGGCGAGACTTCAGTCCACAAATTCCAAATTTTGTTGATGTTGACATTTGACATGATTTCGCATATAATAAAGCCAGAGAGAAGCACTGCGACAGGCGGTTAGCTTTGATCAGATCATTTTATATGCTAAAACAACCGTCACTTGCACTGGCGGTTGTTGCTTTTTACAATTATAGTAACGGTAAACTTACCGATATGTAATGTAATCCGCATATGCTTCACCCTTTCAGGACGAGTTTGTCAATGCGTATTTTTGATTTCACCCAAAATATTTTTACAGCGGCGGGAGAGCCGCCACTATAATGGTCAAAATCATCTGTTATACGCTTTACGGATGTCATTCTTCATCAGGCGGTAAATCTTATCGTCCATTGTCTCCTTGCTGGTCTCGCTGAAATGAATGCTGACCAAATAGGTGGTTTTGCCGAACTTTTTGACCAGTCGGGGTGCGTTGTCCTCGGCGACCTGTGTTTCTGCGGTCTCTGTACTGATAGTCTGCGCGGCAGTAGTGTTCTTTTCTTCAATCATTGAATATTCTCCTTCTTCAGTTAAGGAAGCCCAACAAGGGAAAGTCCGGCAAACTTCCGACAACGGGCTACCTGTTTTTCAGAAAGAGAGGTCGATCTGACGGGCTTCTTTCTCTGACAATTCTGTAAATCCATCTGAGATCTCGGAGCCGGTTGTCGGTAGCCCATTGCCACCAAAGGGGATGCCATCACGTTCCCATCCCTTCTGTCTGCCGTATTTACCGAAGA
>CAYRDY010000029.1:6262-21445 GCA_964423195.1 uncultured Catenibacillus sp. | reverse complement strand
TTGGCTCAATATTCATCAGCTGTCCGAGCAAGGATGAAGCAGGAAATGAAACAGGGAGTGAAACTTCCTTCTCTGCTGATCCCACAGGAATTCTTGAAAAGGCACTCGTCAGCTCCTGTGGTGAGAATTATGCAAGTGTCCTGCAGCTGAAATACGACGGCTGGAAGTCGGATGGCAATGCCGCGGGGGGATTCGTCGATGAGAACGGCGAACGATATATGGGCGCCCAGAAGATGATGGAGCAATTATACAAAAGTTCAAGCGTTATTTTTAATTCTATTGCTAAAGATGCTGATGACGATAGCGGAGACTTCAAATATGGACAATGGAACGGAAACATGCTTAATCAGGTCATTGAAACTTTAAATGAAGATGGCACAATCACTGATATATTGAAGCAGGCTGGTTATGGTGATGGCAAATTAGCGGGTAACGCTACCCGAAACAACATGAAAAATGCTGCCATTTGGGCAGTTGCAAAATACACATCGGATAACAGTAAAGATGTGAAAGACGCAATAACGAGTGGGGAATGTTTTAAGTATAACTACGGTGGATTGGCAGAACTTGTAGTAGAAGCTAAAAGCCACGGCGGTAGCCTTTTGACTTTTGAACAACAGTTACATGATTACGGCTTTGACAGTTATGATCCATCTGTACTCTTCCACAACTGTCTAGATTCATATGTATCGTTGTCCATGCTCGTCTCGTATCTTGATACAACCGAGGCAGGTAAAAAAGTTGGAGAAAATGGTATTGCAGCCGAAGTTGAAAGAATTATGAATCAAAGTGTAGGTATTGGAGGGACAAATGGGCTAGCCGGAGTTCTTCGAGATATTGCGGAAGTGCAAAAGTTAATTAAAGATAATGATAATTTGAAAGAATTGGCTGATGCATATTATAGGGATGGACAGGCAGCAAAGGATGCGGAGGCATATGTGGATATGGCATCTCATGTCCATGATATGCAGGACACATATAACAATTCGGATCGCAATCTCAAAGATACAGATTATTTTACTAGATCTGATTTTATTCAGGAACTAAAGAGATATACCGGCGAGACCAACGGTATCCTGATCACCGCCTATTCCGACGGAACCACTAAGGTCAGCCCGTCTGACGCTGATCCGGGAAGTAAAAATGCGACGGATGCCGACCAAGAACTCGCTCAAGGCAATTAATTAACTCAAGAAAATTTAGAGAGAACTTCTGAGACAGTTTCAAGTTTTGTAAAACTGAAAATACTGATACAGAACAGGTGAATAAAGTGACCAGAATAAAGTGATTAGAATTAAAAAGCACGGCGTTTGAGAAGAAAAACCGTGCTTTTTTAATTTATATTTTGACTTCTATGCTTTGTATATGTGAATCGTCTCCACGCGGTTCTTGTCCATTTTTTCGATGATGAAGCGGAAACCGTCGATATCGATCTGCTCACCCTCCGTCGGGATATGTCCGAAGCCGTTGATCAGGTGGCCGGCGATGGAGTCATAGTCCTCATCGGCCTCAAATTTGGTGCCCAGCGTCTCGTTGATATCCTCAAGGCGGGTGCCGCCGTCGACGATATATTCGCCGTCGCTGATTTTTCGGATGGCGTCGATCTCCTCCTCATCATACTCGTCGCGGATCTCGCCGACGATCTCCTCCAGCAAATCTTCCAGCGTGATCAGGCCGGCGGTCGCGCCGTACTCGTCGAGTACGATGGCGATATTGAATGACTGATCGCGCATTTTCACCATCAATTCGGACGTCTTCTGATATTCGTAGGTAAAGAACGGCTCGCGCAGATAATGGCGCAGGTCGAAGTCCTCCCTGCGGCCCTGATAGCAGAAGAGATCTTTCAGATTGACGATGCCGATGATATTATCCTTCGTGTCCTCATAGACCGGAATGCGGGAATATTTTTCCCTGCGAAAAATCTCTGCCAGGTCGTCATAGCTGTCATTGACATCGGCGAAAACAATGTCGATGCGCGGAACCATCACATCCTTGGCCAGCGAATCGCCGAAATCCACCACGTTGGTGATCATCTCGCGTTCTTCCTGCTCGATGACGCCCTCCTCATGGCTGACATCGATCATTGTCAGCAGCTCATTTTCCGTGATGCTCGTCTGTGCCTCCTTGTCGGCGCCGAAAAGTCTCAGGATGCCATTGGAGAGCAGGTTGACGATGAAGATCACGGGCGTGAGCACGACGGTCAGCGCATAGACAATCGGGCCGTAGGCGAGCGACAGTGACAGACTGTAGCGCGTGGCCAGTGTCTTCGGGATGATCTCACCGAATAAGAGAACCAAAATCGTCAGGATGCCCGTGGCGATGCCGACGACAGTCGACGCGGCGATATTCCAGCCCGCTTTCAGGCACAGATTCGTGGCAAACACCGTGTTGAGCGAGGAGGCGGACAGGTTGACGACATTGTTCCCGATCAGAATCGCGCTGAGCAGCTTGCCCGGATTCTCGATCAGCTTGCGCACAATGGCCGCGCGCTTGCTGCCCTCATCCTCACGGCTGCGCAGCGATATTTTGTTGACTGTGGTCAGCGCGGTCTCCGCCGAAGAGAAGAAGGCAGACAATAGAATTAAAATAAAAAGTATGACTAGCTGTAGGGCCGAACTGGGGTCCAAAACAAATCATCTCCCGTAAATATTTTTATTATCTACGATTTTATAATAAGGAAAAAATGTTGTCAAGGGGACTTTCAGCAAAAAAGGTGACATCTCTCTCAAAAAATGGATGTCTCGTGCAGCTAAAAAATTCCTTCATTTTCTGAAAAAATTTACAGTATCCTGCGCTTGAAAAGCGCCGCAAAATATCATATAATGTGAACGCTTGGCTTTCAGTAAATTCGAGAGTGCGGTGTGCAAACGATAAACTTTAAATCCATTGAAACCGTCAGGCAAGCGATGTGTTCGGTGTAAAACAGGATCATGGAACCCAGTGGAGTGCGACGATGGATCATCATTCAGAAGAGAAAAGGATAAATGACGGGATGTCAAATGCGATGGGCAGTTCTTTGGAGGCGTCCTATCTGTCTGCCGTTGACTATATTTACAGTATTCCGAGATTTGCAAAGAAGGGCGGAATCGAGCAGACGCGGTCGCTGATGGCGCTGATCGGAAATCCGCAGAATGATTTCAGGTATATCCATGTTGCCGGCACCAACGGCAAGGGGTCGGTCTGTGCGTTTCTCGACGCGGCGCTGCGGCGGTTCGGCCTGCGGACGGGGTTATTTACGTCACCGCATCTGGTGCGGATCAACGAGCGCATCAGGGTGGACGGAGAAATGATCCCAGACGCGGATTTTACAGAATTATTTGATGAGATCAAAGCGAAAGTTGATATTTTCGTGGCGGGCGGCGGTGCCCACCCGACATTTTTTGAGTGGATGTATATGATGGCCATGCTCTGGTTCAAGCGGCAGGGCGTTTGCTGGGCGGTGGTTGAGACTGGACTTGGCGGGCGGCTGGATGCCACCAATGTGATTGAGGCGCCTGAGCTGACGGTGATCACCTCGATCGGTTATGACCATATGCAGTATTTGGGGTCGACGCTGACAGAAATTGCGACGGAAAAGGCGGGCATCATCAAACGCGGTGTGCCGCTTGTCTTTGACGCGGGCAAGGACGAGGCGTCTGCCGTGATCATCAGACATTTTCATGAAGTGCAGGGCGAATGCGACGATAGCTGCCCTGAAATGCTTGGCGGTTCGCGGCAAGGGCAGTGTGGTGAGCCGACGGCCCTGCCTGGCGGTTTGCGGACGGAAAAACAAGAGATGGCAAGGACGGGTGCCATCTGCGTTCCGGTCGACATCTCTATGGCGCGGCATATTGATTATCCGCGGGACGCGATTACCTATGATCTCTTGATCGACGGTATTTCTCTCCATATGCACCTGAGAATGCTCGGCACATATCAGGTGCCGAACAGCCTGTTGGCGCTGCAGGCGCTGCGCGTCCTCGGACTGAGGCATGATTATTTTGGTCTGGACAAAGTGTCCTATTACCGAAACATCGGTGAGGCTTTTTGCGAGACCGTCTGGCCGGGACGCATGGAGAAGATAACGGATCATCTCTACATCGACGGCGCCCACAATGAGGAGGGGATTCGTGCGCTTGTTCAGACGATTGAGACGCGGTTTGCGGGACAGGAGATTTATCTGTTGTTCGCGGCGGCGGAGGATAAGGATTATACGGGCATGATCCGGAGTTTGTGCAAAATGCCCGGCCTCCGGGGTGTGATGGTGACGTCGATTGAGAGCGGCAGGCAGTTGGACACAGAGACGGCCGCGGCATTATTTGAGGGAAACGGTCATATGGAGGTGAGGCAGTCGCGCCATATCAAAGACGCGCTGAGGGAGGCCCTGCGGTGGTGCGGCAGCCATATCTTATGCTGTTGCGGCTCACTCTACCTCGCGGGCAGTATCAAGGAAATGTTGCCTTTGCCGCTCTGATTCCCTCCGAGGTCATGCAGTGCCTGACGGCACTGTCTCAATGCATGCCATGTCTCCTGCTACAAAGTAATATAAAACTGCGCGCAAAAATTTACAAAATTTGTCAAAATAACTCTTTAAAAATCTTCAGCCATGTGGTATACTGTCATTGTTGTGGGGCATTAGCGCAGTTGGGAGCGCGCTACATTCGCATTGTAGAGGTCGTGGGTTCGAATCCCATATGCTCCACTTATTTTTTTGCAGTTATTAGCAAAAAGCCTGAAAATGTAGCAAAATTAAGTCTTTGTGGGCACTTTTGAGTGTGGCTGGAGTGCATGGATTTTCAATATTTTAAGTTTTTAGTATTTTTAGGTAAAATTTGCTACGTCATTGCCACATGAAAAGGTACAATATTGCAAGGGAAATCCCCGTGATTTGGATAATCACGGGGATAATTTTTTGCCGCGAGATTCAGACTGCCTTATCATTTTCCTTGACGCGGTCTGTAAAGTTCTATCAGGGGTTTGACTGCCGGACATCGTATCTGTACAGCTTGATCAGCTTGATCTCATGGGTTTCAAGCGTGGTTCTGATTTTCAGCGTCTTGGAGGCATTCAGCTTGTAAAAGCGGTAGCTCGGCTGAATGAGTTCTTTTAAATGCCGGACAATCTGATAATTTGGTTGTTGGAGCTGATTGGATTTCAGCCACAGGTCGAGGATACTGCCGTGTTCCTGATTGATGGAGAGTTCCTCGGCCAGATAGACAGCCGGTTCATCCAGATGAATGGTAAGTTCTGCCTCCTCTGGCGGATAGCTGCGGAAAATTGCAGCCACATCTTCCGGAGAAACCGCCTGCGGATGATTGCAGTAAAACAGGCGCGGGTGCTTGTAATTCAGAAGCAGGCAGGTGATGTTTCGATTGCTGTCAGCGGTTGCCATAAAAGTGTCTCCGGCGGACAGCCGCAGATTTCCAAGTTCGTTTAAAAACTGGAAAGCGAAAACCATTGGCTTGGGAATATCGTTACAAGTGTAAAGGCTGTAAATGCCCTGCATCAGCTGATGATTGTCCGTATAAGAAAAATGATAATTGTCGGCGAGAATCGGCAAAATATAATTATCTGTAAACGTATAGGTCTTTAAAATATTCATTAATAAAAAGGTGCTGGCGTAGACGGAATCATTTAGCAGATTGCCGGCGTGCAGGTCAATATGGATATTGGCAAAAATCGGGACAGAGGTATCTCTGAAAATTGTCCGCAGTGTCTGACGGAGACTCTTCAATTTCTGATAGCAATAGTTGGAATTCCCGGAGAGGCGGTATTCCTTTTCAAGCCGCTCAGGCACCGGCGGCAGATTTTCAGGATTTAAAAATTCTGAATAAACAGGCGTTTTGGCTTTGATGTGCATCGTGTAAACATTTGCGGTCACAAAATCGGGAGTGACATGGCCGTTTTGCAGACATCGGCATAAATACTCCGCATTCTCAGACGGATCTATCGAGGAGAAGAAATTGACGCCGATGGAAGCTGCCGGCGTAATCTGTTTGACCGCGCGGACCAGTGAAATAATCTGCCCGGCGATATCATCGATTTCTGTCTGGGAAGACGCATAGAGCAGCGGCTTCGGGCAGCAGCACTCAAAATACCAATTTTTGACGTCGGAAGAGCCGAAGTAGGAGCAGCAATAATTAAAAAAATTGATAAAAGCGCCGGCACTGTCATTTCCGGGATAAACCATGAAGCTGACCATTGGCAGAAGACCGATGGACAAGAGATTCTGGAGTGCCTGGATGGATTTATGATAGGATTCCGACATCTGCAGATACTGATCCTGAAACAGACTGTTGACGCGGACATATCTGATATTGCAGGTGTCCCTTAAATAGCGCAGCTTTTGCAGACATGTGTTTGACAAGAGATTGGGGGCACCGCCGAGATAGACAAATTCAGCCTTTGGACCGACAAATGGGGTGGCATCAGACAGGCGTATGTCAATTTTTAAATTGTCAGAAGGAATGTCATGCCTATCGTCTGATTGAATCTGTGGATAACGCAGATACAGCTTGTGAAAAGCCGGATAATTTTTATTGTCGCTGAAAAGCAGGGGGATTTTCGGCTTACCTGCATGGCTTTTTTTGTACTGTGTCGGCGAACACAAAAAGCGTTTCTGAAAAGCCTGGTTCAGGGCCTTGACATTTGAAAAGCCGCAGATGGCGGTGATCTGTGTCACATTCATGTCGGTGTAAAGCAAATGATTGACCGCGCAGTCAAGCCGCAGATTTGTCAGGTAATGCGTATAGCTCTCACCAAGGATCTGCTTGCTGATGGACGAGATATACTGTGGAGACAGATGAAGTTCGTCGGACAAAAAGGACAGAGATTTTTCCTGCTGATAACCGAAATCCAGCAGATAGCGCAGCTTGTTCGCTGATTTGATCTGCTGATCCGATATTTTTGATTCATCGGGCATCAGATTATAATCCAGCAGTATGTCGATGAAGCGATCAAGAATGAGCATAAAATCTTTCCATGAAGGTTCTGAATCAGGGAAATATGCCTGAATCAGTTGCTGCAGGGCATTCTGGAGACGTAAATCGTCATTCGTGCTGGCATGGGTGGTATTGATCGAAATCTGATTGTCTGAAAAATCGCATCGACTGCTGATGTAGACACGACATAAATAGATCAGGGCATAACAGGTATCAGTCTTCGGAAACGGGACAATCGTGGCATCCGGAGAATGGCTTGTCAGTGTCATGACATCCTGCGTGTGAAGCTGAATGTTTTCTTCAATCACAACATGTCCGGAGAGAACATATACAAGACACAGTGTGTCCGGCTCCGGCAGGACTTTAAAAGCGGAGTCATAAATATGGATCTGAACAGGCAGCATTGTATAGTTCATCATAAAATTTTCTCCCCCATTGGAAATATTTCGTTCATTTTGACAAAATTATAACATTTTAGGCAAAGAAAAACAAGCAAACGAGGAAACAATCTTAAAAAAATCGCTCCACTTTTTTGGATGATTCTAAATAATAGCGCTATCAAAGGACGAATATTAATATAATGGTAGAAAATAATTTAAAAATACCAAAAAAATGTCTGTCATTCTTTAATATTTCCATCTATTATAATTATATCATTTATACAATTTTTCTGATAATCAAACAAATTTTGCTGATAGTCATATGATTGAGAAAATGATGATCAAAAAATGCAAAAAGGGAGGAATTAAAAAATGACTGAAATGCGGACACGAATTTTGGCAAGGA
This sequence comes from uncultured Catenibacillus sp., assembly GCA_964423195.1. GTDB lineage: Bacteria > Bacillota > Clostridia > Lachnospirales > Lachnospiraceae > CAKRHR01. Next base: position 13,739 of record CAYRDY010000029.1, on the reverse strand, counting down.
TGACAAACTATGAAGTCGAGGAATACCTAGATCGCAATGATATTATCTTTGTTCCGGTGGGTCCGACGGAAATGCACGGCAATCTGCCGCTGGAAGTCGAGTATGTTGGGCCTCTGGGTACAGCGGTAGCCATGGCGGAAAAGGTGGACGGACTGGTGATGGACGGACTGAAGTATTTTTACAACGGTTCCTGTGCTGTCGGGCGTGGGACAGTGCGCATGAGCGTCCAAGACGGGTATAACTATCTGAAAGCCATCGCATATTCGCTGGTCAGCCAGGGCTTCAAGCGCCAGATTTATGTGACGGGTCACGGGACATCTGAACTGACCCTGGGAGCACTGGTCGGAGATTTCTTCGATGAGACCAAAGTCCCGATCGCATGGATCGACCAGCTGACGACGATTAATTTTGCAAAAAAAATTCTAGGGCCTGATGTCTGCAGGCAATATAATAATTTTCAGGATGTGATGGTAGGGACTTATGAGATTCTGGGCAGAAGTAATGAATTGATTGTTGATCCGACTGCGGAGACGCGCATGGAAAAGCATGAGGGTGAGATGTTCAAGCCTGGACAGAATACTTTCCAGGGTCTGCCGGAGAGCCTGCAGAATATTTCACATATCATCAATTTCGGCAGTTTTGCCTACAGTATCGGATTTTATATGGGTGACATTACTGATCATGGCGGCACGGACGGCACTTTCAAATCCGAGGAAGAACGTGACGCGGCGTGCAAACGCGGATTGGAGCAGCTTCGCAAAGTGGTTGACGCGGTAGATATGCCGCTGTTTGTCAAACAGATGAGAGATCAGGCGGAGTACACGAATACAGTGATCAAAGAACAGCATGGCAGATTCCTTCCGTGGAACAAAGCATTTCCGTGGGTTGAGTAGTGGGACAAAGTTTCCCCCTCAGAAGGACAGCAAGGCAAAGTTTAACATATGCGAAATAAAAGGACATCTTGGGAAGGGCAAAGGTATAAGTTTATCTGTAAGAAATCAGGTATGTGTGCCTGACAAAAAATATTACACATTTAATGAGGAGGTAAAATTCAATGAAGCGAAAGGTGAGACGAGCACTGGCGATTCTTTTGGCGATGGCGATGGTCTTTGCCATGGCGGCCTGCGGCGGCGGGTCGGATTCAAATTCTGGCAGCGGGAACGATGGTGGAAACCAAAGCAACGGCGAAAACCAGAGCAGTGCGGGAAACAGTGGACAGGGATCTGACGAGGAACCCTATGAGATCGTGGTCGAGACCATGGGCAGCGGCCTGCCGATGGCCGATGTGGAGGAAGTTGAGGCGGCAATCAATGAGCTGACGCTCCCGGCCATCAACTGTACAGTCAAATTCCGCGATATTTCGATTGGTGACCATGCCACACAGATGGGACTGCTCGGAAGCGACGGCGAACGGCTCGATATCATCTATGTCGGTTACACGACAAGTATGGCCAACTTACAGGCCAACGGCCTGCTTCTCGGCCTGGGTGATCTGCTTGAGGAGAACGCGCCTGAATTGCTTGAGAAGGCCGGCCCATTAATGGAGGCCTGCTATGTAGATGATGATTACTACTGCATACCGGGCGACTTCTATCCGGCGAGCCAGACAGTCGTTTTGGCAGACAAAGAAATATTTGATCAATATCAGATCGAGATTCCGGAGAATCCGGAAGCAACCGATGAATATATCGATAAGCTTTATGCTAATGTTAAGGCGTCCGATTTTGACGGCTATTGTTATACACCCGGTGATGGCACACAGGTATTTATGTTGGGCTATCAGATTGAAAAATTTGGTGCGGGCATGGGACTGGATGCGGCCTACGGCGTGCTGATGGATATGACTGACAGTTCAGATACGACGATTGTAAATCTGTATGATACGGATGAATATCTGCAGGCGTGCCTGCGGGCGAAAAGATGGCGTGACGATGGCACAATGGTTCCTGATTCACTGACCAGTGGCAATACGCTTGTGAGCGCTATGCGCGCTGGACAGGTTTGCGCATCCATCAGTACAGTCAATTCAACCTTTACCAATAATACGAGATCAATTACCGGACGTGATTCTATAGCCGTTCCGATTGACGATCTTGTGATTACAGGGTCCAGTATTCCGGAATACGGACTCGGTGTGACTGTGACGAGTGAGAGACCTGATAAAGCCGTGCAGTTGCTCAATATGATCATGACGAACGCGGACCTGGCTAACCTGATGAACTATGGGATCGAGGGCAAACACTATGTGAAGGTCAGCGATCATATTATCACCTATCCGGAGGGCGTCGATGTGAGTACAATCGGATACGGCACCCAGATCAATTCATATGGCGATTCATCACAGATTTATCACAGAGAGCCGTTTACAGAGGAATGGTATGAAGAAGTCAAGAAGTACGGCGCGGATAACGCAAAGTTAGCGACAGCTTTTGGCTATGTCTTTAACCCTGACAGTGTCAAGACACAGGTAGCCGCCGTTTCAGCGGTCATCGGAGAATATCAGCCTTCTCTGGCATGCGGCATGGTCGAGGATGTCGAGGGCAGAGTGGCAGAGTTCAGAGAAGCGCTGCAGGGCGCGGGGATCGCCGAGATTATCGCTGAGAATCAACGCCAGTTTGACGAGTGGCTTGCGAATAAGCAGTAAGAGCTGAACAAATAAGACAACGCAATTTTATCTCGAAATGCCTGTCATTCCTCCGCGAATTTCAGGCATTTCATTTAAGAGAGGAGTCTCAGATGAATACAGTAACAGTATCAAAGAAAGGCAAAGGGTGGAAGAAGTTCAAACATTTCCTTCCGATTTATCTGATGGGCCTGCCTGCGCTGATCTATATCTTTATTAACAATTACATGCCGCTCTACGGTATTCAGATCGCTTTTAAGGATTACCGTGTAATTGACGGCATTACAGGCAGCAAATGGGTTGGCCTTGATAATTTTAAATTTCTATTTGCCAGCGATGCATGGCGGATCACGAGAAATACAGTGCTCTACAGCTTTTCGTGGATGATTTTAAATACCATTCTGGCCGTCTTTTTTGCCATTTTCTTGAATGAGATCATCAGCAACAAGGCAAAGAAATTCTATCAGTCCATGATCCTTCTGCCATATTTGATATCCTATGTCGTGATCGCCTATATCGTCTATGTATTCTTAAGCGATACAGGTATATTAAATACACTGTTGAGTGCTATTGGGCTTGAACCCGTGAGTTGGTATATGGAGGGCAAATACTGGCCGTTTATTCTAACCCTAGTCAATAGCTGGAAAAATATCGGTTTTAATACGATCGTTTATCTCTCCACAATTATCGGCTTTGGAAAAGAATACTATGAGGCAGCGGAACTGGATGGGGCCGGTAAATGGAAGCAGATTACCAGACTCACACTGCCGATGCTCAAACCGACAATTATCATGATGCTGACAATGAATATGGGTTCTATTTTCCGTTCGGATTACTCGCTGTTCTATCAGGTGCCTAGAAATTCAGGGATGCTTTATGAATATACGGATACGATCGATACCTATGTCTTCCGAGCGATTACGTCCAACTCGAATATGGGTATGTCTTCGGCGGCAGCGTTCTACCAGTCTATTGTCAGCTTTATTTTGGTCTTGGTATTCAATGGTATTGTGCGAAAAGTAAGTAAAGAAGACGCACTATTCTAGGAGGGATGAAAATGCCAAAGATATTTAAAAAGAAAAACAGACTTTTGTTAATTTCACATATTATTTTAATTCTGATGTCAATCTCTGTGCTTGTGCCTTTCTGGATTTTGATCGGTGCCTCCCTCACAGAGGAGAACTGGGCGGTTAAAGAGGGATTTTCATTTATTCCGGGCAAATGGTCTACATTAGCCTATCAATATGTGTTTAAGCAATGGCGTTTATTTGGCAGGGCCTATCTGATCACAATCTGTGTCACGATCTGCGGGGTTCTGTTATGTCTGGCTGTCACATCAACATGTGCCTATATGCTCTCGCGCAAAGATCTGCCTGGTCGAAATCTGATCTCGTTTTTGATTATCTTTACCATGCTTTTTAATGGCGGTATGGTGGCAAGCTATATCAATTACAGTCAGATATTTCATTTAAAAAATACATTTTTAGCCTATCTGATACCGAATATGATTACCAGCGGTTTTACGATAATGCTCGTGCGAAGTTATTTTCAGATCTCGATTCCGGAGGAACTAAATGAATCCGCGCGGATGGACGGCGCCTCAGAGTTCCGCTGCTTTCTGCAGATCGCTTTGCCTCTGTCCAAGCCGATTTTGGCGACAGTGGCACTGATGCAGGGGATCATGTACTGGAACGACTGGCAGAACGGCGCGTACTATATCACGGACAAGTCAAAGTGGGGCATTATGAACGTGCTCAACAGTATCAATAATAGCGCAGGCTATGTGAGCGAGATGACGATGGGATCCGGTGCCAGTGTCCCGACGACGACGATGCGTCTGGCGATTGCCGTCATCGGCATTTTGCCGCTGCTGCTCGCCTATCCATTCTTCCAACAATACTTCGTCAAGGGCATCACGATGGGTGCCGTCAAGGGATAAAATGATTTTTGTAAGGGATAAAAAATTTTATACCGCGCTTGCGGCGACCGGAATCCCGATCGTGCTGCAGCAGGCCGTGACAGCGGGTGTCAGCCTTGCCGATAATATGATGCTTGGAAGCCTGGGTGAGATACAGATGAGCGGGGCGACCCTGGCCAACCAGTTTATCACCTTTTTTCAGTTCAGCTGTATGGGCCTCGGCATGGGCGCGACGGTGCTGACCAGCCGATATTGGGGCATGCGGGCGATGGACAGCCTGAAGAAAAGCATTCTCATGATGTATCGGGTGGTGCTGATTTTCGTCCTCACATTCAGCGCCCTGACGATGCTGATTCCGGGGCCGATCATGAGGCTTTACACGCCGGAGGCCGAAGTCGTGCAAGCGGGGGTGATGTATTTTCAAATCTGCGTGCCGACATATTTTTTGACGGGATTTTCTGTGACCACCAGTCTGGTTTTGCGGAGCGTTGGCAGGGCCAATGTGCCGTTATTCTCCTCGATTGGCGCTTTCTTTATCAATATCTTTGCCAACTGGGTCTTTATTTACGGAAATCTCGGAGCGCCGAGATTGGAGATTCGGGGTGCCGCCCTGGGAACTCTGATCGCCAGGCTTTTTGAATTTGTATTTATCATGGGGTATGTCTTTTTCAAAGATAACCATATCGGCCTGCGCCTGAGAGACCTGCGGATGAAATGTATGGATATATGGCCGGAATATCTGAAGAACAGCGTTCCGGTGCTGATCAGCGATTCACTTCTGGGTGTGGGAAATACGGCGGTGGCGATGGTGATGGGGCGCATCGGCTCGGTATTTGTGGCCGCCAATTCCATTACAACGGTATTCCAACAGTTGTCCACGGTCGTCATCCAGGGAATCTGTCAGGCAGGCTGTATCATTACCGGCAATACGCTCGGTGAGGGCGACAGAGAGAAAGCGCAGCGGCAGGCGGTGACAATGGCGGCGCTGGCGGCGATCGTCGGTGTGATTGGCTGTGTGCTGATCCTGCTATTGGGCGATGCGGTCATCAGTATTTACAATGTGTCGGAGGAGACCAGGCAGCTGGCAGCTGAACTCATGAAGGCGGTGGCTATCATCGTCATCTTCCAGTGCGTCAATAGTGTTTTGATGAAAGGCGTGCTTCGGGGCGGCGGCGATACACGATTTTTGATGGTCGCTGACATCTTATTCATGTGGTGCGTCAGCATTCCGCTGGGCATCCTGGCAGGCCTTTACTGGCACTGTTCCGGATTTACTGTTTATATGTGCCTGAAAATCGATCAGATCATCAAGGCGTTCTGGTGTCTGTACCGGTTAAAGAGCGGCAAATGGATCAAGCGCATTCAATCTGTGGAAGAGAGAAAAAGTGACTGTTTGGTGGAGTCTATCAGCTAAGAATGGAGGAATGACAGATGCAGGCAATCATTGAGACGAAATATGGTAAAATCGAGGGCGTGCATGGCAATAATGCGGCCATCATGGTTTACAGAGGGATTCCGTATGCCGCGCCGCCGGTGGGAAAACTTCGTTTTATGCCGCCGGTAGCGCCGGAAAAATGGGACGGCGTCAGAAAATGCCATGAATTCGCGCCGATCAGTCTTCAGCCTTCTCAGACGGCGGGACTGCCTTTTGCGGATTTCTTTTTTAAGGAATTTTATCCGTTTAAGGAGCCTCAGAGCGAGGACAGCTTATACTTAAATATCTGGACAGCCGCCGAGTCGGCGGATGACAGGCTGCCGGTCATGTTCTGGATTCACGGGGGCGGCATGGGTTCAGGTTACGGCCATGAGATGGAATTTGACGGCGAGGCGCTGGCGAAAAAGAAAGTGATCCTGGTCACGCTGAATTACCGCTTGGGTTATGTGGGCTTTTTTGCGCATCCGCAGTTATCCGCTCAAAATCCGCATGGTGTGAGCGGCAATAATACCATTTACGATATCATCATGGCACTTAGATGGGTGCAGGAAAATATTCGCGCATTTGGCGGCGACCCGGACAATGTCACCGTATTCGGTCAGTCCGGCGGTGCCGCGGCGACGAAATGTCTTCTGTGTTCACCGCTGGCTGAGGGCCTGTTCCACAAGGCCATCTTCCAGAGCGGCATTTCCGGGATGGATTTGCATACGTTCGGCCATGACACGCTGGAATACGCGGAGAAGTGGGGCGTTAAGGTCTGTGAGGTTCTCGGCATGACGCTTGACGAGCTGATGCAGGTACCGGGAGATGAGCTGCTGGCGAAACTTGTCTATGCGGAAGAACACGGCGCCGGAAGAAGGCCGGGAGAGAGCATGGACGGCTATCTTTTCCCTGTCTTTCCGCAGGAGGCCACTGTGATCGGGGCACTGCGCGATGTGCCGGTTCTGGCCGGCAATGTCAACGGGGATATTGGTCCACTGTTTGCGATTCCTGAATTTGCCGGACGTCCGCAGGAAGAAATCGCATTTAAATGTACGGCTGAGCGTTATCAGGAATTCATGGAAAAATATCCGGTCAGCAAATATTCGAAATTGTATCAGTATATGATTGACAATGAAGGATTTTATGATATGTTCTCATTTGCTGAGAGACAGGATCACAGCGGCAGGATAGCGCCGTATCTGTATTACTTTGACGCCTGGATGCCGGGCGTCAATGAGTCGGGATTTGTCCCGGAGGGACAGGCATATCACAGCGCGGAGCTTTGGTTCGTTTTTGGAACGCTGGGCCGTTGCTGGCGGGATTTTGACGGTCGCTACTATGATCTTTCTGAGAAAATGGTTTCTTACTGGACCAATTTTGCGAGGACGGGCAATCCGAACGGCGGCAGCCTGCCAGTCTGGAAGCCGTACAAGTCGCAGGACAGAAATGTGATGCGCTTGAATGAAAATGAGGTTAAAAATGAGGCGAGAAATCATCTGGAGCTGGATATGATTTTTGA
>CAYRDY010000029.1:2089-6162 GCA_964423195.1 uncultured Catenibacillus sp. | reverse complement strand
TTTTCATTTAATGATATAATTTGAGAGCACTTCATGATGAGTGCTCTCAATTTATGATGAGTATTGATAAATAGCAGAACAGGAGAAAAAATATGTCATTACAAGTCAAGACAAAATCAGGTATTGTGGAAGGTGTTCAGAGAGATACATATAAAGTTTTCATGGGTATTCCGTTTGCGAAGCCGCCAGTCGGCGAACTGCGTTGGCGAGCGCCGGAGCCGGTGAATGCCTGGGAGGGTGTTTACAGGGCAGATCATTTCGCGCCGATTTGCCCGCAGACACTTGCGGCTGACCCCAATCCGTTCTATAAGGAATTTTATGCGAATCCGGAATTTGCCCGCGAGATGAGCGAGGACTGCCTCTATCTGAATATATGGGTTCCGGACGGCGTCGAGGGAAAGAAACTGCCGGTGGCACTCTATATCCATGGCGGCGGTTTCGGCGGTGGCTACAGTTCCGAGTTGGAATTTGACGGCGAGGCCTTCTGCAAAAAGGATGTCATTTTTATCACGATCGCTTATCGCCTCGGCATCTTTGGATTTTTAGCTGATCCGAGGCTTGACGCGGAAAATGAGCGGCATGTCTCCGGCAACTATGGCATCCTGGATCAGATCATGGCGCTGGACTGGGTCTATGACAATATCGAGGCTTTCGGCGGGGATCCCGACAACATCACGGTTTTTGGCCAGTCTGCGGGCTGTATGAGCACTCAGGTGCTCATTTCAAGTGACCTGACAAAGGGAAAGATTGCGAAGGCCATTTTCATGAGCGGCATCAGCTGTGCCGAATCATTTCTGGCGGCGCCGACGCTTGAGGAGGAGGAAGCATACTGTGCGGAGATGCTCTCGCCGTTTGCCGGCTTGAGCCTTGAAAAGCTGCGTGCCATGAAAGCAAAAACACTCGTGAATCTGAAGGCGGCCTTTGACGCGGAGTCGATGGCAAAGAGCCAGGGCGCGGGCGGTCTGCTCATTGTTCCGAATGTGGACGGCTATGTCTTAAAGAAAAGCGTGCGCGACGTCTGGGCTGACGGCACAATGCCGAAGATTCCGTATATGGCAGGGTGTGTGACGGATGATCTTGGGACAACTGAGGCGGACAGGCAGAGACGTGTTCCGGGAATGCTGCTGACCGAGTGTGAGCGATGGGCACTGAGACAGAATGAGGTTGGCGGTGAGCCTTGCTATGTCTACTGGTTCGACCGCACGCTGCCGGGCGATGAGAAGCCTACATGGCATTCGCTGGAGCTCTGGTACGTGTTCGGCACGCTCGGACGCTCCTGGCGCCCGATGACGGAGCATGACTATCAGCTCTCCGAGGAGGCCGTGCGTTGCTGGACAAACTTCATGAAGACCGGCTGCCCGGAGGGTGAGGGCACTCAGGAATGGCCGGCGTACACCAAAGAAAATCCGTTTGTGAGGCATTTTGAATAAGGATATTGACCGAAAATTGAAATAAACTTTGATGACAGGGTTATTCGAGTTGATACATAAAATTTAAATTAAAATTTAATATAAAATATTGCATAAAATTGACGGATAATGTATACTGTTGTCAACTAAGTTTAAATGGAGTTGATGATATGAGTTTAGCATTTGCTGAATTTGCGGAGAAATTAGTTTCTATTTCTGACTTTAGTCAGGGCCGTGCCGGTAAAATTTTTAATGACGTTGCTGAGAATGACAATGAATATATTGTTTTAAAAAATAATCAGCCGACTGCAGTTCTTATCTCTGTCAGGGAATATAAAAACATTCAGCAAAAAGCCGTCTTGTTAGATAAAATATTAGAAAAGATGGAAGATGTACGTGTATATCAATTGGCCGAACAGAGATCAGAGGCTCACTCGATACCTTTCGAAGATTTTGTCCGTGAAGAAGGTTTTTCGATGGAGGAGCTGGAAGCCTTATCAGAAAGTGTGGAATTCGAATGAACCATTGGCATATCTGCATTTCAGACGAGGCGCAAAAGGACTATCGCAAGTTGGATAATTCTGTGAGGAAGCAGGTTCTTGCCGGTATCTTGAAAGTTTCAAAATCTCCTATGCCAAGTCCTGCCGGTTATGGAAAGCCGTTAGGTAACAAGGGTGGAAATCAACTCACGGGTTTTTTTAAGATTAAAATATAAGGTGATGACCTTGGTGAAAGCACTCATTGATGAGTGCTTTCGTATTGTGAGGTGCTGCTTATGTTAAAATATTTAAAGAAATATTGGTATCTGGTGCTGTTGTCGCCCCTTTGCATGGCAGGTGAGGCGCTGATGGATCTGATTCAGCCGAAGATGATGCGCGTGATCGTCGATCAGGGCGTCTTGGGTCTGAACAGCGGCGGGGTGGGCAATCTGCAGCTGGTTCTGTCGGAGGGCCTGAAGATGATTGCCCTGGTGGCTTTCGGCGCATTCTGTGGCATCATGTGCGGTGTATTCACCAATGTGTGCTGCCAAAATTTTGGCAATGACATCCGCAAGGATGTCTTTCGGCGGGTGATGGCGCTCTCTTTTGAGCAGACGGATCAGTTTTCCACCGGATCACTGGTGACGCGGATTACCAACGATGTGACCCAGATTCAGAATATGGTGTCCATGTGCATTCGTGGCATGATCAGAAATATCGTAATGATGATCGGCGGGATCGCCTTCATGCTGACGCTGGATCTCAGTTTTGGCGCGGTCGCCCTGTGCGCCTTGCCGCTGTTGGCCATCTGCACGCTGTATTTTATCGGCAAGGTCACGCCGCTATTTACGGTGCTGCAGAAGAAACTCGATCGGGTCAACAGCGTCCTGCAGGAAAATGTCACCGGTTTTCGCGTGGTGAAGGCTTATGTGCAGGAACGTTACGAGAAGCGCAGATTCGGGAAGGCCAATGACGATCTTGTGGACACGCAGCTGAACATCATGCTGACCTATTCCTATATGACGCCGATCATGAATATCATCCTGAATCTGGCCATCGTTGCGGTGATTTATATCGGTTCCATTAAGGTTCGCAGTACGGGTCTGACGCCCGGAAGTGTGATGGCGGCGATCACCTATCTGTCTTTAATTCTTCACGGCGTGATGATGTTTGCGATGGTATTTCAAAATATCTCAAGGGGCATGGCTTCGTGGAAACGTCTGAAGGAAGTGCTGGACTGCGAGCCGGTGATCCACGATGGCGAAGCGGTTATTGACGCTGAGCATGTCGACAGGCAGGACACAGTTTTGGGCATGGATAGCGATGCCGGGAATGCCGGCGGGATGGACTTGGTCGCAGGTGCGGGAGTTGCTGGCAATTCAGAGAAAGCAGTGGAACAAGGCAGTGTTGTTTTCGATCACGTCTCATTTTTTTATCCCGGCGGCAGCGGAGAGCGCGTCCTCTCTGACATTCATCTGTCTATCGCGCCGGGCGAGACCATCGGGATCATGGGCGCGACCGGCAGCGGCAAGAGTAGCCTTGTCAACCTGATTCCGAGATTTTACGATGTGTCCGAGGGCGCGGTGTATGTGGATGGAATCAATGTGAAATCTTACAAGTTAAAGGATTTGAGAGAAAAAATTGCTATTGTGCTTCAAAAGTGCGAGCTGTTCTCCATGACCATTCGGGAAAATCTGAAATGGGGCGACATGACGGCGGATGACGCGGCGCTTGAGAAAGCGGCAGATGAAGCCCAGGCATCGGAGTTTATTTTCGGCAAAGCTGAGGGCCTTGACACGATGGTGGCAGAGAAGGGCATGAGCCTGTCCGGCGGCCAGAAGCAGCGCCTCTCAATCGCACGCGCGCTATTGAAACGGCCGGAGATTCTGATTTTGGACGACTCAACCAGCGCTCTCGACATGCTGACCGAGAGCAGGCTTTATGAGGCGCTGAATCGGGAATACCCGCAGATGACCAAGATCATCATCGCGCAGCGCATCAGTTCCGTCCAGGGCGCGGACCGGATCGCCGTGATCGACGGCGGCAGCATTGTTGCCTGCGGCCCGCATGAGGAGTTGCTTGGAAGCTGCGGTATCTATCAGGATATTTATCAATCTCAGCTGAAGGTGGATGCGACAGAAAGCGCTGGCGAAAACGGCGCATGGGGAGACAGCCAAAGGATAGA
>CAYRDY010000029.1:0-1989 GCA_964423195.1 uncultured Catenibacillus sp. | reverse complement strand
ATGCGACAGAAAGCGCTGGCGAAAACGGCGCATGGGGAGACAGCCAAAGGATAGAGCGGAAAGCAAATGCGGCGGGAAGCGCCTGCGAGAACGGCGCCGGAGTGAAAGGAGGCATGCGCGATGGCCGGTGAAAAAAGTCAGAACAGTCAGCAATCGGGATTCAACTCAAAGTCATCCGGGATGCAGGGCGGTGCGCCGCCGCGCATGCCCGGTCAGAGGAGATCGAGAGATGAGATGCCGGTGGAACACGCGAGGGATGTCAAAAAGACACTTGTCAGACTTTTGGCGTATTTTAAGCGGGAGATGCGGGTGGTAGCGGCACTGTTTGTGTCGGTGGTCTTTGTGGTGGTGTGTTCCGTTTGGACGCCGAAGCTGCAGAGCAATGCCATTGACAGAATGACGGAGGGTCAGTTTGGGGCGTTGCCGATGATTTTGGGATTCATGACATTCCTTTTTGTCGTCTGGTCCGTTGCGCTGCTGTTCCAAGCACGCCTTTCCGCGAAGCTGAGTCAGCGGATTGTTCAGCGGATGCGCGAGGATCTCTTTGATAAGATCGTCAATCTTCCGGTCAAATACATGGATACACATTCCCACGGCGATATGATGAGCCGAATGACCAATGATGTAGAAAATATTTCCGTGACTGTCTCACAGTCGGTCAGCTCACTGGTCAACGGCGTCCTCACCATCCTTGCGACCGCGGCCATGATGTTTTATTTTTGCTGGCAGTTGGCGCTGCTGTCCTGCGTGACAGTGATCCTGACGATTGTGGCGACGAAATATTTATCGTCAAAGATGCGCGTTTTCTACCGGGAACGTCAGACACTGCTCGGAAAACTCAACGGCACGGTTGAGGAGATGGTCACCGGCTACCGGACGGTGGCCGCCTATCAACATCAGGATGTGGTTATTGACGATTTTGAGCAGACGGCGGACAAGCTGACGAGCGTCGGCATCAAGGCGGAGATTCTGGGCGGTTCCATGGGGCCGGTGATGAACGCCATCAACAATATCGGTTTTGTCATTATCGCGGCCTTTGGCGGTTATTTTGCCATTCACGGGCTGATTTCCGTGGGCGTGATCTCGGCGTTTATCGTTTACGCGAAACAGTTCGGGCGGCCGATCAATGAGATCGCGCAGCTCTACGGCCAGATACAGACGGCCATTGCCGGCGCGGAGCGCGTGTTTGAGCTGATGGATCAGCCGGATGAGGACAAATCCGGCACCCACAGCATGAGTGAATCGCGGGGAGAGGTCACGTTTGACCATGTGAATTTCTCATATACAGAGGGAAAACAGGTGCTCCATGATTTTTCATTGAGGGTGAGTCCGGGAAAGAAAGTGGCGCTGGTCGGCGCGACCGGCAGCGGCAAGACGACGGTCGTCAATCTGCTGATGCGATTCTATGATGTGGACAGCGGCAGCATCTGTATCGACGGCGTCAACATCCGCGATATCGACTGCAGCGAGCTGAGAAAGAGCATCGCCATTGTGTTGCAGGATACAGTTCTGTTTTCAGATACGATCCGAAACAATCTGAAATATTCCAACCCTGACGCATCGGAGACAGACATGATTGAGGCGGCGAAGATGAGCAACTGCCATCAGATGATCACACGTATGGCGGAGGGGTATGACACGGAGCTGACGGAGGCGGGAGAAAATTTAAGCCAGGGGCAGCGGCAGCTCCTATCCATCGGACGGGCGCTGCTGGCCGACCCGAGGATCCTCATTCTCGATGAGGCGACTTCCAGCGTCGATACGCGCACGGAGAAACATATTCAGGACGCGATGGTGCGCCTGATGGAAAACCGCACCAGCCTGATCATTGCCCACCGCCTGTCAACGATCCAGGACGCTGACCTGATCGTGGTCATGGATCACGGCAGAATCGTGGAGCAGGGCAATCACCGCCAGCTGATCGAGGCGCGGGGAAGATATTATCAGTTGTATCAGCAGCAGTACCGTGGGCAGGCGATATAGGTTCGG
>CAYRDY010000028.1:15918-22011 GCA_964423195.1 uncultured Catenibacillus sp. | reverse complement strand
ATTTGTCTATAGTATTTGATTTATTTTGCGCCGCGGTTTATAATAGGGGAGAAAACAGTTTGGCGATAAGATTCTGATCGAGGCGATCGTGTGAGGCGATCGTGTGATGCGGCCTGACCCGCGAATTTCTTTTTGCTTGTTTTATTTTCTTTATTATGGTATACTTTTTCTGCGTTATCAGAGAATAATATATAGAGGGTGAAGTTTGGAGGTAAACTTCCAAACCTACCTTGATGACGCGCTAAAGTGCGTCAGGAAAGAGGAAAATGCGATGATCAACGAGAGAATTGAAGCGCTTCGGGCGCTGATGCGGCGTGAGGGCATGACTGCCTATGTGATTTCGAGCAGTGATTTTCATCTGAGCGAGTACACGGGTGATTATTTTAAGGAGCGCCAGTATATGTCCGGATTTACGGGATCAGCGGGCACGCTGGTCGTGACGGCGGACGACGCGGCGCTCTGGACGGACGGCCGGTATTTTATTCAGGCGGAGCGGGAGCTGCAGGGCAGCGGCATCCGTCTGGTCAGGCAGGGCATGAAGGACGTGCCGAAGGTGGAGGAGTTTCTTGAGAAGCTCCTCAAAGAGGGCGAGAGAGTCGGCTTTGACGGGCGCATGATCGACGCCAAATGGGGCATTGACCTGGAGAAGAAGCTGAGCGCTAAGGGTGCGGGCATTTGCTGGGAGAAAAATCTGATCGATGAGATCTGGACGGACCGCCCGCCGCTGCCAGACGGAAAGCTTTGGATTCTGGAGGAGAAATATACAGGGGCGTCCGCGGACAAAAAGATCGCCGACCTGCGGGCAAAGATGAAGGAGAAATCGGCTGACGCGCATATTCTGACGTCGCTTGAGGATATCGCCTGGCTTCTGAATCTGCGCGGGAGCGATATTGAGAATACGCCGGTCTTTTTGTCTTATCTGATGCTCACCGAGGACGAGGTAAGCCTTTATATCGACAGCGACAGGCTCACCGATGACATCAGCGCCTATCTGGCTGATCATCAGGTGACCGTGCGGCCGTACAATGCGCTCTACGCGGATATCGCGGCGCTAGACAAGGACCGGACAGTCATGATCGACCTGAATTTTGTCAATTATGCCATCTACAAGGGGCTGAAGGCTAAGACGGTCACCTGTGACAATCCGACGCTGCTGGCCAAGGCCGTCAAAAATGATGTGGAGATCAAAAATCTGTTTGAGAGTCATATCAGGGACGGCGTTGCCTTCACGAAGTTTATGTATTGGCTGAAAAAGAATATCGGAAAGATACCGATGAGCGAGATCTCCGCCAGCGATTATCTGGAGAACTGCCGGCGGGCGCAGGAGGGCTTTGTCGACCTGAGTTTTACGACCATCAGCGCCTACAACGCCAACGCGGCCATGATGCACTATTCGGCGACGCCTGAGACAAATGCGGAGCTTTTGCCGGAGGGATTGCTTCTAGTGGATTCCGGCGGACATTATCTTGGGGGGACCACGGACATTACCCGGACGATCGTGCTGGGGCCGATCAGCGATGAGGTGCGCAGGCATTTCACAGCGGTGCTGCGGGGAATGCTGGGTCTGCAGAATGCCCGCTTTCTGTACGGCTGTACAGGCATCAATCTTGACATTCTGGCCAGGGAGCCGAAGTGGGAGACGGATATCGACTATCTCCGCGGCACGGGCCACGCCGTCTGCAATCTGCTGAGCGTGCATGAGCCGCCGAACGGGTATCGCTGTAGAATCGTGCCGGAGCGCAACGACAGCTGTGTGCTGGAGGCCGGGATGGTGACGACGGACGAGCCGGGCATTTATATCGAGGGCAGCCACGGCATCCGTCTGGAAAATGAGCTTCTCTGCCGCAAGGGCGTGGAAAATGAGTACGGCCAGTTTATGTATTTTGAGCCGCTGACATTCGCGCCGATTGATCTGGATGGCATCGACGAGAGGGCGTTGGCAGAGATCGACAAGCAGCGCCTCAACAGCTATCACAGGCTGGTCTATGACACGATCTCGCCGTATCTGACGGAGGAGGAAGCCGCGTGGCTGCGCGTCTATACACGCGAGATTTAAGCGCAGCGCGCTGCGCTGCGCGGCGTGGCTGTGTGTCTACACGCGCGCGATTTAATGAAGCGCGCGGCGCGACCGAGCGTCTATACGCGCGCGATTTAATGGAGCGCGCGGCGCGACGAGTGCCTATACGCGTAGTTAAGGCGCGTCAAATATTTTGATGTCGCCGCCGACATCCGCGAAGCAGCATGCTCCGATCTCGCTGATCGCTGCCCGGCCGCCGGTGGCCTCGGTCACTTTTTTGATGAAACTATTTTTTGAGCTGAGATCTGTCAGGACTTCCATGGTGACGATATCCGTGTAACTTGTGTCCAGTATCGGCAGGTTCATGGAGGCGGCGATGTACTGAATCTTGCCGAGTCCGGGATAATCTGTGGTGATGCTGAGCTTTGTACCGCGTATTTTTTCGATCACGGTGCTGGCGCGAAGTCCCTCGGCGACGGCTCTTTGGTAGGCGCGGATCAGCCCGCCGGTGCCGAGCAGCGTGCCGCCAAAATATCGGGTGACGACCACGGCCGTATTGTGAAGCTCCTGACCGAGCAGGACTTCGAGCATCGGTTTTCCGGCCGTGCCGGCCGGCTCACCGTCATCGCTGCAGCGGGTGATCTCCGGATCCGGGCCGACGATGAAAGCGTGACAGTTGTGGCGGGCGTCCCAGTATTTTTTTCTGGTGCGCTCGATGAAGGCGGCGGCCTCCGTCTCGGAGGCCGCGGGGCTTACGGTGGCGATAAAGCGGGATTTCTTCTCGACGATCTCGCCGCTGCCGCCGATATAGACGGTTTTATACTTTTCCGGTTGTTGATTGTTCATGGGATCTCCTGTCCTCTGCGCTGCGCCGCAGTGCTGTGATTGCGGGCGAAAGTCCGCCCGCGTTTTCCTCTATCGTATCACAGAATAGAGCAGGGTGTCAAAAGGTTAAAAAATTTCTTAAGAATCTCCGAGGAAATCATTTTTCTCTTTATTTCGCAGATGATATTTGCTATAATATGAGCACTTAGAGAGCGCGAGCCAAAGGCGAAGCGCGAACTTAGTGCGAGTTTATACCTGGACCCTTAGCGAATGCAAGCTTTGGCGCAGCATGAGCTTAGTGGACATGGTATAATTGTCTGGAAAAGGAGGCAATACGATGGATTACAGTAAACGAGGGATAGAGAGGAAACAAAAATCGATAAGATCCATCGGGCGCAGGGCTGAAAAGAAGTTTAGCTATACGATATTTCGGTTAGTAGTGATCGCTGTTTTGCTGGTGATTGTTCTCGGCGTCAGCGCTGCCGTCGGCGGTGTCAAGGGCGTGATCGACAGTTCGCCCGAATTGAATATTGACGATATTGCGCCGGATGCTTTCAAATCCTACATGTATCTTGAGGACGGGACGGAGCTGCTCGAATTGGCTGACACGGGTGCCAACCGCATCGAGGTGGATATCTCGCAGATTTCCGAGAGTGTGAAGTCGGCTTTCATCGCGCTGGAGGATGAGCGCTTCTGGGAGCACAACGGCATTGACCCGCAGGGCATCGGCCGCGCGTTCTTTGTCGGTATCAAAAATGTGCTTGCCGGCGGCGAGTTCACAGAGGGCGCCTCGACGATCACACAGCAGCTTCTGAAAAACGCCATCTTTTCGGGCGGCAATGAATCCAGTATGCTCTTGAAGTTCAAGAGAAAGTTTCAGGAGCAGTATCTGGCCGTCCAGCTTGAAAAGCAGCTGCCAAAGGACAAGATCCTGCAGGCGTATCTGAATACGATCAACCTTGGCGAGACGTGTTACGGCGTGGAGGCGGCCGCGCAGATGTATTTCAACAAGCACGCCAGTGAGCTTGGCGTCGCGGAGTCCTCTGTCCTGGCGGCGATCGCGCAGAGTCCGAATTATTATAATCCGTATATCAATCCTGAAAATAATAAAAAGCGTAGAAAAATCTGTCTCGATGATCTGCTTGAGCAGGGCTATATTGATCAGGCGGAATATGATGCCGCGATCAATGATGACATTTATACGTCGATCAAGGAGAATACAGAGAATTATAAAAACAGCAACTATAAGGTGACGACTTACTATGAGGATGCCGCCATCAAAATGCTGATCGATGATTTTATCGAGCTCTACGGCTACGCGGACGACCCGACGACCGTGGGCTACGACGAGGCCGAGGAACAGGCCAAGCACAAGCTGTACAGCGGCGGCTACTCCGTTTATCTGGCGCAGGATCCGCACATCCAGCAGATTTGTGACGATTATTATGCCGACAACAACAATTTCCCGACGCTGGAATATCTGCTCAACTGGGCGCTGACGGTTTACAATGACGACGGGACGACGACCAATTATTCCGTCAATATGCTTGAGGAGCGGCTGAAAGAATATTACGGGAATTACAATCTTTTATATTCCGGCTCCAATATCGAGGAGCGGGCACAGGCGGATATTGCGCTGTATATGGAGCTTGAGGGCATACCGGATAAGGAGACGAATTACTCGTGGATGACGCTGACGCCGCAGATTCAGTCATCCTTTGTGCTGATGGATCACACGACCGGCCTGGTCAAGGCGATTGTCGGCGGCCGCGGCACAAAGACGGTCAGCCGGTCATTCAATCGCGCCACGGACGCCACGCGCTCACCGGGATCCACATTCAAGATTGTCTCCACCTACGCGCCGGCACTTGAGGAGTTCGGAAAGACGCTGGCGTCAACGGAGGTCGATTCCATTTACACGGCCTATGGCGGCCATCAGGTCCACAATGTGGATAACAGCTATACGAACGCGCCGATGACTTACCGCGACGCGATTATCCGCTCCAAAAACACGGTGGCGGTCCGGGTTCTGGCTAGTCTGGTGACCCCGCAGTACTCTCTGAATTTCCTGCGGGACCGCTTCCACTTTACGACGCTCGTGGACACGGACGCGGTGGAGGTGATGGCGATCGGCGGTCTGACGGACGGCGTGACCAATCTTGAGCTGACGGCGGCTTACGCCTCGATCGCGAACGGCGGCATTTACTGCAAGCCGGTGCTCTATACGAGGGTGCTTGATCACGAGGGCAATGTGGTGATCGACAATACGGTGCCTGAGACCAGTGTGGCACTCAAACCTTCGACGGCCTACCTTCTGACAGACGCGATGCAGGCGGTCGTGACGGCCCCCTATGGCACGGGCCGAAATGCCTTTCTATCGACGATGCCGGTGGCGGGAAAGACGGGTTCCTCCGAGGAGCGGCGCGATCACTGGTTCCTCGGATTTACGCCGTACTATACGGCAGGCATCTGGTTCGGCTATGACGACAATACGCCGATCAGAGACCGCGTGGGGCAGTGGGGCTGGACGGCGCAGCAGACACTGTGGAAAAATATTATGACAGCCGTCCACGAGGGCTTTGAGCGCAAGGAGTTCGAGGTGCCGGATGGTGTCGAGAAGGTCTATATCTGTTCACAGACCGGACTTCTGGCGACGACGACCTGCCCGGCTGTGTCGACTTACGTGGATGTCAATTCCGCGCCGACGGAATACTGCACGGGACACTATGTGCCACCGGAGTCGGAGTCAGACGAGAGTGAGGAGACGGATCCGAACACGCCGCCAGCGCAGGATCCGAACACACCGCCGGCGCAGGATCCGAATACACCGCCGGCACAGGATCCAAATACGCCGCCGGCACAGGAGCCGACGCCGACCCCGCAGCCAACACCGACCCCGGAACCAACCCCGGCGGGATGAGATGTCATAAAATGATGAGAAAAGATGTCATAGAATTGTGAGGGAAATTATAGGGCAGCAGGTCAGACACGTCTGAATTGCTGCGGAAAAATTGCCGTGCCTGTCAGGCGATGATGCCTTGGCACGGCATCTTTTTGGCCATTGAGAAATTTTGCCATTGAGAAATTTTGTTTTGGTCTGCCGGCAAAAGGGCGGCGGAATGGAGAATTTTATGGGTAAATATCAGGAAAAAAAGGCGCGCGCGGCGCGGAAGAAATATTACACATCAGAGGCGTTTCGGCAGCAATATGATTATGACGGGGGCGATCTTGGCGCTGTCTGGCAGAGCGAC
>CAYRDY010000028.1:11931-15818 GCA_964423195.1 uncultured Catenibacillus sp. | reverse complement strand
GTCATGTGTTGAGATGACGCCGTGTGGTCATGGCGTGTGGCAGGCATGTGTCAGGGGCGATCTGGAGGGCGTCTATTATACCTATGTCGTGACGAACGACGGCAGGGCGGTCGAGACGGCGGACCCTTATTCAAAAGCCTGCGGGGTCAACGGCGCCCGCAGCATGGTGGTCGATCTTGGGCGGACAGACCCGGACGGATGGCAGGCAGATGGTCACCCATCCGGCATCGAGGCTCATCCGGTGATCTATGAGCTGCACATCAAGGATTTCTCGCATGATATTCACAGCGGCGTCTCGGAGGAACATCGCGGCAAATATCTGGCTTTCACGGAAGAAGACACATCCCTGGATGGCAGGGGAGATTTCCCGACTTGTCTGGCCTATCTGAAAATGCTGGGCGTGACCTATGTCCATCTGCTGCCCTGTTTTGATTTCGGATCGGTCGACGAGGGGCGGCCTGAGCTCGATCAGTTCAACTGGGGCTATGACCCCGTCAATTATTTCGTGCCGGAGGGCTCCTATGCCACCGACGCGGCGGACGGCCACGTGCGCATCCGGGAATTCAAGCAGATGGTCATGGCGCTGCACGCGGCCGGCATCGGCGTGATCATGGATATGGTGTTCAATCACACCTACAGCCTGGAGTCGTCGCTGCAAAAGACGGTGCCGGACTACTATTACCGCATGGATGATGCCGGCGTCTATTCCAACGGTTCCGGTTGCGGGAATGATACCGCCAGCGAGCGGCCGATGTTTCGCCGGTATATGGCGGACTGCGTGTGCTATTGGGCGCGGGAATACCACATCGACGGTTTCCGTTTTGACCTGATGGGATTGCACGACGTGCGGACGATGAATGAGATACGGCGGCGCCTGGATGCGCTGCCGGGCGGTGAGCACCTGTTGATGTACGGCGAGCCGTGGGCGGCCGGGACCACTGCATGGGATGACCCCGCGACGCCTGCCGCGACGGCGGATCATTTATCTCTGCTCGACGAGCGGATCGCCGTATTTTGTGACCGCACCAGGGACGGGATCAAGGGCAGCGTGTTTGACGCCCGTGACGGCGGCTATGTCAACGGCGGCGAGGCGCAGGCGCTGGCGCTGAAGAGGCACATGGAGGCGACGGCCTGCGCCTGGTGCGGTGGCGATGTGCCGGACTGTGAATATCTGCGCCCGCGGGCGCCGTCACAGATCATCAATTACGTGTCGTCCCACGATGACCTGACGCTCTGGGATAAACTGCTGGCGTCGATGAGGGGTGCGGCGGATGACTGTCTCGATTATGGGGAAATGCGAGAGGATATTCTGCAGATGAATCGGATGGCGGCGGGCATAATCCTGACTTCGCTCGGCATTCCGTTTTTCCAGGCAGGGGAGGAATTTGGGCGCACCAAGCTGGGCTGTCACAACAGCTATGATCAGCCGGCGCGGCTCAACCACCTGGACTGGCGGCGCGCCTGTGCTTTTTGGCCGCTTGTCGATTACTACCGGACGATGATTGGCCTGCGCAAAGAGATACCGGTGCTGGGCGATCTCTCCGCGGATGCCGCAGGGCAGGTTCACTTGATCGAGCGGGCGGATGCCGTGATCGGGTTCACCCTTGGGGACCAGGCGCTCGTCTACGATAATCCGTATGACGAGGCGCGGGCGGTCGATCTGCCGGACGGCGCGTGGCTCCTGATGTCGGATGGCGCGCGGCACTGGGATGAGAAAGGGATTTGTAAAATGCGGGGGCGTGTGGATCTGGCGCCGAAGTCGGTGACGGTATTTTTTTCTTTACGATTTTCGGAAAATCTGCTATGATAGAGTGCATGAGATGAAAAAGGAGCGAGAGCGATGTTAGATATAAAGTTTTTGAGAGAGAATCCGGAGATTGTCCGAGAGAATATCAGAAAGAAATTTCAGGATCAAAAGCTCCCCCTAGTCGATGAGGTGATCGCCTTGGACAGGCGCAACCGCGATATCAAAAGCGAGGTCGAGGCCCTGCGCGCCAACAGGAATAAGCTGTCCAAGCAGATCGGCGCACTGATGGGTCAGGGCAAACGGGATGAGGCCGAGGAGATCAAGCGCCAGGTCACGGCGCAGGCGGACAGGGTGAATGAGCTCTCCGCGCAGGAGCGGGAGGTCGAGGAAAAGATCAGGAGCATCATGATGGTGATCCCGAACATCATCGACCCGTCAGTGCCGATCGGCAGGGATGACAGTGAGAATGTGGAGATTGAGCGCTTCGGCGAGCCGGTGGTGCCGGATTTTGAGGTTCCCTACCACACGGAGATCATGGAGCGCTTTGACGGCATCGATTTTGACGCGGCCAGAAAGGTGGCGGGCAACGGTTTCTATTATCTGATGGGCGATATCGCCCGCCTTCACTCCGCGGTCATCGCCTACGCGCGCGATTTTATGATCGACCGCGGGTTTACCTACTGTGTGCCGCCTTTTATGATTCGCAGCAACGTGGTGACCGGCGTCATGAGCTTTGACGAGATGGAGGCCATGATGTACAAGATCGAGGGCGAGGACCTGTATCTGATCGGCACGAGCGAACACTCGATGATCGGCAAATTTATAGATACCGTGCTTCAGGAGTCGGAGCTGCCGAAGACGCTGACGAGTTATTCGCCGTGCTTCAGAAAGGAGAAGGGAGCGCACGGCATCGAGGAGCGCGGCGTTTATCGGATCCATCAATTTGAGAAACAGGAGATGATCGTCGTCTGCAGGCCGGAGGACAGCAAGATGTGGTATGACAGGCTGTGGCAGAATACGGTTGATCTGTTCCGCTCCATGGACATTCCGGTGCGCACGCTGGAATGCTGTTCGGGCGACTTGGCCGATCTGAAAGTGAAGTCCTGCGATGTGGAGGCATGGTCCCCAAGGCAAAAGAAATATTTTGAGGTCGGCAGCTGTTCCAATCTCGGCGACGCTCAGGCCAGGCGCCTGAAGATCCGTGTCAGCGGCGAGGACGGGAAGAAATATCTGGCGCACACGCTCAACAACACGGTGGTGGCGCCGCCGCGGATGCTGATCGCCTTCCTAGAAAACAACCTCAACGCGGACGGCAGCGTGAATATCCCGAAGGCGCTGCGGCCATACATGGGCGGCATCGAAAAAATCGTCCCGAAACATTAAACAGCCATGGAGAAAAGACCTTTAAACAGCTATAGGCATTTATTTATAATCTGTTGTAAAGGTTCTGTGGCCGGCCCACGCAGGTCACAGACATGCGGCAGGCAAACCGGTATCAGAAAGAAGCGCACGATCGGAGCATTGACGAAGGGGTGACGGTGATGACGATCTATATCGTGAGGCATGGGGAGACGGCGAAGAACAGGGAGAAGCGGCTGCAGGGGCGAAGCAATTTGCCGCTCAATGAGAACGGTATCTGTCAGGCGGAGCGGGTACATCGCTTCTTTGAGGAACAGGATGTGCGCTTTGACGCGGTGTATGCGAGCCCGCTGACCCGCGCGGCCCAGACGGCGAGAATCGTTGCCGGGGACCGGGCGGAAATCTTTACGGATGAGCGGCTCCTGGAGATGGATTACGGTCCCTATGAGGGGAGCAGCATGGAAAATCCTGCGCCGGAGATCCGCTATTTTTTCAGCGATTTTGTCCATCATCCGGCGCCGGAGGGCATGGAAAGCCTCGCGCATGTGATCGCGCGGCTGGGCGAATTTTTGAGAGATATCCGGACGGATGAGCCCAAAAATATTCTGATCGCGACCCACGCGATTGCCATGAAGGGCGCCCTGGAGTATCTGACGCCGGATTCGAAGGGGTCTTACTGGTCGAAATATGTCGGAAACTGCTCGGTGTATAAGTCATCGTATGCCGACGGCGCGTACAGCGTCCCATATGAAATCTTCTCGATCGGATATGAGCCGGGCGT
>CAYRDY010000028.1:0-11831 GCA_964423195.1 uncultured Catenibacillus sp. | reverse complement strand
ACGGCGCGTACAGCGTCCCATATGAAATCTTCTCGATCGGATATGAGCCGGGCGTATAGGCTAGGTATATGATAAAGCATATATTTTGCGGGGAAGCGTAAAAAGCATTTATCACAACGCCCATTTGCGCTTCCCCGGTCTGTTCAGGTCATGTTTAGAACACGCATCCGTCATAGTGCTTGAGCATGTTCTGATCCGGCCGCTCCAGCAGACTTGTGCAGACAAAGTCCTTCATCGGTTCCACGAACGGGAAAGTCTGTCGCGTGGCCCATTCCGGCACGGTCCAGTCCGGCGGGTTGTCGACAAAGGCATTGGTCCAGGCGGAATTGTTCCTGAACCACATCTCGCAGACGCGGTGCCATCTGTGGAAAAAGATATCGTCTTCGCTGACATCGACGAATTCCGGCGTGCCATCGCCCTCCGGCAGAGGAATTGGTGGATACTGTTTCTCATAGGCCTTGTGCGAGAAGAATTTGAGCAGGCCCGGCAGCTTGCAGGCATCAGGGGCAAAGGTATTCAAAAACCATTCTTCGCCCTTTTCCTCCGGCACCCCCTTCGGGTAGGAAAACATATAGACAAAGCGGATGAACGCGCCGTCGGCGTGGTTCATCGTCTGTCCGAAGAAATCCTCCGTTGGCTCGGCGGGGACATTGGCGATAGCGACCGTCATCGCGTTTTCACACGGCTCCGGCGTCATGCCGAGCAGGCCGCGCAGGCTGCGCCGCCCCTCGACGTCGAGCCCTAAGTTCTCATGGACGCGGTAATTAAAAAAGCCGATGTCCTCCATGCCTTTGGCCGGCGGCATCACCCGGTACATGACATAGCGGGTCAGCCACGGCTCCTGAGCCATGACCTCCGGGCAGTGGTGATGGACAAACCAGCGCTCCATCGCGGGGATATTGTCAATGTCGTTTATGTGGTGCATAATCAGCGTCTTATTCATGACAGCCATCTTTTCCATCTCCTTATATCTTCATTTATCTGTTTTCAATCAGTTCGATCAATACGCCGTCCGGATCTCTGATAAACATGACCGAATTTCCGTTCATATTGACCTCATGGGCGATATCCACATTGTTTTCGAGCAGGTGATCTTTCATTTTTTTCATGTCGTCAACCTCAAAAGCAACGTGTTTCGTGCCGATCGTCTGCAGGTCGCTGTTCGGTGTCAGGCGGTCAGCCGGCAGGGGTTTAGGCGCTTTATATTCAAAAAGCTCGATCTGAAAATTCCCATTCTGAATAAAGCAGACCCTTGCCCTGAGCGGCGGGACAAATCCGTCATCCGACACGAGTTTGAACCCAAGGATTTTTTCGTACCATTGAAGGGATGTATCCATGTCGCGGACACTGATCCCTACATGAAGGACTTTTTTAACAATTTCCATAGTGATCCATGCCTCCTTAAATTTTTATGCTGCTGCTTCGCCGCGCAGGCGGCGAAAGCATTATTCTTCTCTATCTTCTATAAGCAAAAACCATTTTTATCTATACAGCTATCCCATACTTATCTACGCAGCTATCTCATATTTTTCTTTTAAATGGTTCAGCATGTTGTACTTGATCAGGCCTTCTAACTGCATTCTTCCAACGACAATCCCCGGTGCCACTCCTTGTTCCCTGGCGAAACGAATCACATTTTTTTCTGAATAATCATGCCCGTTTTTAAAATGTTCAAAATCATCAGACTTAATAAGCGTATCTTCCGACCATTTATTAGCGGCGTTTTCATCATCATCCGATGTCCCGCCAGGTTGCCCCACATGCCCTAGAACAATATGCGCCAGTTCATGAAATAAACTGAACCAAAATTTATCAGCGTCTTTTCCTCTGGTGGTCAGACCTACTACAATCTTATTGCCATCCATAAAAGTTGCGCCCTGCAAAAACGATCCCTTTAAATGCGGAAGAAATACCAGCGCAATTCCGCAATCTGAAAGACAATTTTTAATCTTCGGGCAGAAATCCATCGGCTTAAGGGTCGTCATCTTTCTGATTTCGGGTATTGTTGCAATAAGTCCCTTAATATTGATTGGAGCGGTCTGTATATCACGTGCTTTGATTTTTAACTCCTGAGCCCAAGCCATCAAAGCCAAATCACTCTTCTCCGTAATTACCAGCCTTCTGCAGGCAATTTTTGTAATCAGCGCATTTTCCAAAAGTGATAGTTCAACCACCTCAAAGTATTTCCTAAGATAAATAACCCTTTCCCTAGCGTTTCTAGCCTCCGGAATCCATCCAAGTTGAGCCATTTCATTATAAGGAAATCGCTTTGCTATTTCAGCATCTGCATCCATCGCATTTTCAGCCGCTGCTTTTATCATCTTCTCTCTATAGATAGCCTCAAGATTATTCCAGAATTTAGCCGGGACACCGAGAACCATCTCTAATCTGACTGCAGTCTCAGCAGTAAGCTGTACATCGCCATTTATAAGCTTGCTGATATGCTTCTCAGACATATCCATCCTGGCTGCAAACTCCTTTTGGCTCATACCTCTGTCATTCAGCTGTTCTTTTATCGTCGCCCCAGGTGGCGTTGCAATATAACTGCGACTTCTCACCATTGTGATGCCTCCTTGATTTAATGATAATCAACAATTTCCAAAATGGTTACTATTTGAATCTCATCTCTATCCTTCTCAAAAACTAATCTGTACGGATGGACTAAATCCATTGCGTATTGTCCTTTTCTGTTCTGCGCAAGAGGATGGCATCGCCCAATATGAAACTGTATCATCATCTCAACAGTATCTGCAGCATTAATC
This sequence comes from uncultured Catenibacillus sp., assembly GCA_964423195.1. Lineage (GTDB taxonomy): Bacteria > Bacillota > Clostridia > Lachnospirales > Lachnospiraceae > CAKRHR01. Next base: position 9,069 of record CAYRDY010000028.1, on the reverse strand, counting down.
TCATCTAAACGTTGAGATATTTTATCGGCCATTTCCCGACCGTAGTTTTTTTCTGCAGTTTTGGGATCTGTACAAATCTTTTCAATTTTTTTGTTTTTGTACGTGATATCCAAACCATCATCTCTCTTTCAAATTTACAAATCTATCATAACATGGATATTTTATTTCGTCAAGGTCAAATTTACCTCTGAGGTAAATTTTATAAAAGCCCGATATGGCGATTTTTATTGACGGCATTTCTGAGTAGACGAATAATATGGGAAAATGCTTGCGCGCCCCGCGCCTTGAGTATATAATAATACGCGTACAAGATACTGCGGCCATGCAGGGAAAGTTTGGGAGTAAATTTCCAAATCTACCTTGATGACGCACTAAAGTGCGTCAAGAAAGAGGAAATGATGTCGAATTTTGCAAAGTACTTGGAAAAATATATTTATCAGTCGAAGCTGACGGAGAATCAGCTGGCAAAGATCAGCGGGTTTACGAGGAGCTACATCGCGCTCATGAAAAACGGGCAGCGTATTTCCGCGGACAGGGTCAGGATGGGCAAACTTTTGAGTGCGCTCAATCTGTCGCCATACGAGTACGACATGCTCTGGGAAGAATATTTAAAAGAGCGTTACGGCGATGAAAATTATGCGGTCAGACAGCATATCGTCAGCTTTATCGAGAGTTTTTCCTATATGTCCGGGATCGATATCAAGTCCATCTGCAGACATGAGATTTCAGATATAAAATGCATCAGGAATAGAATGGATCTGGAATATCTGCTCAAGGCTATTATAGAAAATGAGGCTCTGAAAAATGACGGCAGTATCAGGATGATCATGCAGTCGGACTTTGATTTCATTTACAATCTGTTGCCATGTGTCTGCAGGAATGCGGACGGGCTGACGGTTGATCATATGATCTGCCTGGAAGGCAGCAACGGTTCCGATTACCAGGAACAGATTTACAATTTGGATTTTTTAAAAAAACTGATGCCTTCGATTGTCACTAAAAGCAACAGTCAGTATCGCGTTTATTACTATTATGATAACGTCGCCTCACATTTCGCATCTTCGGCAATGATGCCGTATTTGCTGATCACCAGTGAGTACGCGGTCAATATTTCTGTTGATCTGAACCAGGCGCTTGTTTTTAAGGACGCTGAGATCATCGAATTTTTCAGGCAACTTTTTGAGGTCAGAAAACGCGGCTGTCAGCCTATGTTCCAGCGGTTTGAAGATGGCGGGGCTTATATCGCGTATGTCCAGGATATGAATAAGCAGGCGGGCGATTCGGATCATGTGGTATCTATTGGCAGTCAACCATGCTTTGGCATGTTGAATGTCGAGCCGCTTGTGTTGAAATATGTGCCGGAAAATGACAGACATAGCCAGGAACAGCTTCGCGCGCTGATCAAGATGAATCATAAAACGATTGACAAATCCAAAGTGGCTGTGCGGTCTTACTTTACGGAGGAGGGCCTGCAGAGGCTGATGCGCGATGGCCGGATTGATGAACTGCCAGACGAATTGTATCAGCCGCTCAGTGTCGAGGATCGAAAGAGTCTTGTCCAAATGCTGCTTTCTGCCATTTCTGGGGGGGTGGTACGAGGCATATCTTTTGAATCCGCAGAAAATACGCTTTCCGAGGGAATTGATGATATCTTCCAAAGGAATGATGGGCGTCAATATCTTTTATATGACCAAAAATCATCAGAGCAAACTTCCATGCGCCACTATCGCGGCGCATCACCATGGATGAAAGCCGATTGCTCCGTGCTACGCACTCCCGCAATCGCCGGCGGTATTCGCAAATCGCGTCGCTCCCTGTGGTCGCGCCGCTTTTTTGCTCATACCACCTTGCCCGTCAAATGCCCATGCAGCCTTACAAGCAAGCTTGCCGTCTGCATGGTCGCTTGACGGGGCTTTCAGAGTAAACTTGACCTTGTGGAGCAAAGTCTCTCCAAAATGATCTATGATTTTTTGGATGAAATGGGCGAGAGCGTCTATGTGCAGAGCAGGGAGGAAACGCTGGCTTTTCTGGAAGGCATGGTCAAATAAACGCCCATGCGCCGCCTTCCTTTGTCTAACCATGTCGAATTTTGTCGAACGAAAATGATTGAAAAATATTCATTTTCTTCTCTTGTATTTCCCAGATTCACGATCATAAAAATAAAGAACAAATGTTACAAAGCGCCGCGGGGACCGCGGCGCTTTGTAACATTTGTTGTAACATATTGTTTTCAGCGCAGTGATTCATTAAAATATTAAAAGCGACATTTTATTCCATTATTTTTACGTTCAGGAGGAAATCGAAGATGAAAAGAAGGAAATTGCTATCATTTATTCTCTCTTTTTGCATGGCATTGGGCTTGATGATGGTTCCGGCGATGGCGGTGCTGGCCTCGGAGACAGGCACGGACAATGTCAATCCGGACGTCATTGACGCGAGAAAAGGTGTCGTGCAGATCGTTCTGTACGCCGTTATCAAAGGGGATGAAGACAATCCGATCGCGCTGGGATCCGGAACCGGCATTCTCATCGGCACTGAGGAGGGTGCGCAGCACGTTGTGACCAACTATCATGTCGCGGTTGAGTTTGACGGCATGAAGGCTGATGACTTTGCCGAATTGTTGAAGGAAAACGGTTATCCGGAGGACACAAAAGCTGAATATGAGATCAGGATCAGCGTCCGCCGGGATGTCTCCATCAAAGCCGACGTCGTCAATTCATCAAAAGAGGGCGATTTCTGTATTTTAAAAATGGAACAGCCGATTTATGACAGGGAGCCGCTGGTGCTGGCGGACGTCACCGATGTGACCGCCACCGAACCGGTATATGCGTTAGGTTTTCCGGGAGCCGTTGAGGGCGACGACCTTGGAAAGATAACCGAGGCATTGTATACACCGGAGGATGTCACCGTGACAAGCGGCATCGTGTCCAAGCTGGCCCAGAGCAGTTACACAGGGGCGACGATTTCCACCATTGTCCATTCGGCAGCCATCTCAGCCGGCAATTCCGGCGGTCCGCTGGTCAATGATAAGGGCTATGTGGTCGGATTAAATACATATGGATATGAAGCCAATTATTTCTATTCCACAGATATCAAAGAAGTGACGCAGGTCCTTAAGGCACTTGGCATTGACGCCATGTACGAATCAGAACTTGACGGCACGAGCGGTGGTGATGCGGGCGAGAGTGGCGCATCAGGCGGCGCGGGACAGGAACCGGGCGGATCTGAGACTTCCGGGCAGGAGTTGGGCGATGGCTCCGGTTCGTCGAATTCAGGCGAAACCTCGACCACGCCTCCGGCGGAAGAGTCTGTTGCAGAGCGCAACCCGCTCCTTGACGAGCTGGACTCGGCCGTGAACGAGGCGAGAAGCGTGTCTCTTGACGGCATGTCTGAGGAAAGCGTCGCCGCGTTTAACTCGGCGCTCAGGGCAGCCGAGCAGCTTGCGGGCAATGACGCGGCATCCGATGCCGAGATCAACAGCGCTATCGCGGCTCTGCAGGAAGCGACAAACAACCTTGAGCCAGCAGCTTCAAATACCATGCTGATCATTATCATCGCCGCTGTGGCGGTCATTGTGATCATCATTGTGGTCATTATCATTATCGTCACTTCCAGGAGCAAGAAGAAAAAGGCCGCGGAAGCACAGAAGAAAGCTCAGGAGGAAGCGGCCAGGAAAGCCGACGAAGAGAGAAGAAGGCGTGAAGAGCAGATGCGCGGCCAGTGGGGAAGTGCACAGCAACGCCCGCCGCAACCGCAGGCACAGTAGCGTCCGCCGCAGCAGGCGCCATTCAGACAGGGTGGCCCGGCATATGGCAGCAATGAGGGCGCGGGCGAGACAAGCGTTCTCAACAGCGGCGCGGGCGAGACGACCGTCCTTGGCGGCAATATTCCTGGGGCAGTGCTGATCCGCAGAAGGAATAATGAGAGAGTGCAGGTCACGAAGGCGGCCTTTAAGATCGGCAAAGAGCGCAGGCGCGTTGACTACTGTATCTCAGACAATACCAATATCAGCCGTATGCACGCCGATATCGTTTTCAGGAATGGCGAATTCTTTATCATCGACAACAATGCCACCAACGGCACCTATGTCAATGGCGCATCCGTTCCTGCCGGACAGGAAATGAAACTGAACAACAACGACATCATCAAACTCGCGGATGAGGAATTCCAGTTCAAACTGATCTGATTGGTCTGAATCGAGGATTAAGGAATTTTGTTTCGGGATGAATTGATTTTGGAAGACAGGTGAATGGGCGAATGAATTTTATGATTGCGGCACACACCGACGTGGGAATAAAAAAGAATACGAATCAGGACTCATTGCTCATTAAAGTTGCGCAGACAAACCTGGGAAGGGTTTGTCTGTGCGTCGTATGCGACGGGATGGGCGGCCTGGCCAAAGGTGAACTGGCCAGCGCGACCGTGATCAGGACTTTTGAGCAATGGTTCGAGCAAAGTTTTCCGGCAATGCTTGCGCGGGGATTCGACTCGGAAGAACTCAGGCTGGAATGGGACAATATGGTACTGGAGAATAACCAGCGGATTTCCACTTACGCGGCCAGCCAGGGCACCCGCATGGGGACGACGATTGTTTCCCTGCTGATTATTGGCAATGATTATTACATCATGAATGTCGGTGACTCACGGGCGTATCTGCTGACGGACAGGATGGAGCTGCTGACCAAAGACCAGACCGTGGTCCAGTACCAGGTCGATATGGGCATGATTACACCGGAAGCGGCACAAAACCATCCGCAGCGCAATGTCCTGCTCCAGTGCATCGGCGCCTCAGAGACAGTGATACCGGACTATTACAGCGGCAAGGTTTGGCCGGACTCGGTCTTCGTCATGTGCAGCGACGGATTCAGGCACATCATTACACCGGAGGAGATTTACGAAAAACTTAACCCATCGTCGCTGACCAACGAGTATGTGATGAAGGGGAATGCCATCTGGCTCACAGAACTGAACAAACAGCGCCTTGAGACGGACAACATTTCCGTCGCGCTCATCAGGACATGTCAGGGGGATTAACGGATGCTGCAGGTTGGTTCAATCGTAGATGGGAAGTATAAAGTCCTAAACCAGATCGGCAAGGGCGGCATGAGCGTCGTCTACCTGGCGCTGAATGAGCGCGCCAATAAGACGTGGGCGATCAAGGAGGTCCGCAAGGACGGGGTGCAGGATTTCGCCACGGTTAAGCAGGGCTTGATCGCGGAGACCAATATCCTCAAAAGCCTCAGCCACAAATATCTGCCGAGCATTGTCGATGTCATTGACGACAAGGATACATTTCTGATTGTCATGGATTATATTCAGGGCAAATCCCTGAAGGAACTGTTAAAGGAGAGCATGGAGACGGAGGGGTTTCCGCTCTCCGTTGAGGACGTCATCTCGTGGGGCAAACAGCTCTGCGATGTCCTCTATTACCTGCACACGCGGCCGGATCCAATCATTTACAGAGATATGAAACCGTCCAACGTCATGATCAAGCCGGACGGTGAGATCTCCCTGATCGACTTCGGCACGGCGCGTGTGTTCAAAATGGGAAATACGGAAGATACCATCTGCCTGGGGACTCCCGGCTATGCGGCACCGGAACAGTACGGCGGCAACGGGCAGACCCGACCTCAGACAGATATCTATTGCCTTGGGGCGACGCTGCACCATCTGGTCACGGGGCGCGACCCCGCGGCGACGCCATTTAATTTTCCGAAGATCACTCAATGTCGACCGACGCTGCTCGATGAGACGCCGAGGGAGTTGCGAAATGCCGTGCTGGGCCTTGAGATTGTCATCGAAAAATGCACACAGTATGAGATCAAGGACAGGTACCAGTCCTGCGCGGAAGTCAAATATGCCCTTGAACATCTTGACGAACTGAGCCTTCCTTATCGGAAGAAACTCAAACGGCGCATGGGCGCGTTTGTCGGTAGCTTAGGGATGGCAGTCCTTCTGGGGGCGGGGGCGGTGACCGGCATGGTCATGGAAAACCGCACCAGGGCCAGCGGATATGACTATTATATTGACACCGCCAGGACCAGCGATACCGACGCGGCGATTGAGTATTATGAGGACGCGATCGGCCTCGACCCTGAGAGGGAGGATGCTTACCTGCTGATGCTTGACAGGATGAATGCCACGGATGGATTCAGCATGGACGATTCCGCCACGATGACGCTGGTACTCGAAGAAAACTCCAACGGACGTCCCAATGACAACAGGACATATTTTCAGAGCGGCAATCCGAGCGGCTTCGTCTATTTTGCCTATGAGCTTGGCTGCACGTACTATACGTCAAATGGCGGCAGCGGCGACAAATCATCGGCGGCCAGGTGGTTTCAGGTGGTCAACGACGCGGATATGGACACCCTCGATTTTAATTTTGATTATTCGGATGAAGTGGTGGACAAGGCGCAGGTCAGGGCGATGTCGGAGATCCTGGGGCGTATCAGCAAATATTACGCGAACAACAGTATCGGCGAGGTCGATTCGCTTGGACGCGGGGAATATACCTATGGCCAGTATTGGGACGATTTGATGTCCCTTCTGGAAAACAATGTGGCCAATGATGCCAACGTGATGATGGAGCTCAATCTCTACAATGAGATTGTCTACCAGATCTACACGCACACCGTTGAGTTCAAGACGGACGCCTCGCTGACGGCGGACGACTTAAGCAGCGCCCTGGATGATATCTCGTCGCGTCTGGACAATATGTCCATAACCAATGAGATACGGGATACCGTGGCCAGCATTGATACAAATATTGATATGGCGCGCAGGAATATTGAGGCCACCTATGCCTCCAATGCCGTGGATATCTCAGAGAATTCAACTGAAGGGGGGACAGCCCGATGGTGACAACCCAGAACTTTGAGCAGTTGATGAATCTGTTCCACAACATCAAGATCGGCTGTCTGGTCGCGGCGATCATTTTTCTTGCCGCGGCAATCGCCCTGTTTTTCCTCCTAAAAATACCGAACGTTTTCAGCGAGCTGACCGGTCGCGGCGCAAAGAAGGCCATTGAGGAAATGACGGCGGAGAATTCGAGCGGTAATCTCGCCTCTTCAAGGAAGATCGGCGAGGACGGTCGGCGGCACCGGCGACGGGCATTCACAGCCTCCTTAAACACTGTGAAGCTGCGCAAGAACACCAGTCATCTCTCCAGCGGCTTGACCGGGGAGATGCAAGACCCCAGGAATAGGCCTGACACCAGTCAAAGCGCACAGCCGATTGGGACGGCGCCTGGTAATAGGTTTGACACTAGTCAGGGCGTACAGCCGATTGGGACGGCACCTGGCAATAGCCCTGACACCAGTCAAGGCGTACAGCCGATCGCGGCAGCACCCGGTACCATGCAGGACACAGGCGCTGGCACCCTGTCCAGAGCTACAGTGTCGCCGCAGGACGACAGTATGGAGCGAACGACGGCATCCGGCGCAAATGAGACGACCATCATGGATAGCGGCGCGGGCGAGACGACTGTGATGAAGAGCGACACAGACGAGACGACCATCATGGACAGCGGCGCGGGCGAGACGACCGTGATGAAGCATGGCGCGGGTGAGACAACAGCCGCAAGCGGCGGCGCAAGAGGGACAGCCACGACGGACGTCGGCACAGACTCTGCAGCCATGACGAATGGCGACATGGGTGAGACAACAGCCATGGGCGGCAGTGCAAACGGCGCGGCGGCCATCCGTTCAAGTGGACAGGCGGCTGAGCTAGAGGAAACCCTGGTGCTCAGCCAGGAAATGAAGGCAGAGACGGCCAGTGCGCCGCAGCCGCGGGCAGATACAATCTTTAAGATCGAGCGCAGCATTGTCGAAATCCATACGGATGAGGTCATCTGACGGGGGCAGTGTTATGAGAACGAAAGTACGAGTGTTATTTATCATCTCATCGCTGGCATTTTTGGCATCATCCTTCTCGGTGATCCTGATGTTATTGACGACGGCGCCTTTCGTGACCGGCATTGTCTTCTGGTCGGGGATGATCCTCGGCATCATCTTTTATATTATTGCCTACAGGGCGATGCCGCGAAAGGCAAAGGGGACGACGGGGCGAGAAATACCGGCGGCGCTCAGATTTTTTTCAAGCAAGCTGACAATTATCACGGATGCGCTCATAGCCATCTGCCTGGCTCTGACGATTTATTTTGCCATTAATTACCAGAGCAACCAGACGGTGGCGGCGATCATCCTTTTCCTGTTCATTGCCAGTGTATATGCGCATTTTTTATTCAATGGGAAAGTTTATAGATATTGTTTTAAAAAGGCAAATATTCGAGAAAGAAGGAGGAGTGACTTATGAGTAAGTCAGGGAAACGGCAAAGAGACAGAATCCTGGCATGGATTTTGTCTGTGATGATGGTTGTGGGATCCGTCGTCGGCCAGGGCGGCATCACGATTGCCGCTGAAACCACTCCACCGGCGGAAAGTCAGGGAGAGGAGACGCCAGAGCCGGCACCGCAAGAGACTCAGACGTCAGGACTGTCGGGCGAGCCTGAGGCAGAGGTGGCAGCGCAGGAAATGGTAGATGTCACAGTCCGTGTCAGTGACAGTTCAATACCAGCGGGAGCGCATGTTGAGATCGTGTTTAAAGAAAGTTCTGGGTCAGCTGGATCTGATGTCACTTTTAGTACGACAACAGATAAAAATAGTATAGATGGCAGCGTGCGTTTAAAGGAGGATCAGGCATATACCTATAGCGGTACGATTAAAAAGGATGGGTACTATACTTATAAAAATATTTCAGGTTCTATCACTCCAAGTGAGAGCAGTACATTAGACTTGAGTTCAATTACAGTGGATCCGGTTGTTTTTGAATTTGATTTAAAGAAAAAAGACAATACGCCGATTGAAGATGCCACAATTGAACTAACTGAACAGGGTGGCGATAGTAGCGCTGTCGTGGTTAAATATGACAGTGACCAAGGGAAATATATTTCGACTGCTGAGCTGAAAGAAAATACAACATATGATATTGATATCAAAAGCGAAACACCTGATGTCACTTATAAGAGTGATTCCCAAAGGACTATATCAACAGGCACATCCAAGACGG
>CAYRDY010000027.1:0-22123 GCA_964423195.1 uncultured Catenibacillus sp. | reverse complement strand
CACTGCTGATCGCCCTGTTCTGTACGATCGCTGCTTTTTTCAGCGGCGGCGTGCTTGGCATCATCGCCGGCTACTTCGGTGGTGTGGTGGATACCATCATCATGCGTATCATGGATATCTTCCAGTCCATCCCGATGATCATGATGGCCATGTGTATCGTGGCTGTGTTGGGCAACGGTATCCCGCAGCTGGTCGCGGCTGTCATGTTCGCATCTCTGCCGACCATGGCCAGAAACAACCGCGCGGCCATTCTGCGTGTGCGCGGCAGTGACTATATCGAATCCTCAGAGGCCATCGGCGTCGGAAAGGTGCAGATGATTATCAAGCACATGATTCCGAACGCCGTCGGTGTTATGATCATTTATTTTGTTGGTTTCCTTGCGGTTTCCATCATGCTGATGTCCTCGATGAGCTACATCGGTGTCGGCCTCTCCGCGCCTACACCTGAGTGGGGCCTTATCCTGAACGACGGCAAGGCGTACATCATGTCCATGCCGACGATGACATTATTCCCGGCACTGATGATCATGATCACGTGCTTTGCTTTCAACCTTCTCGGCGATGGTTTGAGAGACGCATTTGATCCGAAGTTGAAATAAGGAGAGCAGCAATATGAGTGATACGATTTTAAAAGTAGAAAACCTCGTCATTCACTATGAGAGTGACGTGGAGGTTGTCGAAGCCGTGAATAATATCTCCTTTGAGATCAAAAAAGGCGAAGTATTAGGGCTTGTCGGCGAGACCGGCGCCGGAAAGACGACGACGGCTCTCGGTATCCTGGGGCTGCTTCCGGATAAGGTCGGACATATTATCCAGGGTAAGATCGAGTTTGAGGGTCAGGATCTCGCACAGCTCTCCCAGAAAGAGATGCGCAAGATCAGAGGCAAGAAGATCTCCATGATCTTCCAGGATCCGATGACCGCCCTAAACCCTGTCAAGACGGTCGGCGACCAGATCGCCGAGGTTATTTTGCTCCATGAAAAATGCTCCAAGGCGCAATCCCTGGTGAAAGCCCAGGAGATGCTCAAAATGGTCGGTATCGTGCCGGAACGCTACAAGGAATATCCGCATCAGTTCTCAGGCGGTATGAAGCAGAGGATCGTTATCGCTATCGCCCTGGCCTGTCGGCCGGAGCTTCTGATCGCCGATGAGCCGACCACGGCGCTTGACGTGACGATTCAGGCGCAGATCCTTGATATGATGAGAGAACTTCAGGAAACTCAGAAGACGGCCATGATTTTTATCACCCATGACCTCGGCGTTGTGGCGGAGATGTGCGACAGATGCGCCGTCATGTACGCGGGCGAGCTGGTGGAAGTCGGTACGGTCGAGCAGATTTTCGACAATCCGCAGCATCCGTACACAAAAGCCCTCTTCCGCTCCCTGCCGAGCCTTGAGAAGGATACGGAGAGGCTGGAAGTGATTCAGGGTCTTGTCCCGAATCCGGCGGATCTGCCGTCCCACTGCAGTTTCTGTGAGAGATGTACCGAGAAATGTTCGAAATGTGCTCAGTTAGATCCGGGTGTAACCGAGGTTGAGCCAGGTCATATCGTAAAATGTCTGAAATTTACAGGTGACTGGAAGGAGGATTAAGATGAGCACAGATAACTTGATGGAAATCAAAAATTTGAAGAAATACTTTACCACGCCGAGAGGCACCCTGCACGCCGTGGATAATGTCACTTTCAATATCGAGAGGGGCAAGACCATCGGTGTCGTCGGCGAGTCCGGCTGCGGGAAGTCCACACTCGGCAAGACCCTGATGCGTCTGCATGACGCCACATCGGGCGAAGTCCTCTTTGAGGGTGAGAATATCGCCACCATGCCGCTCAAGGAGTTCAAGAAGAAATACCGTACAGATATCCAGATGATCTTCCAGGATCCGTATGCCTCCCTTGATCCCCGTATGAGCGTGCTGCAGCTGATCTCCGAGCCGATCAAGGTCAACAATAAGAAGATGAGCAAGGAAGAGGTCACCAAGAGGGCACGTGAGATGATGGAGATCGTCGGCCTGGCGGAGCGCCTTGAGAATGTCTACCCGCATGAGCTCGACGGTGGCCGCCGCCAGCGTATCGGTATCGCCAGGGCGCTGTCCGTGAATCCGAAGTTCATCGTCTGCGATGAGCCGGTTTCCGCGCTTGACGTGTCCATTCAGGCGCAGGTGCTCAACCTCCTGCAGGATCTGCAGAAGGAGAGGGGCCTGACCTATATGTTCATCACCCATGATATGTCCGTCGTCAAGCATATCTCCGATGACATCATCGTGATGTACCTGGGTCAGATGATCGAGAAGTGTAACGCCAATATGATCTTTAAACACACGATCCATCCGTATTCACAGGCGCTTCTGTCCGCCATTCCGATTCCGAATGTGCATGACAAGCACCAGAGGATCGTGCTGAAGGGCGAGCTGACATCCCCGATCGACCCGAAGCCATGCTGCAGGTTCGCACAGAGATGTCCGCACGCGACCGAGAAATGTTTTGCCGAGGAGCCGCAGCTTCGCGAGGTTCTTCCGAATCATGTGGTCGCATGCCACTACGCGGAAAAATTCATCCAGAATTAATTTGTGACGCGCTCTCGCGGCGTGCCATCAGAAGCAGGGCAGTGAGTCCAAGCGTATTGCGCTCACTGCTCTCTCTGTAATTAAGAAAATACTTTTTACACCAAACATCATATAAAAAGGAGAGATGCGCGATGAAAAATTATAAAGCGCAGGTATGCGTGATCGCTGCCGGACCGTCCGGCCTGTCGGCGGCTGTGCAGGCGGCCGAGGACGGCATGGATGTCATCGTATTGGAGAAGGCCTCCGCGGTCGGCGGCGCCGCCAATATGGGCATGGGTCCTCTGGGCATCGGCACAAAATACCAGAAACAGCAGATGATTGAGATCTCAGTTGAGAAAGCGTTCAACATGTTCATGGAGTACACCCACTATCAGGTTGACGCGAGGCTGGTGAAGCGCTATTTCGCACAGTCCGCGGAGACCATCGAGTGGCTGGAGGACATGGGCGTGGAGTTCGAGGGCGCGTTCCGCTACTTCCCTCAGTCAGAGGCGACCTGGCACATTGTGAAGACCGATAAGGGCATCGGCCCGCGCGCGGCATCCTTCATGAACAAGGCGCTTTATGAGAAGGCTCTGGAGCTGGGCGTGACGTTCCTGCTCAACACCTCTGCCACGAAGATTCTCAAGGAGGACGGCAAGGTCGTCGGCGTCCTGGCGGTTGACAAGGATAATGAGAAAGTCCAGGTCGATTGTCAGGCGGCAGTCATCTGCACCGGCGGCGCGGGCTGCAACCCTGAGATGATCAAACAGGAGACAGGCTTTACCTACGGCAAGGATATGTTCAACTTCGCGATCCCTGGCCTGATGGGCGACGGCCTGCGCATGGCTTGGGAGGCGGGCGCTGATCATTTGCCTGTGCGTATCGAGATGGCGGCCAATATCGAGGGAATCGATGATCTGCCGCAGTGCATTCCGAATATTTTCCTGCAGCCAAACCTTCTGGTCAACAAGTTCGGCAAGCGCGTCATGAACGAGGATTACATGCAGAATGCCACCTATCTGTCCAATGTCGTCGCCAACCAGAAAGACAGGGTCTGCTTCAGTATCGTGGACTCGTCGATTGTCAGGTATTATATCCGCAACGGCGTCGATGTCGTGAGCATGGTTCGCACCGAGACGGATGTGTCCGATTTCTATGATGCTGTAAAGATTGCCCAGGAGAATGGCAATGACGCGTTCTATATCGCGGATTCGATCGAGGAGCTGGCTGAGAAGCTGGGCATTGACCCGGATGCGCTTGAGGAGACAGTGGATGATTACAATGACTACTGTGACGGCGTGGACGAGGAATTCTTCAAGCAGAAGAAGTACCTGAGGCCGATCCACAAGGCGCCTTTCTATGCCACCAGAGTGCGCTCCGGCGGCTACGGCACGGTCGGCGGCATCCGCATCAATGAGAACTGCGAGGTCTGCGGCCCTGATTTCATGCCGATCCCTGGTCTCTACGCTGCGGGCGCTGATTCCTGCAATATCTACAATGACAGCTATATGTTCCTCCTGCCGGGCAACTCGATGGGTTATGCCGTCAACACCGGCCGTATCGCCGGCATGCAGGCTGCGGAGTATGTAGAGGACGCCGAATAATATAAATATAGCGACAGACACTTTAGATGCATGATTGAAACGCGAGATATTTTAAGGACATAAAACAAAGATAAGGAGATAAGGTACAGAGTATGAAAGCATTAGGTATTTCTTTTGGTCGTGTCAATTCCAATACGGATATCCTTGTCAAGGAAGCCCTCTTTGGTATCAGGGAGGCGGCTCCGGACGCTGAGATCGAATTTGTCAATACAATTCGTCTGAAAATTGGCCGTTGCCTGGGGTGCGGCGCCTGCTCCACAAGGCTTGAGAGGGGCGGGGACAATGACTGTGTCGTCAAGGATGACCTTCAGTTTTTGGAGGAGAAAGTCCGCGACGCGGATTGCCTGATCGTCGGCAGCCCTGTCTATACACTGCAGCCGGTGGGCCAGTTCAAGAACTTTGTCGACAGATTTTCCTGCCGCCACGATACCTCAGCCGTGAGCTGGGTCTATGAGAAGCGTAAAGCCGGCGAGCTGCCGGGTGATCCTGAGATAGCGGATCCGCGGCGCTTCAAACAGCGCTATGTCGGTTTTATCTGTGTCGGCGGCGCCTCCACAGCCAACTGGGTATCGTTTGGCACACCGTCAATGCATCTCTTCGCTTTCTCAAATATGATGAAAGTGGTCGGCAACCTGGATGTCCACAAGATGGGTATCACCGGTCATCCGCTGCTCGACGACAAGCTGATGGAGAATGTCCACGGCCTGGGCGTCGCTGTCGCCAACGCTTACGGCAAGCCGCTCGATGAGATCCCGTGGTATGGCGATGAGGGTGTGTGCCCGGTCTGCCACCAGAAGCTGATCACGCTCAACGGCACGACCACCGTCGAATGCCCGGTCTGTGGCATCGAGGGACATTTAAGTGTCGACGGGGACAAGGTCAAGGTCGAGTTTTCCGAGGAGCAGCAGAAACGGGCGAGGGGCACATTCGCCGGACTGCGTGAGCATACCGTCGAGATCCAGAGCTTCGGGTCGATCTGCGGTCCGAAGATCCAGGCCAACAAGGCGATGATCGACGAGGGCATGAAGAAATACAAAAACTTTGACGAGTATATTAACAAATAGACAGAAACAAATTTGGAGGGATTTTATCAATGGCAGTAATTACGATTGACGGCGTCCGTTTAGAGGTGCCGGAACACAAGAACGTGCTGGACTGTGCGCTGGATGCCGGAATCTATATCCCGCATCTGTGCCACCACCCGGATCTTCCGGAGAACGGCGCCTGCCGCATGTGCATTGTGGAGCTTGAGGGCGAGGACAAGCCGGTCGCTTCCTGTACACTCAAGGCGAAGGATGGCATGGTGATCCGCACAAAGAGCGAGCAGCTCACGAAACTGCGCTCGCTGGCGCTCGAACTGCTGCTCTCAGGGCATCCGGAGGACTGCTCCACCTGTCCGAAATACGGCAACTGCGAGATGCAGACGCTCATCCAGTACATCGGCGCGACCAACTCAAGGATGCGCTGCCGCACCAAGGGATTCAAGATGGAGGAGGGCAATCCGCTGCTCACCCACGACATGAATCGCTGCGTGCTCTGCGGCCGCTGCGTGCGTGCCTGCAACGATCTGCGCGGCGTCGGGGTACTGCAGTATCAGAAGAAAGATCTTGAGACCTATGTGGGGACACTGCACAACAAACTGCTCAAAGACGCGGACTGCCGTTTCTGCGGCGCGTGCGCGGAGGTCTGCCCGACGGGCACGATCCGCGACAAGGTTCAGCTCATCGGCAGCAATGCCACGAAAGAGGATCTGATCGTCCCTTGCAAGGCGGCATGCCCGGCGCACACGGATGTGCCGAGATATATCCGCTATGTGAAACAGGGCAAATATGACGAGGCAGCGGCGGTCATCCGTGAGAAAGTGCCGTTCCCGAAAGTGCTCGGCTACATCTGCAACCATGTGTGCGAGCTGGACTGCAAGCGCGGCGAGGTCAATGAGGCGATGTCCATCAGGAACATCAAGCGCTACGCGGCGGATCATGACACGGGCGCCTGCTGGAAGGGCAAGGGCAAACAGCTTCCTGACACCGGAAAGAAAGTCTGCATCGTCGGCGCGGGTCCTGCCGGCATGACGGCGGCCTATTACCTGAGAAAACAGGGCCATGATGTGACGATCAAGGAAGCTCTGCCGAGAGTCGGCGGTATGCTGAGCTTTGGCATCCCGGCCTACAGACTGCCTCAGGAAGTCATCGAGGAAGAGTTCGCCGTGATCAAGGAGACCGGCGTGAAGATCGAGCTGAACACGAAGGTTGAGAAACCGTTGGAGCTGCTAAAGGATTATGACGCGGTGCTGATGGCGATCGGCAACCATCAGGGTGCGCGCCTGGCGATGCCGGGCAACAACCTGCCGGGAGTGCTGCTCAACATTGATTTCCTGCGCCAGGCAAGCCTTGGCGAGGAGACCGGCCTTGGCAAGCATATCATTGTCCTCGGCGGCGGCAACGTGGCCTTCGACTGCGCGAGAACCGCGAAGCGGCTCGGCGCGGAGGAGATCCATCTGGCGTGCCTTGAGGCCAGGGACATCATGACAGCCGACGATGAGGAGATCGAGCAGGCGCAAGAGGAGGGCATCTTTGTCCATCCTGCGCAGACTTTCGAGCGCATCACGGGCGAGGATCATGTGACCGGCGTCGATTTCATGGACGTGGAATCCTTCACGTTCGATGAGAACCGCCGTGCGATCGTCAAGAAAGTGGAAGGCTCTGAGCACCACATCGACGGCGACACGGTCATCTTCGCGACGGGGCAGCGCAGCGACATCACGGAGGAAGCGGGCTTAAAGCTCGGCCGTGCCAACAGCATCGCCGTGAAAGAGGGCACGCTTGCGACGGAGACCGAAGGCATCTTCGCGGCCGGCGACACCGTGTACGGCACGAAGTCCGTGATCATGGCCATCGCGTCCGGGCGTGACGCGGCCAGCCAGATTGATATCTACCTGGGCGGCGACGGCGATATCTCCGAGGTGTTGGCGCCTGTGGAGACGCCGGACGGCTATATCGGCCATGTGGACGGTTTCGGCTACCTTGAGCGGAAGCAGCCGGAGATTGACAGCGTTGAAAAACGTCAGGATAATTTTGAAATGTTCGATCATGGTATCTGTGACGGCAATATCTGCGGTGAGGCCAGCCGGTGTCTCCAGTGCGACCTGAGACTGCAGATCGCGGCGCCGAGGCTCTGGTCAGCATATGACAATAAGGGGGCGGAATCATGATGAATGTTGAGGAGATTATTGCAAAGGCAAAGGATGCCGGTTTAAGGGAATTTGGCGTCTGCCGTGAGGACCTCGCCGACAAGTGGGCGCGGATCAATGAGGAAGCGCCGGACTGGGAAGGCGAGATGGTGCTGGCGGCAGGCCTGAACAATAACGATCTGGACAGGGCGCTGCTTGCTATCTTGAGGGACAGCGCGGACAAAGTCATCGATGGTATGCTCCTGGCGGCGCAGGTCGTGAACGCAAAGCGCCTGGAACTGCATGTGCCGGAGGGCGAGTCTGAGCTCGCAAAAGAGCTTGAGGCCAAATGTGCCGACAAGGGCATCGAGGTCGTCGAGGGATTCATCGAGGCGCGCGAGATGCGCGGGAAAACAGCCCATCATATTGAAACCATGATGGCGCTCTCGGAGGTCGTGGCCGGCAGCTATGAGCCGGGCACACTGATGGCCGTGAGCCGTGGCGGACAGGTCGGGGCGTTAAAGAAAGTCGCCTACGGCACGAAGGTCGCGGACTTAGTCGGAGACGCGTCGGACGTGAAGGGCATTGTGCTGAATTCCAAGCTGTACAGCGCGGCGGCAGGTCTGGACATCGTGATTGGCGAGGATACCGGCGTCGGCAGCGGCGTGGTGACCGTGATCGATAAGAGCCAGTGCATCATCGACGAGGCGTCAAAACTCCTGCTCGCGGAGCGCAAGAACGGCTGCGGCAAGTGTACATTCTGCCGTGAGGGCCTGGGCCAGCTCCATGTGATGACGCGCGAGATTACCCAGGGACAGGGCAAGGCGTCCTACCTGGATATGATGAAGGAGATCGGTGAGGCGATGAGCTTCTCGACGCTGTGTTCCGTCGGCCAGACGGGCGCGGACTTCACACTGGGATCGCTTACGTATTTCGCGGACGAGTACACTGACCACATCAAGAAGAAGAAGTGCGCGACGAATGTCTGCAAGGCGTTCATGTCGATTTATATCGACCCGACGACGTGCACGGGCTGCGAGGAGTGCGTGGATGTGTGCCCTGTGGGCGCGATCGAGGGCAAGTCAGGCTTCATCCACATGATCGACGAGTTCGAGTGCACGAAGTGCGGCGCGTGCGTCGCGGCGTGCGACGAGGGCGCGATCATCCAGACGACGGGTCGTGTGCCGAAGCTGCCGACAAGACTTGTGAAAGTCGGCAAGTTCAAGAAGAGATAATAGGGGGTTGACACCCCGTTTTGAGTCCTTTATAATAGTTATAGATGGTAGCGACGTGATCAGCTGCCGTGTGCTTTGAACCGATTGACTGGGTCGGAATACAGCCCGTCGTGGAGCACGCCCATGGGTTATGCGTAAACCTCAAGCCGACTAGATGCCGGATCACCGGGTCGAAAGAAAACGCTTAGGGATCTTGCAAAAAAGCGGGGTCCCTTTTTTTATTGGAGAGGGGAAGATTAGTGGAAAATTCTCTGTTATATAAGGCCGCTGAAACATGGAACAGGCTTAGTCATTTTTGTTATCACTTTACATATGGCTTTAAGAAACGCCTTTACACTATCAATCTTTCCTTTTCCCAGAGTGAATTCCCTCATATGGCGGGTTTCCAATATCTGAAAGATCTTGCGTTACCGCGCTTTACTCCTGCTAAACTTGTCGAGAAAATTCTTGAAGGTAAAATTACGCAGGAACAAATTGAAAAAGGTATACAATACAAAGAAATGGTTGAGCCCCGGCTTTTTTCTGTGGCTTACCTTGAGAAAATATTCGACAACGAATTTATTCTGTATTCCTTTATGGCAAAGTTTTCTCCCTTTACGACACAAATCAAAGCGGATTATCTTATTTCAAGCAACGTCAACAGAGCAAGTTATGTCTTTCTCATACGTATTAGCAGAGATGAATTGTCCTGTAAATGTGTTTGTTCATCTGCGTTCTTAAAATCCAACCGCAATTTTGATACAAATCAGCGCCCTTATTCGCTTTTGAAAAAAACCAAGGTCTGTCTTTTGGATGGCTCAGAAGAGGTTCTGTTTCTAAAAAGTGGCTTTGAAGTTTGAGAAGCATCTGAAATTGGTACGTAAAAATTTGACAACACCCATATGATGGATTATAATGATAAAAGATTCTGAAAAAGGAGGCAACCATATGGAAGATAGCAAACAAATTTATTTTAAAAATGGCTATATTCTCACGATGAATGCGAATAATCAGGTTTACGCGCACGGCAGCCTGCTGGTTGAGGGTGACAAAATCAGGGCTGTCGGGCAGGTCGATGAGCAGCTGGTGCGGCCGGATGCGGAAGTGATCGATCTGAACGGCCGCTATATCCTGCCGGGATTTGTCAATACGCATGTCCATACATCGCAGCAGATCAGCCGCGGCGTGGGTGACGACGTGGATTTTATTACCTGGCTGCACAAGCGGATGTGGCCGTTCGAGAGCAATATGACTGAGGAGGATTCCTATATCTCCACACTGATGTGCTGCCTTGAACTGATCAAATCCGGCGTGACCAGTTTCGCGGAGCCGGGCGGCCAGTTTGTGAGCGGCATGGCGAGGGCTGTCGCGGAGGCGGGCATTCGCGGTAAACTGGCGAAATCGGTGATGGACTGCGGCGACGGCCTTCCGCCTATCTGGCAGCGGAGCACCCAGGAGGAATTGGATCAGCAGGTGGACGACCTGAAAAAGTATCACAATACGGCGGACGGGCGCGTTCAGGTGTGGTTCGGCCTGCGTACGATCTTCAACAATACGGATGAGCTGATCGTTCGGACGAAGGAGCTTGCGGACAAGTATGGCGTGGGCGTCCACATGCATGTGGCGGAGGCAAAGTCCGAGATTGAGTATACGCAGGCAGTCTACGGCGAGCCGACGGTGACGCATCTGCACAGATTAGGTGTGCTGGACAAAAATCTCCTGGCGGTTCACACGGTCTGGCTGACCAATGAGGAGGTCGATCTGCTCAAAAAATACGATGTCAAGGTCTCCCACAATCCGGCGTCCGCCATGCGCGTCCTCGGTTTTGCCAAAATCCCGCAGATGCTTGAGAAAGGGGTCTGCGTATCTATCGGGACGGATGGCGCGTCCTCCAGCAACCGCATGGATATCGTGGATGAAATGTGGCTGACCTCGCTGATTCACAAGGGTTGGCGGCTGGATTCCACCGTGGTGCCGTCCGAGGATATTTTGTGCATGGCGACCAAAAACGGCGCGCGCGCCCTGCTGGATGAGGATCTCTATGGAAGTCTTGAGGCAGGAAAGAAAGCGGATCTGATCATTATCAACCCGTTCGGGCCGTCCATGATGCCGGTCAATGACCCGATCGCGGCGCTTGTGACGGCGATGCACTCCACCAATATCGAGAGCACCATGTGCGATGGACGGTGGATCATGAGGGATCGCAAGGTGCTGACTCTGGATGAGGACGCGATTGTCCGGGAGGCGCAGGCGCACAGTGAGGCCATTTACAAGAGGGCGGGCATCGAGCTTCCGGACCGTTTCCCGACGGTCAGATAGTAAATGGAGCGCGAAGTAGGTTCGAACGTCACATAGGCGATTCATTATTCATTTAAGAAAATCGTGGGAGCGTCGAAAATCATTTGTTCGTGGAATGATATTTTCGCTACGCATCACAGAAATGAAAGGGGAAATGTATCATGGATGAGAAGTTACTGGCGGTCGCGGGCGGGCAGGCCCCTGCGGATATCGTGGTGAAGAACGGCAAGCTGGTCAATGTCTACACAAAGGAAATTTATGACGGCGGCGTCGCCATCAGCGGCGATAAGATCGCTGCCGTTGGCGACGTGGATTACACGGTCGGCGAGGGGACAAAGGTGATCGACGCGGGCGGGAATTATATCACCCCGGGCTTTATCGACGGGCATATCCATCCGGAGAGCACCAGCCTTGCCATCCGTTCTTTCGCGGAACTGGTGCTGAAGCACGGGACGACAGTCATCATGACGGATCTGCACGAGATCGGTGTGGTGGGTGGCCTTGAGGCCATCGAGGCGGTATTAGAGGAGGCGGAGGCGACCGATTTAAAGATCTATTTCGTGGTGCCTTCCCATGTGCCGTTCGCGCCGAATCTGGAGACCAGCGGCGGGAAGTTTAACACAGAGATCATCGCCAAGGCGCTGCAGCGAAAAGACGCGGTCGGCTTCTCCGAGGTCGTGGGGCCTTATGTGCTGAATCGTTTTCCGGATCTGATGGCGTCGATGGATCTGGCCAAATCTATGCCGGGCATCTCCTGCCAGGGACATCTGCCGGATATGATGGGGCCGGCGCTCAACACCTGTCTGGCGGCGGGCGTGACGACCGACCATGAATCTCTGTCAGGCGACGAAGCGCTGGCTCGTGTGAGAAACGGCTGCCACCTGATGATCCGTGAGGGCTCCGCCGCGAGAAACCTGGCGGATTGCATCAAGCCGATTTTGGAGCAGAAACTGGATACATCCAGGGTCAGCATCGTGACGGATGACCTGCACACGATCGACGCGGTAGACCGAGGGCATCTTGACGACGCGGTGCGTGTGGCGCTGGCCAATGGGGTTGACTTCGTGACGGCGATCCAGATGGTTTCGCTGAATGCGGCGCGGGCATTCAATCTCGACAGTGAGATCGGCGGACTTGCGCCGGGCAGGCGCGCGGACGTCAACATCACGACCGGCCCGGAGGATTTCAAGGTCTTGAGCGTTATCTCCGGCGGCAAGGAAATCGTGGACAACGGCAAGTGCCTGGTCTCCTATCCTGTGGCGGAACACAAGCCGTGCCTGCTCAATACGACAAGGCTTAAAAACCCGGTGACGGCGGACAGCTTCAAGATGGCTGCGCCGGCAGGCGCGAAGAAGGTGAAGGTCCAGGTCATGGATACGCTGCCGTGGATTCCGATCACCCAGGGTCGCGAGGCAGTGCTTGATGTTGAGGATGGCTATGTGAAATGCGATGTTTCCCAGGATGTCCTGTATATCGCCCAGGTGGAGCGCTATGGCATCAACGGCAATATCGGCAAGGCATTTATGGGCGGCTTCCATCTGCAGGCCGGGGCGATCGCATCCTCCGTGGGACACGACAATCACAATGTGATCGTGCTGGGCACCAATTTTGAGGATATGGCTGTGGCCGTCAATCACCTGATTGACATCGGGGGTGGCCAGTGCGTGGTCAAGGACGGCGAGATCCTCGCGGAGGTGGCTTACCCGATCTGCGGCCTGCTCTCCGATCTGTCCGGCGAGGCGCTCGCGGATGAGAAGCGCAAACTCAACGGCAAGATCCATGAGCTCGGCTGCCCGATCTCGATCCCGTTTATGTTCCTCTCATTTATCTGTCTGGCGGCGCTTCCGGTGTACGCGATCACGGATGTCGGATTTATCAATGTCCCGACACAGCAGGTGATTGACCCGATCCTGGAAGTGGTCGAATAAAAATTGCAAGGGGCTCTCCGGTTTTCGGAGGGCCTCTTTTAAAATTGGGAATAAGAATATCCGTCTCTGTGATCCTTGGTGTATGCAAAGATAGGATATGGACAAGTGTACGGGATGTGCGTATAATAGACAGAGATACCGGTATTAACAGCGTATGATTGTCATTGAAATTTTATGCGGCGTCATGTCTGCGCAAAATGGCTGGAGAATGCAGGGGGGATAAAATCGGATGAGACCCTATCAGTTGATCATCGTGGCGGCGGTTCTGGCCGCGCTTCTGTTTGGCAAGGGCATCTATGACAAAGTGGCGGGAAAGCGGAAACTGCGCGCCCGTCTGATCGAGCAGTTTGGGCAGATGCCGGAAAATCACTATGACGCCGAGCGGTACAAATCTATCGGTTACTATTTTGAGCATAAGGCCCATGACGGCGATGTGATCGACGCGATCACGTGGAATGACCTGGATATGGAAATGATCTTTATGACCATCAACCAGACATGCTCCGGCCTTGGCGAGGAAACCCTGTATGCGTTTCTGCACGAGCCGTTGTACCATTCGGAGGCGTGGGCAAGTCGGGCGGCAGCGATCGATTATTTTGGCGGATCACAGGAGCGTCGGCTGCCAGTGCAGACAGAGCTGACACATCTCGGAAAAATGCGGCATTATTCGATGTTTCAGTTTGTCGATCTCCTGCGGGAGGCCACGCCGCACCGGCCATTTTTTGATATCGCGATGAGCGGTCTGCTGCTCATTGGCATCGGGCTGACGATTGCTGTCTCACCGATGTTTCTGACGGCCGTGCTGATCCTCGCGGCGGTCAATATGATCACCTATTTTACCTATAAAAATAAAATCTATTTTGAGTCGTTCGGCTATATTACCCGTCTGGCCAGATGCGCGGGCGCGCTCTCAAAGATGCAGATTCCTCCGATGCAGGCGCAGCTTGACGCGCTCGGCGAGGACGCGGCCATTCTTCATAGAATGGGCAGCCGCTCATGGCTGTTTAGGCAAGGCTCCGCGGCCGGCGGCACCCTGCTCGATCTCCTGATGGATTATGTCAAGATGCTGTTCCATGTGGATCTGATCATGTTTGACCTGACACTGTCCACCCTGCAGAGCCATGATCAGGAACTGCGCCATGCGATGTCCGTGATCGGTGAGCTTGACGCCTGTATCGCGATCGCCTCTTACAGGGCTTTGAAGCAGTCCCACTGCATCCCGCGGCTGACATCTGCGGGCGGTAAGGCGGATATTCATCTGAGAGCGGAGGGGATGTATCATCCGCTGATCGAGCATCCGGTGCCCAACGATATCGATACCCGTCGCTCGGTGCTGCTCACGGGGTCCAACGCGTCGGGCAAATCCACTTTTCTGAAGACGGTGGCGGTCAATGCGCTTTTGTCGCAGACGATCTGCACAGCGCTGGCGTCATCGTGGCAATCGTCCTATTTCCGTATCTATTCCTCGATGGCGCTTAAGGATAACCTGATGGGAAATGAGAGCTATTTCGTCGTTGAGGTCAAATCGCTGAAGCGCATTTTCGGCGGCTGTGACGGCGAGATACCGATGCTTTGTTTTATCGACGAGGTGCTGCGCGGGACGAATACCGTGGAGCGCATCGCGGCGTCCTCACAGATTCTGCACCGCCTAAGCCTTGCGAACGCGCTCTGTTTTGCGGCGACGCACGACATCGAACTGACGTCCATTTTGGAAGATGATTTTGGTAATTATCACTTTCAGGAGGAGATTGCGGACGGCCAGGTAACTTTTGATTACAGGCTGCATGAGGGGAGAGCCGTCTCGCGAAACGCCATCAGGCTGCTTGGCATGATCGGATTTGGCGATGAGATTGTGGCGGCGGCGACGAGATCCGCAAAGCGGTTTGAGCGTGAGGGGCGATGGACGCTCTAAACCTGCGAGGCTTAATTGGGACGTTGGCAGGACACAATTCTGGAAAGAGCGTCGGCGGGACGCAGGCCTTGTGAAATAAAAATTAAATTTGGAAGGGACAAAGATGTTTGTAAAGATATATACGGACGGCTCTGCGCGCGGCAACCCGGATGGGCCGGGCGGTTACGGCGCGGTGCTGGAATATGTGGATACGAAGGGGAATCTTCATGTGAAAGAGTTGAGCGCGGGATACCGGAAAACGACCAATAACCGCATGGAATTGATGGCGGCGATCGCCGGGCTGGAGGCGCTCAACCGGCCGTGTGAGGTGGAACTCTACTCGGATTCCCAGTATCTGGTCAGGGCTTTTAATGAACACTGGGTTGACGGCTGGATCAGAAAGGGCTGGATGCGCGGGAAAAATGAGCCGGTCAAAAATGTTGACCTGTGGAAGCGATTGTTGGCGGCCAAAGACAGGCATCAAGTGACTTTCATTTGGGTCAAGGGTCACAACGGGCACCCGCAGAATGAGCGGTGCGACAAGCTGGCCACGGCCGCCGCCGACGGTGATGATCTGTTGGAGGATACCGGGGTATGAATGGGAGGATACTAGGGGATGAATGCGAAGGTTCAATTGCCTGAGAGATTTCAGGAGACGATGCGCGCGCTGCTGGGCGACGAATATGAGCAATTTTTGGAGAGTTACTGGCAGCCGGCATACAACGGCATCCGACTGAACACGCTGAAAATATCGCCGGAGGCTTACATGGCTCTGACAGGCACGCGGCCGGAGCGGGTGCCGTGGAATGATCTGGGCTTTTACTGCGGCGATGTCCGCGCTGCTTCCAGAAACCCGCTGTACTACGCGGGCCTTTATTATATTCAGGAGCCGAGCGCCATGCTGCCGGCGGCATTGCTCCCCGTCAGTCCCGGAGAGCGTGTGCTCGACCTGTGCGCGGCGCCGGGCGGCAAGAGCACGGCGCTGGGGGCGAGGCTTGGCGGCGAGGGTCTGCTTGTCAGCAACGATATCAGTTATTCGCGCGCGAAGGCGCTTCTGCGCAATATCGAGGCCTTCGGCATCAGGAACTGCCTGGTGATCAGCGAGACTCCGGAAAAACTGGCACAGCGCCTGCCGAAATATTTTGACAAGATATTGATCGACGCGCCGTGCTCCGGCGAGGGGATGTTCCGCAAAAAGCCCTCGATGACGGAGAGCTGGGAGAAGACCGGGCCGGAGTATTACAGCGGAATTCAGCGGGAGATCATCTGCCGCGGCGCGGATATGTTGAGACCCGGCGGGCGGATGGTCTATTCGACCTGCACGTTTTCACCTCTGGAGGATGAGGGGACGGTCGCGTATTTTCTCGAAAGGCATCCAGAGTTTTCACTTGAGCGCGAGATCCGGCTCTGGCCGCACAGGGTCAAGGGCGAGGGGCATTACGCGGCGCTGCTAAAAAAAGCGGGTGAGGCAGGGATGAGCGCCAAGGCGCCTCAGCAGATAGTCGCAGAAGGCACGGGGATGAGCGCCAAGGCGCCTCGGATCGTCACAGAAGGTATGGGGATGCGGCCAAGCGACAGCGCGATGGACATTTTTTTTGAATTTTTAAGAGATGCGAAAATAACCCGGCCTTTTGACGCCAGGCGCTTGCGGGTCGTCGGCGATCATCTGTATGAACTGCCTGAGACGATGATTGACCTGGCCGGACTGCGTGTGCTGCGATGCGGCTGGTATCTGGGCAATATCAAAAAGCAACGCTTTGAGCCGAGCGGCGCCCTCGCGATGGGCCTCTCGGCGAAAGAGTGCGGGCACATCGTGAATTATTCGCACACAGACGCCGAGGCGGTCAAATATTTAAAGTGCGAGACGTTGGAAGTGGACGAGAGCCTTGAGGACGGTTGGTATCTGGTGTGCGTGGACCATTTCCCGCTGGGGTTTGGCAAAGTCTCGCGCGGTGTCCTGAAGAATAAATATCCGGCGGGCTGGCGCTGGCAGACATGAATCCGTGTTGGCACTGGCAGACATAGACTATGAGCTGGAGTTGGCAGACATGAGATCAGGCTGGCGCTGGTCGTTATGAATCTCTTGACATTTTTCCAGAATGCGTCTATAATAAAATTATAATTTAGTTTAGTCAACATCATTTCGTTCGGGGGGCATGATAGATGTATATTAAAAGGGCGATAGAACAGACAGTGCTTCAAATATCGAAAATGTTTCCTGTGTTGCTCGTGACAGGACCGCGCCAGGTCGGCAAAACGACGATGCTCAGACAATTGTCTGAGAGGGACAGAAAATATGTGACACTCGATGATCCGGATGTCCGCTATCTGGCCAAGCGTGATCCCGCGCTTTTTATGCAAAAATATACGCCGCCGGTACTCATCGACGAGATACAGTATGCCACGGAGTTGTTGCCTTACATTAAAATGCACGCGGACATGGGCGGAAGGAAAGGTGATTTCTGGTTGACAGGCTCACAGTCTTTTCACATGATGAAAAATGTCAGTGAGAGTCTTGCCGGTCGCGTAGGAATTGTCCACCTGCCCGGATTATCGGACGCGGAAATTTACGGATACGAGAGCCAGCCGTATACGACGAATTATGAACATCTTGCCGGGCGGGCCGCGCATCTGCCAAGACGGCAGTTAAATGAGATCTATGCGCGGATTTTTAAGGGCTCTATGCCGGAAATGTATGTGAATAAGGAAATGGACGGCGAGCTGTTTTACCGATCTTATGTGGATACTTATCTGCAGAGGGATATCCGTGATCTGGCGCAGGTGGCCGATGAGATGGATTTTTTTCATTTTATGACAGTTGCCGCCGCACACACATCGAAACCTGTGGTTTATGAGGCACTTGCCGAGGCAGTTGGCATTTCCGCGCCGACGGCAAAAAAATGGCTTTCCATCCTTGTATCTTCAAATATTGTCGCTCTGGTGCAGCCTTATTCCAACAATGTGTTAAAGCGTGTTGTCAGGATGCCGTTGATGCATTTTCTTGACACTGGACTGGCGGCCTATCTGTTGAAATGGGGAAATCCGGAAGCCCTTGAGCGCGGCGCAATGTCAGGCGCCTTCTTTGAGAGCTATGTATTTTCTGAAATTTATAAGAGTTACCTGAACGCTGGGAAGGAACCGCCTGTTTTTTATTATCGGGATAAGGATCAGAAGGAGATTGACCTGCTGATTTATCAAAACGGTGAGATATGTCCGATTGAAATAAAAAAAGCGGCTTCGCCCGGAAAGAACGCTGTCAAGAATTTTGCCGTGCTGGACGCGGTAGAGAAGCCGGAAATGTTTGATTCGATGCGTGAACTCAAGGTAACTATCGGAACGGGGAATGTGATTTGCATGATACATGATTTGCTGCCGGTGGATTCAAAAAATTGGTATGTGCCGGTATGGCTGATCTGAAATGAAAGAGGCGTTTTTATGCTTGATCATATCAAAGCGGTGATTTTTGACCTGGACGGCACCATAGTCGATTCTATGTGGATGTGGCGGGATATCGATATCGAATATCTGGCGCGCTTCGGCATTGAGATGCCGGAGAGCCTGCAGTCGGATATCGCGGGCGTCAGTGTCACAGAGACAGCGCAATATTTTAAGAATACTTTTGCCATCGCGGACGATATTGAGAAGATGATCAGTGACTGGGATGAGATGGCCTATGAGAAATATCGCTATGAGGTGCCGCTCAAAGACGGATTCAAGGCGTTTGTGCAGTATCTGAGAGAGAAGGGCATACCGTGCGCCGTCGCCACGAGCAATTCGAGGAAACTCACGGGGGCGGTGATGGACGGGCATGGCCTGTGGGATTATTTTGAGGAGATTATCACCGGTGAGGATATCCGACGGGGCAAGCCTGCGCCGGATGTCTACCTGGAGTGCGCGTCGAGGCTTGGGGTGGCGCCGGAGGACTGCCTGGTATTTGAGGATATCCCGAACGGGCTGCAGGCCGCCATCAGCGCCGGAATGAAGACCTGTGCCGTGGAGGATGACTTTGCGGCCTCCGACAGGTCGCTCATACGGCGAATGGCGGATTATTACATCCGGAGCTATAAAGAGATTTTTGAGGGGACCTATGAAAAACTGAAAACACAAGGACAGACAAGTGTGGAGAATATGAGGCGGTGATAAATTTTGGCAAATGAGTTTCTTCCCGTGAGCGCGGAGGAAATGCGCGGGCGCGGCTGGTCATCTGTTGATTTTGTCTACGTGTCGGGCGATGCCTATGTCGATCACCCATCGTTCGGCCATGCCATCATCACGCGCGTATTGGAGGCCGCCGGATATAGGGTGGGCGTCATTGCGCAGCCGGACTGGCGGCGGGAGGAGAGCATACAGGTGTTCAGCCGCCCGCGGCTGGGATTTTTAGTCAGCGCCGGAAACATGGATTCGATGGTCAATCACTATACAGTGTCGAAAAAGAGACGGCACAGTGATGCCTACACGCCGGGCGGCGCCTTTGGCAGGCGCCCGGATCGCGCGGTGATCGTCTACGGCTCCCTGATCCGCAGGGTTTACAGGGATGTGCCGATCCTGATCGGTGGCATCGAGGCCAGTCTGCGGCGTTTGGCCCATTATGACTATTGGAGTGACACGGTCAGGCGCTCGGTGCTGCTTGAGAGCGGCGCGGATATTTTGATGTACGGCATGGGCGAGCGCTCAGTCGTCGAACTTGCGGATGCCTTGGCCAGTGGACTGGCGGTGCGGGACATTACGTTTGTGGACGGTACGGTGTATAAGACTGAATCGCTGGAGAACGTCTATGATTATCAGATGCTGCCGTCCTACGATGAGATCCGCGCTGACAAGAAAGTATACGCGCAGAGTTTTTACACGCAGTATATCAATACGGATCCGTTTAGCGGGCATCGGCTGGTGGAGCAGTATGGCAAGCACCTTTTCGTGGTGCAGAATCCCGCGTCCAAGCCACTTTCGCAGAGCGAGATGGATGCCGTCTATGATCTGCCCTATCAGCGCACGTGGCATCCGTCCTATGACAAGGCTGGCGGCGTGCCCGCCCTCCAGGAGGTGAAGTTTAGCCTCACGAGCAACCGTGGTTGTTTCGGAGGGTGTGCATTCTGCGCGCTGACATTCCATCAGGGGCGCATTGTGCAGTCGCGCAGCCATGAATCGCTTCTGGCCGAGGCAAAGCGGCTGACCGAGGATCCGGACTTTAAGGGATATATCCATGATGTGGGCGGGCCGACGGCCAATTTTCGCCATCCGGCCTGTGACAGGCAGATGGAGAGAGGTGCCTGTCCGACAAAGCAGTGCCTTTTTCCGAAACCCTGCGAGCATCTGCGGGCGGATCACTCGGATTATCTGGAACTTCTGCGCAAGCTGCGGGCGCTGCCGGGCGTGAAGAAAGTGTTCATCCGGTCGGGAATTCGCTTTGATTATGTGCTGGCGGACGCGGATGACACATTTTTGAGGGAATTATGCGCCTATCATGTCTCCGGACAGCTCAAGGTGGCGCCGGAACATGTATCGGACGCCGTCCTTGAGAAGATGGGCAAGCCGTCGAACAGCATTTACCGTCACTTTGTCAAAAAATATCGTGAAATCAACCGGGCGCTTGGAAAGGATCAATACCTTGTGCCCTACCTGATGTCCTCACATCCGGGCTCGACGATGAGGGAGGCCGTGGTGCTGGCTGAATATCTGCGCGATCTGGGCTATATGCCGGAGCAGGTGCAGGATTTTTACCCGACGCCGTCCACACTCTCCACCTGTATGTATTATACGGGATACGACCCGCGGACGATGCAAAAAGTCTACGTGCCGAGGGACCCGCACGAGAAAGCCATGCAGCGTGCGCTGATCCAGTACCGTGACCCGAAAAATTATGATCTGGTCGCCGAGGCGCTGACCGCGGCTGGGCGGGAGGATCTGATCGGCTATGATAAAAAATGCCTGATCCGGCCGCGGGAGAAAACGTCGGGAAAGAAAAGACGGGTGACGAGGTGAAGAGGAAATGACAGCGCATATCAATGAGGATGGAAAAGAACAGACCGTTCTGGAGCATGTCATCAATGTCTCGGATATACTTGGAATTTTTATATAAAGCATATATAATAGATATATAGAAATCATACGATTATATAGCTAACACATATAAAAGGAGGTATTATCATGTCAGAACAGGTATTGGTTCAGGCGCGAGTCGATAGAAAGTTAAAACAGGAAGTCACAGAGATCTATGAGTCATTGGGCTTGGATCTGCCAACAGCGATCCGAATGTTCCTTGTGAGGAGCAAGCTGGACAGAGGAATCCCGTTTGAGACGACATTACCTAGAGAAATGGTCACACGTACGGAAGCGCTGGACGCTCTTGAGGATATGTTTGAACAGGCAAAGGACGTTCCCGAATTATCTTTAGATGAGATTAATGATGAAATTACGCAAGTTCGATCGGCAAGGAAGGCGAGTAAGAGGTGAAGATTTATGCTGTCGTTGATACGAATGTGATCGTCTTCGCATTGATCACGAAAAATCGAGAGTCTCCAACTAGAAAGATATTCCGCGCTATGTTGAATGGCATTTTCCGATCAGGCCGTTTATTATAACGCCTGCTGAAATGCTGAAGAGTTCAATGTACGAATCGCAAAATACCCTTCTTGCAGACGGTTGTGAGGCAGTTCTTAGATTAGCGGAAGGGAGGGGTTTTTCTTGTGGAGAAATTGATTGACATGGGCAGCTATCCGATTGTGAATGTACTGGATTTGCTGCTCCAGGATAAATCGACCAAAAAAAATATCATCTGGGCAACGGATACCTACGAAGAATATGGTAAGGATTTCACGGACAAGGCGCAGATGAACGGGGATGCGTTGCTGCAGTGCACAGACATTATCCGGCCCCGCATACAGAAATCGCAGGAGACGCAGGCGGAGCGCACAAGGAAAAAAGCGGAGGTGTTCACACCCGCGTGGTTGTGCAACAAAATGAATAATTACCTCGATGAAGAATGGTTCGGCCGCAAGGATGTCTTCAATACGGAAAATGAGGATCACACATGGACGGTTACGGAAGGGAAAATTGAATTTCCGAAGCGAAAAAAATGGCAATATTATGTGGATTCTCGAAGACTTGAGATCACCTGCGGTGAGGCGCCCTATCTTGTCTCCCGCTACGATGTGTCAACAGGAGATTTGATTGTCCCGCCGATCAGGCGTATCGGAATGCTTGACAGAAAGCTGCGGATTGTGAATGAAAATACCGACACTTATGATGAGTGGCTGAAATGGGCGATTCGCGCTTTTGAGGCGACATACGGATATGAGTATCAGGGAGACAATGTTCTGATCGCCAGGATCAATCTGCTGTTGACCTTCACGGATTATTACGAGGAACGATGGGATCGGCAGCCGGACGATAAACTGCTGCGGCATATGACGAATAAAATCTCCTGGAACATCTGGCAGATGGACGGTCTGAAAGACACCGTGCCTCTCGGCAAGCC